>CACMFN010000013.1 GCA_902612965.1 uncultured SAR116 cluster alpha proteobacterium | reverse complement strand
CCATTTGGTGCATATGGATATAATCCTGAAGGCGTCAGAATAGGACAAGATAAAAGCAGGCACAAAAAAGCAATTAAGGTTTGGGATAAAAGAGAATTTAAAGATTTAGACGATAAATCAGAATTAGGTTCAAGAGCAATGAAGATTGCATTAAAGAGATTGCGCCAATGGGCTCGCACAGGACTACAAGAGGAAATTGATATTGACTCAACTATAAAGTCAACTGCAAAAAATGGATATTTAGATATTAAAACACAAAAAGAAAAGAATAATTCAATAAAGGTTTTGTTATTCTTGGATGTTGGTGGATCTATGGATCCATATGTTAAAAAAGTAGAGGAGTTATTTTCTGCTTCAAGAAGTGTATTTAAAAATCTAGAATATTTTTATTTTCATAATTGTTTGTACGAAGGTGTTTGGAAAAATAATCGTAGAAGATGGAATGAACAAATACCTACATTTGAAGTTTTAAATACTTATGGAAAAGAATACAAATGTATTTTTGTTGGTGATGCATCAATGAGCCCATATGAAATTTTATTCCCAGGTGGTGCTAATGAGCATTTTAATAAAATCGCTGGCAAAGATTGGTTGTTTAAAGCAATATCACAATGGGAGTCTCATATGTGGATTAACCCTGTACCAAAAAAATATTGGGATTACACGCAAACAATTAAAATGGTCAGTGATATTTTCTCTGGTAAAATGGTTCCTCTAACTTTGAGTGGACTAGATAAAGGAATGAAACAATTAATGATTTAATTTGAAATTCTTTGCCAAACCAGAATTTGATAAATTCCCCAGCAGTGTATCTTCAGTCATCCATTTGCTCAAAGATTTTCTTAAACTAATAAGTTTATTCAAGTCTATACCAGTGTCATACCCCATTGCTTCAATCATGTAAGCACAATCTTCTGTAGCAATATTACCACTAGCACCTGGAGCAAAAGGACAGCCCCCTAAACCACCTAAAGATGCGTCAAAAAGAGTAACGCCTTCATCTAATGCTGACTTTACATTTGTCAAACCCATACCTCTTGTATCATGGAAGTGAGCACCAAAAGGAGTTTTGTCTGATAATTTTATTAGTTTTTTAAACAAATTTGAAACTTGAGTTGGATTTGCATAACCAACTGTATCAGCAATATTTATTTCATCAGTACCTATATCAATTAATTTATCAGCAATATCTAAAACATCCTTTTCCTTTACGTGACCTTGAATGGAGCAACCAAAACTTGTTGCTATTGCACCTGAAATCATAACCTTTTTGTCTAAACCACTGTTTTTACTTTCTTTAATTAAATCATTAAACATCAATAAAGACTGTTTAATATCACAATTAACGTTAGATAAATTATGTTGCTCACTTGCTGATATAACGAAAAGTATCTTTTTAGAATGGCTCTTTAAGGCATTCAAACCACCCTTTAAATTTGGAACAAGTACTGATGGTATTAAGTCTTCAATTTTGTTAGCTTCATTAACTACTTTTTGAGCATCAGAAAATTGTGGAAGTAAGGATGGAGGGACAAATGATGTAACTTCCATCTCTCTAAATCCTGCTTCACATTGCCTTTTTATCCATTTGATTTTAGTTTCATACGATATTCTAGTTCTTGATAATTGAAGACCGTCTCTTAAACCAACTTCACGAATTCTAATAAATTTAGACAAACTTATTTTCCTTTAAATACAGGTTTCCTTTTTTCATTAAAAGCTAATACGCCTTCACGCCTGTCCTCTGTTGGAATAGTTCTATTATATGCTTCAATTTCAAATGACAATCCATCTGATAAACTCATTTGTAGGCCTTTGTGTATTGATTGTTTAGCTTGTCTCACAGCTATTGGAGCTTTTGATGAAATCTCTTCTGCTTTTTCGATGGTTTTTTCAAGAAGTTCAGAATGAGGAAAAACGTTATTAGCTAAATTCCACTCCACAGCTTCATGAGCACTAAAAACTTTTCCAGTTAAAATTATTTCTTTAGCTCTTCTTTCTCCAATAGCACGACTTAAATTTTGAGTTCCTCCAGCACCTGGTATTATTCCAAGTTGAAGTTCAGGTAATGCAAAACGTGCATTTTCTGAAACGTATATAAAGTCTAGTGCAGCAGCAATTTCACACCCGCCACCATAAGCAGCTCCATTTATTGCTCCAATGACAGGAATAGGACAGTTTATAATTGCTCTGATCATTCTTTCATAAACGAGATGTTGCTTTTCCCAATCTTGATCAGACATTCCATTTCGTTCCTTTAAGTCTCCACCAGCACAAAAAGCTTTATCTCCAGCACCAGTAAAAATTATTGTTCTTATTTCATCTGAAGACATTGAAATGTCTTCCATTAATTCAATTAATTCTTGGGCCATTTGAGTATTAAATGCATTAGCAAATTTAGGTCTATTAAACGTTACTAATAAAATATGTTCCTTGATTATCTTAGTAATTAAAGTTTCAAAATCTTTTTTCATTTTTTTGCCAGGTTATAAGTAATATAGTATCTATTTTTGATTAATTATTTTACTTTTTTTTTAAAGAAAATAAATAATATAATAATTCAAATATACTTTGATTGTTAAAAAATGGAATTAAATAACGAGTTATCTGGCATTACAATTGTTTCACTTGAACAAGCAGTAGCTGCCCCATATTGTGGCCTTTTACTTGCTGATGCTGGAGCAAGAGTTATTAAGGTAGAAAGACCAGAAGGTGATTTTGCAAGAGATTATGACAATGGAGTTAACGGTAAAAGTAGTATTTTTGCATGGCTCAACAGAGGAAAACAATCAATTTGTTTAGATTTAAAAATAGAAAATGATTTAAATATTTTAAAATCTATAATTTCTCAATCTGATGTTCTTTTGAGTAATCTTGCGCCCCAAAGCCTTAATAAATTAGGCTTACCTAATGATGTTTTAAACAAATTAAACCCTCATTTAATAAACTGTAAAATTACAGGTTATGGCGAAACAAAAGAAGCAATAAGTAAAAAAGCTTATGATTTTCTTGTACAAGCAGAAAGTGGTCTTTGTTCAGTAACAGGCACAGAGAAAGAACCATCTAAAACTGGCATTTCAATATCTGATTTATCAACAGGACTTACTGCTTATTCGGCAATATTGAGAGCTTTAATTAAAAAAAATAAAACGGGTGAGGGTACTAATATTTCAATTTCCATGTTTGATGTTATGGCTGATTGGATGAATATGCCTCTTCTCGCTCATAGATATATGGGCGGTGCCCCAAAAAGATTAGGGCTTACTCATTCATTTATAGCTCCTTATGGTGCTTTCAAGTGTAAAGATAATCAAATTTTGTTATCTATACAAAGCAATAGAGAATTTAAAATCTTTTGTGAAAAAGTTCTTTTGATGCCAAACTTAGTTACCAACAAATATTTTAAAGACAATCCTAGTAGATTCAATAATAAGGAAAAGTTAAACGAGATAATTAATGATTATTTTTCTAAATTTGAAGCAGACATCATTATCAACCTATTGAATGAAAATAATATTGCAAATGCTAAACTAAATTCAGTTAAGGAGTTATCTGAACATAAATTTTTGAATAATGGATTAGCAAAAATAGGTAACACAACAATTGAACTTGCTAATTTACCAGTCTTAAGTAAGGATACGCCAAATTATGTAGTACCCGAATTAGGAGAGCACACTAAATTAATAACAGATGAGTTTTTTAATTAGCATATTTGATTAAACTATAACGGATTAAAATAAGAATGAATTATACCTTAAATCATGTTGAAATTAGAGATGCGGTCTCAAAATTATGTTTAAAATTTGATGGTAAGTACTGGCAGAATTGCGATAAAAATAATTCATATCCAACTGAATTTGTTAATGCCCTTACTGAGGCTGGTTATCTTAGTGCTCTTATTCCAGAAGAATATGGTGGTCTGGGATTGTCACTTTCTGTTGGTGTTGCAATATTGGAAGAAATACATAAATCAGGCTGCAATGCAGCTGCTTGCCACGCTCAAATGTATACAATGGGAACATTATTGAGACATGGTTCAGAATATCAAAAACAAAAATACCTTCCCGAAATCGCAAAAGGCAATTTAAGGTTACAAGCTTTTGGGGTCACTGAACCAACATCTGGAAGTGATACAACTTCTTTAAAGTGTAATGCAATTAAAAAAGGTGATTTTTATCACATAAATGGTCAAAAAATATGGACAAGCAGAGCTGAACATTCTGATTTACTATTGCTATTAGCTAGGACAACTCCAAAGGAAAAAGTTACTAAACGTACTGATGGTTTGTCTGTTTTCATTGTTGATCTAAACGAAGTTCCAAAAAATACTATTACTATTAAGCCAATTAGGACAATGATGAACCATTCAACAACTGAGATATTCTTTGATAATCTTCCTGTTCCAAAAAGAAATCTCATTGGCGAAGAAGGCAAGGGCTTTAAATATATTTTATCTGGAATGAATGCTGAAAGAATACTCATTGCAGCTGAGTGTATAGGTGACGCTAAATGGTTTATTAACAAAGCATCAAAATATTCTTCAGAAAGAGAAATTTTTGGAAGACCAATTGGTAAAAATCAAGGAATTCAATTTCCTATAGCACGTTCTTACAGTCAAATGAGAGCTGCTGAATTGATGTTAAATGAAGCAACTAATTTGTTTGATAAAGGATTAAATCCAGGTGAAGAAGCCAACCTTTCAAAACTATTATCTGCAGATGCGCAATGGGCGGCTGCGGAAGCTTGTATTCAAACTTTTGGAGGCTTTGGTTTTGCTGAAGAATATGACATAGAAAGAAAATATAGAGAAGCAAGACTTTACCAAGTTGCACCAATATCAACTAATATGATATTGAGTTATATTGCAGAACATGTTCTTAAAATGCCTCGTTCGTATTGATGAGAAATAAAAATCTACCAAGTTTATTTTCTGATTTTGCATATAATTTTAATCCAAGTGATTTACCATTTTCCTCTTCTAGTATTTTTAAAATTTGTCTTGCTGATTGGGTATCTGTTTCTATAGCTTCACAAGGTAGTAATATAGCAAAAATTATCTTATCTCTAACCAAAGAAGAGGGCAGGGTTCAAGATTCTTTTATTTTTGGACATAAATCATATGTGTCTTGTAAAACAGCTGCTTTAATCAATGGGACTATTTCTCATGCCCTAGATTATGATGATACTCACTTTGACTATCTTGGGCATCCATCAGTAGTTGTGCTTTCTGCAGCGTTAGCAATATCTGACAAATACAAATTAAGTTTTGAAGAATTCAAAAATGCTTCAATAATTGGAATGGAAACATCATGCAGAATTGGAAAATGGTTAGGAAGAAAGCATTATAGAAGTGGGTTTCATATTACATCTACTTCAGGCATATTTGGAGCCACTATTGCTGTATCGAAATTAATGAGATTATCTTCAGAACAGATTGAAAATGCTTTATGTATAGCAACCTCACATTCATCAGGTTTGAAAGAACAATTTGGTTCTATGGTTAAACCTTACCACGTTGGTATGGCAGCTAATTCAGCAATTCAGTCATCAATTTTGTCTAAAAATGGATTAGAAGCCTCCATAAATTCTTTTGATGGCGCTCAAGGATTCGGTAAAACACATAATAGTGAGTTTAATTATGAAAGTTTTGATGATTTAGGAAAATTATTCATATTTGAAAAGTTAACTCATAAGTTTCATGCATGCTGTCACGGAACTCATGCAATGATTGAAGCAATAAATAATTTAAAAATAAAATTTAAAATAAATTCTGATTTAATCCAGGAAATTAATATTTTTGTTCATCCTCAATACTTGAATGTTTGCAATATCAATAATCCAAAAACATCATTGGAAACAAAATTTAGCTTTAAAATGATTGCCGCTATGGTCGTCAGTGGCATTGATACATCAAAACCAGAAAGTTTTTCAGATAAACTGTGTATTAATAAGAATTTAATTTCTATTATGGAAAAGACTAAGGTTATCTCATCATCAGATATTGTTGAAACCTCTACTAAAGTAAAAATAATATTATCAGATAAATCAGAGTTTAATGAGGAATATGATCTCAAAAAATTAGTTGAACCGACTGATAGAAAAAATAAAATGATGGATAAAACATCTTCTTTGTTAGGCGAGTTAAAATCAAATTCTCTTTGGGATACTATTCAAGAAGAAGAGTTATTGCCTTCCAAATGGATTTGGAATAATTATAACAAATATCTTTAAATTAAAATTATCTTTATGCACACAGAAATACAAAAAAACCGATACACAATAAAAGCTTTTGAAAACAAAGGCAAAAGGCCTGTGGAATTATCTCATCCATTAAATATGAAACCTCATCCTTTATCTTATATGGAATTGCCGTTCGACCCAGAATATTTTCTTTATAATAATCGAATGTCACCAGAATCTCTGAATAATGTTACTCCTGATGAACAGTATTGGGCTGTAAGACAAAATGTTATTTTTAGAAATACAGGAGAGTTTCCCGTAGAAATATCAGGGCCAGATGCCATTGAATTTGCAAACTACATATTTACAAGAGATATTTCAAAAATTAATGAAGGTAGATGCTCATATCAGTTTGCTTGTTATCATGATGGAGGGATGATAACTGATGGAATAATGCTCCATCTTAATAAAAATAAACTATGGATGGCTCAAGCAGATGGTGAACTTTTTAAATGGTACCTAGCATTTTCAAATAATTTTGATGTTAAGATTACTGATCCAAATGTATTTGTTACTCAAATTCAGGGACCAAAGTCTATGGATCTATTATCAGAACTCATAGACGATGATTTATCTTGGAAGTACTTCGATATTGCCGAAGTATATATAAAAGGAGAACCCATTATTATTACCAGAACAGGTTTTACAAATGAACTTGGTTGGGAGTTCTATTTAAGGCCTGAGAATGATGCCGAGTTAATTGGTAATCATATAATGCAAATTGGTGAGAAATATGGTATGATTTTGGCTGGAACACCCGGATTTAGGGCAAGAAGAATTGAGGCTGGTCTTTTATCAGCAAACAATGACTTTACAAAAAATACAACACCATTCGAAGTTGGATTAGGAAAATTTGTTGATTTAAATAAATCAGATTTTGTAGGTAAGAAAGCGTTAGAAAAAGCTGAAAAAAAATCCAAAATTTGGGGAATTAAAGTAAAAGACGGAATTGCCTTGAGAGGAAATAATATTTTTATCAGTAATAAGAATATTGGTGTGATTAGTTCATCTACTTGGTCTCCATATTTAGAATGTGGTGTTGGCATTGTACGTTTAGATCTTGATGATATTGAGATTGGCACAAAGGTTGATGTGATAAGTATAAATGGAGAAAAATTAATGGCAGAAATCTGTTCATTGCCAATGTACGATGAAAAGGGTTTAATACTAAGAGGTATCGACAAAAACATACCTGATAAACCCAACCCTTGGTTTGAAAAATAAAATTTTTCAATGAACATAAATGGTAGATAATTTAAATCTAAAAGAAAAATTAAAAAATTGTTTAAAAAGTCATGATGCATCATCATGCATCCCTCCTGTTTGTTACTCAAATGAAGAAATTTTAGAAATTGAAAAAGACGTTCTTTTTAAAAAACAATGGATTTGCATAGGCCATGTTAGTTTTTTAAAAAAGGCAGGTGATTATATTACAAAAGAAATTTTGGACACTCCTGTTATAATTATAAGAGACAAGTCAAAAAAAATAAGAGTTTTTGCAAATGTTTGCAGACATAGGTCAGCCAAACTTATAGAGGGAAAAGGCAATACCAGTGGAATTATTTGTCCATTCCATAGTTGGTCTTACAATCTCGAGGGCAGACTTAAAGGTGCTCCGAATATGGATGATGCAAAGTCTTTTAAAAAAGACGAAATCTCATTAAAAGAGTTTCATTCAGAAGTGAGACTAGGTCTATGTTTTGTTCATTTTGAAAACAATTTAGAAAAAAATCTTGATGAGCAAATAGATAATTTTGAAAATATTCATTCTAAATGGCCTATGCAAACTTTAATTTCAACACGAGAGAGAACATTTAACGTTAATTGCAATTGGAAAGCGTTTTTAGAAGTATTCAATGAATACTATCATTTGCCATATGTACATCCAGAAACTATAGGTGACGTTTACCAACTTCCTAACTTTCCAGATACAACTAATGGTGCATTTACTTCTCAATTTGGTAGAACTTCAGGAAATGGTGCTCTTTTAGAAAATGAGCAACAGTTTGCCTTACCAGATATGCCGGGTTTAAGTTCTGATGTTCTTAATTCAGTTAGATATACTTGGATTTTTCCTAATCTAACTTTTGCTATTGGTAACGACGCTTTATGGATATATGAAGTTCATCCATTAAATTCTGATAGTTGCAAAGTATTTCAGACAACTTGCTTTCCCGAAAGTACTATAAATTTAAGTAGTTTTGAGAAGTTATCAAAACAATATTATCATAGAATGGATGCTGCTATAGAAGAAGATATTCCTGCATTAGAAAATCAACAGGCTGGATTAAGAAACCCATTCGCTGAACCTGGAAGATTTTCACCTCTTCTTGAAGCAAATGTTGTTTCATTTGCTAATTGGTATTCTAAAAAATTAATTGGAAGTGACAGTTTAAGATTATCAACTAATAAAAATTTATAATTATATATAATTAGATTTATGAATTTCAAAACCTTAAAGTATAAAAAAATTGATAATATAGGTTTAATAACTTTTAATAGACCTGAGCATTTTAATACTCTTAACAAACAGATGTCTCTAGAACTTCTTAAGTTAGCAATTAAATGTGAAGAAGATAATACACTTCGTTGTTTAGTATTCACAGGAGAAGGTGACCAGTCTTTCTGTGCAGGTGGAGATTTATATTCATTTAAAAATTCTGGTCATAATTTAATTAATGAAGTAAGAGAATTTATTGTATCTCTTCATGGTGCAATTTCAAAATTTTGTAGAATTAAAGCTCCAATTATAGCCTCAATAAATGGAGTTGCTGCTGGCGCTGGATTATCTTTTGCTTCCTTCCCAAGTTTTGCAATCGCAAGTGAAAATGCTACTTTCGTTTCTTCATATACAAATGTTGGGTTAACCCCAGATGCATCTTCATCATATTTTCTTCCAAAAATAATTGGGCACAGAAGATATATGGAACTAGTGTTAACAAATAAAACATTATCTGTTGATGAGGCTTTAAATTGGGGTTTAATAAATAAAATTGTCAAACCTAACAAATTATTAGAAGAAACAATTAAAATTGCTCAAAGTCTTTGTAAAGGGCCAACTCTGGCATATGGTAAAATCAAAGAATTATCATTAAATTCTTTTCATTCATCATTAGAAAGTCAACTTGAGATGGAAGCAAGATTTTTTACTGAATCCTTAAAATCAAAGGATTTTGAAATAGGTGTTGATTCCTTTACAAAAAAAGAAAAACCTGATTTTAAAGGACATTAAATTTATCTGTTGACATGATTTTAAAAATCAATTTAGCGTAATTTATAGGTTTGAAATGAAGCATGCTCAAATAAAAAAAATAAATCCTTATTCAAGGAAATCTGAATTTAAATTAGATGGCACTCCAAATTTCAACGATCGAGTTGAAATAGGACCAACTCAATTAGCATTTGATGAATGGACAAATGCTGACTTAGAAATACCAAATTTGCAAAATATGCGAGAGTTTCGAGTTTCACGTTTAGTAAATGAAATTAATAGTAGAAAACTTGACGGCGTCTTAGTATTTGACCCTTTGAACATTCGATACATCACTGATACAACGAATATGCAATTATGGAATTCACATAATCCATTTAGAGCCTGCTTTATATCAAATGATGGACATATTATCTTATGGGATTACAAAGGGCTGGATTTACTATCTTCTTTTAATCCTCTTGTAAAGGAAGTCAGAAATTCAGCATCTATGTTTTATTTTGCAAATGGCGACAATATAAAAAATGATGCATTTACCTTTGCAAATGAAATTAAGGACATTTTATCTAAAAAAAATAAAAAGAATTTACGTCTTGCAGTTGATAAAATTCAGATTCATGGTCTCAGAGCATTAGAAAATCTTGGTATTAATGTATTAGATGGCGAAGAAGTAATGGAGAGAACTCGAGCAGTAAAAGGAGTGGAAGAACTCAATGCTATGCGTTGTGCTATTCATTCTTGTGAAATGGGTATGCATGAAATGAAAAAAATGTGTGTTCCTGGTGTAACTGAAAATGATATTTGGGCAGTCTTACACGCCGAAAACATTAAAAGAGGTGGAGAATGGATTGAGACTAGATTATTATCATCTGGCCAACGTACGAACCCATGGTTTCAAGAGTGTGGACCAAGAGTTGTTCAAGAAAATGAAATTCTAGCATTTGATACTGACCTTATTGGTTGCTATGGAATTTGTGTAGATATATCTAGAACCTGGTTTATTGGAGACAAAGCTAAAATTACACCAAAGCAAAAAGAATTATATACTGAGGCATACTATCAAATAAAAGAAAATACAGAAATTATCAAACCCGGTATTAATATAAAAGATTTGGTTTTTGGTGGAAGAGAACTTCCTAAAAAATATGAGGCGCTAAGATACAGCTGCAAAATGCATGGTGTTGGTCTTTGTGATGAATGGCCACTCGTTCATTATCCAGTAGATTATGTTGATGGTGCATTTGATGCTATTTTAGAACCTGGTATGGTTCTTTGTGTTGAAGCTTACATTGGTGAAGAAGGTGGACTTGAGGGTATTAAATTGGAAGATCAAGTTTTAGTAACAGAATATGGTTATGAAAATTTAACAAATTTTCAATTTGAAAAAGAACTTATTAATTTTTAATTAATATGTTTTTCACATGCACCTTGAAGTGCATCAAATGATAATAAAACACATTTATATCTATTTTTAAATTTTTTAACTGGCGAAAAATTTTCAATTTCAGAAAATGTAAATTTATCTAGTTTTTCATTTAGCCAAAAAGATAAATTTTCTTTTAATATAAAAGAATTTTTAAAATTTAATCCAATTACATTCTTTGATAATAAACCAGTAGATGCTTCACATAAAGCACAACCTCTAACTTTATGACCATAGTGAGAAATGATATTGTCCTTATTTATGATCAAATTAATAGTAACTTCGTCTCCACAGACAGGATTTTTGGATGTAAAGGATACGTTTGGATCAGTTAAAAGGTTAATATCCCTTGCCATTCTGGCAAACTCTAAAATTTTACTTTGATAGAGATCTTCTAAGGATGACATATCACCCAAAGAAAGCACCATTGATCAATAGGTATAGAGAACCCAATAAACATGCATAGGATACATAAACCATCCAATGTGCTGTCATATAAACATTTTCCTTAGGAATATGTTTTGGTATATTTTTAGATTTTACTTCTGACATAATTTTTTATTATTATTTTTTTTAATATAAATCAATAAGTTTAATACAAAATTTTTTGTGATTTCTATAAATTACATATGAGGTTTTTAATAATTACATAAGAGGTTTTAATTTGAACATCTAATAATTAAATATATATTTTTGGAGGAGTGAATGCGTATATTAAAAATTTTAATATTAACAATTTTATTATTTTCTTTTTCACCATTTCAAGCTTTTGCCGATAAATCTGACGATACATTGGTTATTGCCTTTTCTAGAGAAATTACAAATCTTGACTATCATTATGGAACTAAAACAGAATACCTGATTTTAGGTGATATGATTGATGACTCTCTATTTTATGTTGAAAATGAAAATCTTACCTATGCACCGAGTTTAGCATCAGACTTTAATGTTGTAGATGATGTGACACTTGATGTAAATCTAAGACAAGGTGTTAAATTTCATGATGGAAGTGAAATGACATCAGATGATGTTGTTTATACTTACAATTTTATTGTCACAAATGATAAAAACAGAAGACATAAAAAACTAGCAAGCTGGTTAAAAAGTATAGAAAAAACTGGAAAATATTCTGTTAGATTTAACCTTAATTCTCCTTATGCAAACCTTTTCAATGATCTTTACAGAATTAAAATTAGAAAAAACGGTATTATGGGAACTGATGGTAATTGGGATGATAATGCGCAAGCAACTAGTCTTAATGGTTTAGGTCCGTATAAAGTTGTTTCTTTTGATCCTGGGGTTGAAGTAGTCTTGGAGAGAAATGAAAGCTATTTTGGTGGACCTAAGGGAAATCCAGCAATAAAAAATCTTATTATTAGGTCTATTCCTGATATGGGAACACAACAAGCAGAGCTTATGAGTGGCGGTATACATTGGATGTACAACGTTAAGAAAGATGTTGGAGAGGCAATGGCTAAAACTGGAAAAGCTGATTATCAAATTGGTCCAAGCTTAAGAATTGGTTTCTTAGTTCTCGATGCAGGAGGTTATTCAGGCGAAGGCAATCCTATTACTAAACTTGATGTAAGAAGAGCTATGAACCATGCTATTAATAGAGAAAGCATTGCTAAAAATCTAATAGGTGGTCCAGCTAAAGCTATTCACACAGCATGCAATCCAGTTGTTTTTGGCTGTTTTCAAGATGTAATGAAATATGATTACAACCCTGAAAAAGCAAAGTCATTACTGGCGAGTGCAGGTTATCCAAATGGCTTTGATTTAGATTTGTGGTCATATCGAGACAAAGAGGCAGCTCAAGCTATGGCTGACGATCTTGGTAAAGTTGGTATTAATATCAATCTGAGACATGGAAAACTTGCAGGTTTAAATAAAGCTAGAAAAGAAAGACAGATCAGAGCTTACTTTGGTACTTGGGGTTCATCTGCGTCTCCTGACACAGCTACCATATCAAATATTCATTGGAGAGATCCAAATAAAGGAGATAGAAACCTTTCTGGAGATCCGAAAGTAAATGAATTAATGCTTGGAGCTGAGCAAACTTTAGATATTGATGAAAGAAAAAAACTTTATGCTGAAGGTCTTAAATTAATTGCAGAACAAGCATACTGGGTTCCACTTTGGTCTTATTCTGAAGGTGTATTATCTAGTAAGGATATCAATTTTAAGCAAGATGCAGATGGATATCCAAGAATTTGGAATATAACTTGGAATTAGTTATAAAATATTAGTATTATCGGCAATAAACTTAGTACTTAATTATGTTAAGATTTATTGCCGGTAGATTAATTGTTGTTATTGCAGTAGCTATAACATTATCCTTTATTACATTTTTTCTTTTAAATTATGCAATAGATCCAGCTCAAGCCGTTGCTGGTGAAGAAGCATTATTTGAGGAAATTGAACAAGTAAGAATTCAATATGGATTTGATAGACCAATTTTAGAAAGGTATTTTGAATGGGCCTCTGGTGTAATGAGAGGCAATTTTGGTGAAAGCTACTACTGGAATAAGTCAGTTTACTTATTGGTTTTAGAAAGAGCACCAGAAACAATTACTTTAGCTTTAATGTCTGTTTCAGTGACAATCATAATTGCAATACCACTTGGAATTGTAGCAGCATTAAATCCTAATACAATTATAGATAGATTTGCACTTGGTATAGCCGTTGCCGCTCAAGCGGTTCCTAATTTCTGGTTAGGGTTATTGATGATTATTTTATTTGCTTTAACTTTTCCTATATTTCCAGTGTCAGGAGATAAAACATATTTTCATTTTGTACTTCCTTCTATTGTTTTAGGGGCAAGTTCTGTTCCACCTGTGATGAGATTAATGAGAACAGGGCTCCTAGATGTGGTCGATTCTGACTATATTCGAACCGCAAGATCGAATGGCTTTTATGGCTGGAATTTAACAATTAACCATTCTATGAGAAATGCTGTATTGCCGGTAGTAAGTGTTTTAGCAGTTCAATTAGGTCATAAATTTGGTGGTTCGGTAATAACAGAGTCTGTTTTTGCGATTAATGGATTAGGGAGGTTAGCTTTGGAATCTATATTAGGTACTGATATACCAACTGTTCAAATTTTAGTTTTCATTTTTGCGTTTATGTTTTTAATTTTTAACCTATTTGCAGACATTTTAAATGCATATCTAGATCCAAGGCTTAGAAAATGATTTTTGAATTATTTGCAAAAAGACTTTTCCCTCAAGCCTTTAATAATGATCTTAGTGAGCTTGAACCAAAACATATCTTTTTAAGAAAAAGTGTTAACCATTTAGGTTTTAAATTTGGATTAACAATGCTCCTTATAATTATATTTCTGGGTATTTTTGGTCCTCATATCATTGGCATTTCTCCATATGAACAAGATTTAACTAAAAGACTATTGCCTCCAATTTGGGTAGAAGGTGGTAATTGGGAACATATTTTTGGAACAGATGGCAATGGGAGAGATTATTTAGCCAGAATTTTATATGGGACCAGAATTTCTTTAACAATTGGATTTGGAGCGGCATTTGTGGGAATGATAATTGGTATATCCTTGGGCATACTCGCTGGATATTTTGGTGGTTGGGTAGATCAACTAGTAAATTATCTTTTAACATGTCAGCTAGCATTGCCTGGACTTCTACTTGCAATGACTGTTGTTTTTTTAATTGGACCATCCATTACAGTTGTTATTTTAGTAATAGGTGTTCTTCATTGGACATTATTTCTAGTTGTTTCTCGTTCAGCAACTCAAAGAATTAGAAACTTAGATTATGTTTTAGCAGCAAATGCAATTGGAGCCTCAAAATATCAAATCATATTTAGTGATATTATACCTAATATCTTAAATCAAATTATTGTAATTTTTACATTAGAGGTAGGAATTGCTATTTTATCAGAAGCTAGCCTATCCTTTTTAGGTGTTGGCATCCAACCTCCAACACCATCATGGGGTCTTTTAATAGCTGAGGGTAGGGAGGCATTATTCTTCCAACCTTGGCTAATTATTCTTCCAGGAATTGCTTTGTTCTTGTTAGTTGTTTCAATCAATATGCTTGGAGATGGTCTACGCGATATAACAGACCCAAATAGCAAAATTGAAATTAAATCAAAAGTTGAAGTGCCAATTTCAAATTTAAAACAAAATATAAATAGTAAAAAATAACAAGACAGTGAATAATTTTTTAGAAATCAAAAATTTAAGCATTGCTTTTCCAGGAAACCATTTAGTAAATACATTAAGTAATTTTAATCTAAAATTAGATAAAAATGGAAGTTTAGGTATAGTTGGTGAGTCTGGTAGTGGTAAAACTTTAAGTATGCTTGCTCTTACGAGATTACTTCCAAAGCAAGCTATAGTATCCTCTGGTTCAATTGATTTCTTAAACCACAATTTATCTGAAATAGATAATTTAAATTTTTATAAAAATTTTAGTGGAAATAAAATTTCAATGATTTTTCAAGAGCCAATGACTGCTCTTAATCCAGTATACACGATTGGTCGACAGCTTATGCATACATATATGTATCATAATAAAGTTGGTAAAAAGGAAGCACATCATAAATCATTAGAGATGCTAAGTGCTGTTAAATTATCAGATAATCTGGAGAGAATGAAACAATACCCTCATCAACTTTCAGGCGGTCAAAGGCAAAGAGTAATGATTGCAATGGCATTAATTAATAATCCTTCATTATTAATTGCTGATGAACCTACGACTGCACTAGATGTAACAGTTCAAAAAGAAATAATAAATTTAATCCAAGAGTTGAAAGAAAAATTTGGAATGGCTTTAATTTTTATTTCACATGATTTGGGAGTAGTCTCTCAAGTATCCAAAAATATTATAGTAATGAAAAGAGGTGAAATAATTGAGACTGGAAAAACATACAATGTTCTAAATAAACCAAAAAAGCTATATACTAAAACATTAATAAGTTGTCTAAAAAACTTAAATACTAAACGTAAAAAAAATAAGTTTAAAAAGAATGACAAAATTATAGAAGTTACAAACTTATCCAAATTCTATAAGTTGCCATCAAAATTATTTTCTACAAAAAAAATCATCAATGCTGTAAATGATATTAATTTTTCTGTTTATGAAGGAGAAACGCTTTCTATAATTGGCGAATCTGGATCAGGAAAATCAACTGTTGCCAAAATGTTAAACGGCCTTCTTGCACCTGACAGAGGTGAAATATTAATTTGTAATAAAGATATAAATAAATTAGATACAAAGGAGCGTGCTGAAATCATACAGCCAGTTTTTCAAGATCCTTACTCTACCCTTAATCCAAATCATACAATTGGGTATATAATTGCAAGACCATTAATTTTGAACAAACCATTTTTACCTGATGAAATAAGAAATTTGGTTCTTAAAACTTTGGATTTGGTAGGTCTGGATAAAGGCTTTTATTACAGATTTCCCAATCAACTGTCTGGTGGACAAAGACAGAGAGTTGCTATAGCCAGAGCGATAATATTAGAACCAAAAATATTAATATGTGATGAACCAACATCATCTCTTGATGTAACGATACAAGAGCAAATTTTACAATTATTAAAAGATTTAAAACAAAAACTTGGCATTACAATTATTTTAATAAGTCATGATATATCAGTTGTGAAATACCTATCAGAAAGAGTATTAGTAATGCTGGATGGGAAAATAGTTGAAAGTGGTGATACAATATCAACCTTACAAAACCCAAAGAAAGAATACACAAAAAAACTTATGTCTGCAGTTTACGAAATATGATTAGATTTAAAATTCTAGAAAAGTAAATAATTACAAACTAAAACAAACCCAAGTGAAAATAAGATTAAAACAGTACTTCTGCCAACTTTAACTGCCGAATTGCCTGATTGTATCGAGCTTGTTTGAACTTTTACATAAATCAATTTTACGACTTTTATCAATGACGATGAAAAGACTTCCCATAAACCAAAAAGTCTTATGACAAAAAAATTAGTGATTTTATAAAATAATATCCTGTAAAACCAATCACTATTTAAAACTGTAGAATTTAACTCTGGCGGATAAATTTTAAAGTGCCATAAACATATAAAAGCAAATACCGCGAACATTAATAATTGTAGTTGAGAAAGAACGTGACTGAAGTCATATGGTTGATAATAAGTGCTGTAAGGCAATATTTGATAAAATAGAGATGGAAAAATTCCAATTAAAATGCACAAAACTGAACTTAATACCATTGCAGCTTGCATATTAATTGGAGCTTCTTTTGGTTTTAATCCTGCATCATGAGCAAAAAAAGCAAAAAATGGTATTTTTATTCCTGAGTGATGTAGGACCCCAGCTGATGCAAAAAGCAACATAAAATATATAAAAGTAAGCCCTTCATAACCTAATGAAGACATAATAAGTGACTTTGCTACAAATCCACTAAATAAAGGAAAAGCTGAAATAGAAACTGCACCAACAATTGAACAAACTGCAGTAATAGGCATATACTTAAATAACCCTCCTAATTCAGATGCCTTACAAGTACCAACCCTGTATAAAACTGCTCCCATACTCATAAATAATAAGCCTTTATAAATGATATGAGCGAAGGCATGAGCAACTGCACCATTTATAGCTAATTCAGTACCAATTCCAATTGCAACAACCATAAACCCTAATTGGTTATTCAAACTAAAAGCAAGTACCCTTCTCAAATCATTCTCAATAACGGCAAAAAATATTGGAAAGAAAGTCATCAACGCTCCAATATAGATTAATATTTCAACACCTGCGTATGATCTTGCTAAAGCGTAAATTGCTAACTTTGTTGTAAACGCTGATAAAGCAACTGTTCCAGCTTCACTGGCTTCTGGATAAGAGTCTTGAAGCCATCCATTTAAGAATGGAAATGCTGCCTTAATACCAAAAGCAATAAAAATCAATAATCCTGCTGTAGAATTAATATCTAATTCTTTAAAAATTGCTTCATTATTACTTTGAAATAATAAAATAGCTCCTGATAATAATAAAATTCCTGATCCAACTTGAATAACTATATAACGAATTGCTGATCTATAAGCTCTATAGGTTTTACCTCCAAATATTAAAATAACAGAAGTAAAGGCCGTAGCTTCCCACCATAAAAATAAAGTAAATAAATCACCAGCATGAAGAGCAGCAATTGCAGCACCAGCATAGCTTAATATAGCTAACTGCTCTCTCCAATCTTTTATATGACCACCATAGATTATCACTAAAAATGCAGCGATATGAAAGACAATTGCAAAAGGAAAACTAAGATTATCAGAATGATGTAATAAAAATTGAATATCTTGTACTTGAATAATCAAATGTGATCCCTCAGCAGAAAAGAGAGAGATTGCTGATAACAATACTAGAAAAATCATATAGAATTGTCTGTATATATGAGGAAATAAAGGTACCAAGAAGGCCCCTAAAAACATCACTAGACCTGGAGGAATACTATTTATCATAATAATCCTCGTCTCTCATAAATACTGCTCTTAAAGCAACACCAATCCTAAAGATGATTATACATGAAATAAAACCAAAAAATGCTGGAAAAAATAAAAAGTCCTCATACTCAGTCTCGCCATGCCTATCACCTGCAAACTCAAGTAATAGAAGTATAATACAAATTAATAAAGCTATGCTATTTGCTTTTCCAAAATTTTTTATAAGTTTATTAAAGATATTCATGGTAAATAAATAATTAAGTTAACTAATTGCAATAAAGGATCAATGTAAAAGAATAATAGAATTACCAAAAATGCAGAACAAAGTGCAGGGTAGACTGTTAATGGATGCTTTACTGACTTCACACTCTCATTTTTATCCATAAAAAAGGCTCTAAAAACAGGATCCAATAAATAGTAGGTATTTAACAATGTAGATATAGCCAAAATTATAATGATGATAGTTAGCTCAGACTGTGCAGCCCCAAGAAGTAAATAAAACTTACTCCATGAACCTCCTAATGGCGGTATTCCAATAATGGATAGTGCACCAATAGAAAAAGCAATAAATGTTAATGGCATTTTATGACCAATACCATTTAAATCAGTGATTTTTGTAATTTTTGTAGAAACATAAATTGCACCAGCACAAAAGAATAATGTTATTTTTCCTACTCCATGCATCATTATATTTGATACTGATGCAATCAATGAGTAATTAGAAGCAATTGCTCCACCTAAAATTATATATGAAAGTTGACTTACAGTTGAGTAAGCTAAACGAGCTTTAATATCATTCTTTCTAATAGCAATTACACTAGATAAAAATAAAGTTATAGTTGAGGCCCAAATTAAAAATTTTCCTGATCCACTACTGTTCATAAACTCAGGACCAAAAATATAACATATTACCATTAAAATTGAAAAAACACCTGCTTTTACAACTGCAACAGCATGAAGTAATGCAGATACCGGAGTTGGAGCTACCATTGCTGCAGGCAACCACCAATGAAGTGGCATTAACGCAGCTTTACCAATTCCAAAAACAAACAAAGATAGTAAAATTGGAGCATAAACAGGATCAAATGTATTATTTAAAATACCACCATCTGCAAAGTTTAATGTTCCAACCGAGTACCAAACCCAAATAATAGCAGGCAAAAATAACATTAATGATGATCCAACTAAGATTCCTAAATAAAGACGGCTCGCTTTAATTGAGTCATCAGTTTCTTTGTGAACAACAAGTGGGTACGTTGCAAATGTTAAAAACTCATAAAAAATAAACAAAACTAATAAATTACTCGACCATGCAACACACAATGCTCCGAAAATTGATAATGAGTAAAATATATAAAATCTAGTTTGATTTTTTTCATTATTTCCACGCATATAGCCAATAGAATAAATTGCGGCTAGTATCCACAAACCTGAGCACAGTAACCCAAACACAGCACCTAGAGGTGTAACTTTAAATGAAAGAGATAAATCACTAAAAATATTAAATAAATAAAGGGTAGGGCTGCCACCATTTATTAAGTCATTTGTGATATTTATTGTAGCGTAAAATGATATTAATGATCCAATCAGACCAACTGAGTCTCTAAGATTTTGATTGTTTTTAAAAATAAAAATGAAAATAGGAGCCAAAAGTGGAGGCAATAATGCTAAATAAATAAAATTAATAGATGATATCATTATAAAGCCTTCCAAAAAATGGCAGTTGAAGCATTGAAGGCTGAATTAACAACTGGGTAAGCATAAATACCAAATAATATATTAAATACAGCTAAAGCAACTAGAGGAATATAAATTTTAGGATCATCATTAATTGTTAAGGCTGAATCACCAGGTTGCTTCATCCATATATTCTCAATCATTTGCCAAGCATATCCAAGAGCTAAAAAACTTGTCAGCACAATAATAAATAAAATTGGCCAGTTACCATGACTAAATACTGCCTTAAGTAAATATACTTTTGATATAAAACCTATTGTAAGTGGTATGCCTAATAAACTTAAAATAACAACAGTCAAAGAAATAGATGTTACAGGCATACTTTTTGACAAACCTTTTAGGTCATCAACATTTATACTCTTTTTTAGTTGAATAGAAATAGCTCCAATTCCCATAAATAATGCAGCTTTCATCATTGAATGATTAGCTATATGAATAAAAGAGGCCATAATACCAGATGCTGTCCCAAGTGTAAGGCCAATTGTTATATAACCAATTTGAGACAAAGAAGAAAAAGCGAGAAGCTTCTTAATATCTTTCTCAAAGATAGCTCTTATAGTTCCAAAAAATATAGCAACAATTGATGCAGGCAATAATACCCATTGCAGAATAATAACTGTAAAATCATCAGCATTAAAAAGAAGGGTAAACAATATTCTTGCTAATACATAAAGAGCAGCTTTTGTGGCAGTTGCTGTTAAAAGAACAGCAACAGCAGAAGGCGCAAATGTATAAGCTGATGGAAGCCATATATGCAATGGAAAAATAGCAGCTTTTACCATCAATCCTATTATTATAAAGCTAATACCTGCTTTAACAGAATTATTAGCTGTAAGCTCTGAAATTTTTATAGTTAAGTCAGCAATATTTAAGGTGCCTGTGACAGAATATAATAATCCTACCCCAATAACATAAAAAGTAGCACCTACAGCTCCAATTAAAAGATAATTAAATGCTGCAGTTAAGGCTCTCTTGTCTTTTTTTGAACCTAATGCAACCAAAGTAACTGATGATAAAGATGAAATTTCTAAGAAAACAAAAAGATTAAAAGCGTCTCCAGTAGTTACCAATCCAAGCAAACCACCCAATGCAAGCAACCACATTCCATAAACTTTTGATTGCGACTTTTTATTAATTTCTTTTTTCAAGGATTGATAAGCAAATATCGTTGCAAATACTCCCATCAATGAGATTAATACAATCATGAATGAAGAAGCTTCATCAATCACATATTCTATTCCATATGGAGGTAACCACCCACCCATAAAATAATTAATTTTACCAAATTCAGACACCTGGAAAAATAATGAGACTGATGCATATAAGCAAAATAGAGATCCAAACAAAGCTACAAGCCAAGATAAAAAAGGCAAAGAAACTAAAATAGCAACTGGAGCTAAAAGAAGCGGGATAACAACTTGCAAAGCCGGTAAATGATTTTCAATTGCTATTAAATCAATCATTTAGAGTTTTCTTCTGTATTAAGTTCAGCGATTTCATTTTCTTCAATGGTGCCATATTCACTTTTAATTCTTAGAATAAGAGCTAATCCAAGAGCAGTAGTCGCTACTCCAACAACAATGGCAGTTAGTATCAAAACATGAGGTAACGGATTAGAATATAAGCTGTCTTTATATCCAGTTAAAATAGGGGCCGTTCCTCCCTGAACTTTTCCTAATGAAATATAAAACAAAAAAACACTTGTTTGAAAAATTGTTAATCCAACCATCTTTTTAACGAGATTGTGTCTTGAAATAACTATAAACAAACCTGTCATCATTAAAATAATGACTATCCAGTAATTCCAAATTCCAAGTATACCGTGTATCATTTATCTTTACCTTGCCATGATGAAAATAAATGAAAAAGTATGAGCATAACTCCAGCAACAGTTAACCCGACACCAAATTCAATTAATAAAATACCAATATGTTGCCCATGTTTAGTGTCGTGAGCGAGAATGCTATAATTTAAGTATTCAGCATCATAATAAATGGAAACTAAACCAACACCACCGTATAAAATTACGCCCAATATCATTATAAATAAATTTAATTTTTCTGAAATCAGTTTTCTTCCTTCTTTCAATCCGAATATAAGAGAATGCAAAATAAAACCAGCAGCTACAATTACTCCTGCTTGAAAACCACCGCCTGGACCATAATCTCCATGAAACTGGACATATAAACCAAATAGAATTATTGGTCCCACAATAATTTTAGTGCACACTCTTAAAATTGGATCATCATTCATTTTTATCTCTATTTTTACCATCACCTAGCAATAACAAAACACCAAGACCAGCTGTAAAAATAACAACTGTTTCTCCAAGAGTATCGTAGCCTCTGTAACTTGCCAGCACACCAGTTACTAAATTTGGTATTCCCATGTCTGGTTTAGTATTTGATATATAGTAAGGTCCAACGTGCTGATGAATAGGAGCCATTGGATCTCCAATAACAGGTAGGTCAAAACTTGCCCAAATAAGTAAGCATCCAACACCAAAACAAACTATTAAAGCAAATATAGTATTATCATTAACAACTTTCTCTCTTTTAGGGAGATGCCTCATTGCAGCAATATAAAGAACAGTAGATAATCCGGCACCTACCGCAGCTTCAGTAAAAGCAACATCAACAGCATCCAAACTAACAAAAATAATTGCACAAATAAGTGAATAGGCTCCTGCAAGCATAACTGTTGAAAAAATTTTAATACTTCGTATAGCTACTACGGCAATAATCGCTAACAAAAAAATAAGAAAACCATTTATTAAAAATTCAGCCATTATTTTCCTTCTTTGAGTTATAAACTGATTTTTTTGTTATTGGTTCTAAACCAGTTTTTTTAGCAGAAATAGCAACAGCATGACCAGAAATAGGGCTAGTGAATATTAAAACAAAACCTAAAATTAAAAGCTTTATAGAAACAATAGAAAATCCAGAGTATATAAGAAGCCCAAAAATTATAAAACCAATTCCAGCAGTGTCAATCATTCCTACTGCGTGAATTCTTGAAAAAACGTCAGGCAATCTTAATAGTCCTAAGCTGCCGATTAAAATAGTAATTGATCCAATAAAAATAAATATAAATGAAATTAAATTTATTAATGTATCCATCTTAGTTTTTCTTGTTTTTATTTTCACTAAACAATTTTAATATTGCGATTGTTCCAATGAAGTTTATTAAGGCATAAAGAATTGCAATATCAATAAACTCTGGTCTTCCCATAAAGAACCCATGCAGAGTTATTCCTATTATAACTAGACTGCCAACAGCATTAACAGCCAGAATACGATCATAGGCTGTTGGTCCAAGCGCAACTCTCCAAAGGCATAGAATAACAGCTAAGCCGCATATTAACAGACTCAGCTCAAACATTCTTATTTCCTTCTAACCATGATACTTTCTTATCCATTGCGCCACTTTTGACATCATCAGCCATATCTGAAGATAAAGCGTGAACCTCTAAAATGTCTCCATCGAGCACTGTTGTAACTGTCCCTGGGGTTAGCGTAATAGAATTTGCATAAGTAACCTTGCCAGCTTCAGTCTTTTGAGAAGATTTGACCCTAAAGTTTTGAGGATCTGGATTATTAATAATAATTATTTTAGCTGTATCAATATTTGCTTTAATAATTTCTTTAAAGAGCCATAGAGTATAAATTGGTAATCTAATCAAAAGATGTAAAGGCAAACCTTCCTCATCAATAAATTTAGCCTTCCACGTTACATACAAACAGGTAATGCAACTTAGAACTCCTAATGTGAGAAGAAGAGGGTCATAATGACCAGATAAAAGCAACCATATCACAAAATAAAATACAAATAATAAGAGGGCTTTTATAATCATTAATGAGAATTAAAATATCAATTAAATTTTTGTTTATTTTTATATATTTTTCAAATTTAAATCAACACTAACATATTTAAATAAAATTTATTTTTATTTTACTAAAATATAATATAATTTAAGAGAAATTTTAAACCCTTAAAGAGGTCAATATGCTTGAGCTTCCTGCAATTATATTAGTTTTTGTTTCTATATTTGGTTTTTTAAATCATAAATACTTAAAGTTACCTCTTACTGTTGGTTTGGTTTTAATTGCTCTTATATCTGGCTTAGGCGTTCTTTTAATCGAAGCTGTGGTTCCATCTCTTCAAATGTCAGAAACTATTAAGAACTGGTTGGATGCAATTGATTTCAATCGAACTCTAATGAATGGGATGCTAAGCTTTCTTCTTTTTGCAGGGGCTTTACATGTTGACTTGAATAACCTAATGAAGGCAAAATTGCATGTTTCAATTCTCGCAACTTTTGGAGTTATATTATCAACTTTTATCAATGGGACATGTTTTTATTATTTAACTCAGTTATTTGGCTTTAACATCGAATATATTTATTGCTTAATTTTTGGGGTAATTGTCACTCCAACTGATCCAGTTGCAGTCTTAGGTCTTCTTAAAAGATTAAAAGTACCAAAAAGACTTGAAGCAATTATTGGAGGGGAAAGCCTTTTTAACGATGGAGTAGCTGTAGTTATTTTTTCAGTCCTTCTCACTATAGCATTTGGCAGTTCTACAGGTCACGGCGGACACGGAGCAATGGATGCAAATGCTATTTTAGGTCTATTTGTTAAAGAAGCATTTGGAGGCGCTTTGCTTGGTATTGTAGCTGGATATCTAACTTTCTTGCTTCTAAGGTCTATGGACGACTACGTATTAGAGGTAATTGCTACTTTAGCGCTTGTCATGGGTGCGTATTCTATTGCTTTAAATCTACATATTTCAGGTCCAATTGCTATGGTTGTTGCAGGTGTATTTATTGGAAACACTGGAAGGCAATTCGCAATGAGTGAAAAAACAAGAGAACATGTTACAGATTTTTGGCATTTAATTGATGAAATTTTAAATGCAGCATTATTTGTTCTCATAGGCTTTGAAGTTATTGTATTGTCAGCAGAACTTAATATCCTAAGCTTAAGCATTATTTGCGTAATTGTCGCAGTGCTAGCAAGATTAATTGCTGTTTCATTACCATTAAATCTACTCAATCCAATAATAGCGAAAGAGAAGGGTGAAATTCTTATTTTGACTTGGGCAGGCTTGAGAGGAGGTATATCTATTGCACTTGCACTCTCTCTTCCTGAAAGTGATATAAAACCAATAATTTTAACGGCGACTTACGCAGTTGTTGTATTTTCAATTTTGATACAGGGATTAACAATAGAGAGCTTAATAAAACGATATCATAATGAGCAGTAAGCCATTATTTTTATTAATTTTTATATTATTTTTTCTTTATTCTTTAAATTCTTCTGCAGAGTTTCTAAAAAAAGAATTACTAATTTCTAATTCAGATAATGAACTTAAATACTTTACAGTTGAAGTAGCTGACAATGATAAACTCAGATCCTTGGGTTTTATGGGCAGAACAAACATTCCTGAAGGAACAGGGATGCTTTTCATTTGGAATGACGAAGCTTACAGAAATTTTTGGATGAAAAACACACCATCTTCTCTAGATATCATTTTTTTTGACAAAAATGGTAATTTTATAAATGTTCACGAAAATAGTGTTCCATACTCATTAGATAATATTCCATCTTTAAAACCTTCAAAGTATGTTTTAGAACTCATTGCTGGTTCCTCTAAAAAATTTAATTTGTATAATCATTCAAGAATTATAAATTTAAACTAACAAAATACTTGAATATTCTATTAAATTGATGTTTAAAACTATTTACGTCGGAGTGTAGCGCAGCCTGGTAGCGCATCTGGTTTGGGACCAGAGGGTCGGGAGTTCGAATCTCTCCACTCCGACCAAAGTCGATTGTTGTGAATCTTGGAGTTCGACAAATTCAACACATTTTTGAGGTGACATAAGGTGACATAAGATGACATTTGTATGATGTTATTTTTGTCGATTGATAAACTACGTCAAATTCGACACATTTTTAAGATGTTTTCAATACAAAATTTTAAAATGATTTAAGACTTAAAGATCATCCATTTTTTTCTTTTTTTCTTCTCTCTTTGCTAGAATTGTTTTTTCGAAATGTTCTATAGAATAATATTTAACTTCTATTGATACTTTAAAGCCATGGTTTGGGAGATATACAGTTGAAGTTTCAAGCCCAATATATTTTGGTTGGTTTGTTTCGTTATTTTTAAAAAAATAACGTATTTCTGGTTGTTTAGCCCAGAAGTCAGAGACTTTTCCAAAAGCAAACTTTTCAATCTCTTCATTTGTTGGTTTTATTATAAGTTCATATTTTGTAGATAGATTATTTAAATATTTAAGCATTCCAGTTTCAGTGTGCTCGTTTTCGACCTTTTTAGTTATAATTTCAACGAAACCAGAATCTTTATCAAAATAGACACGTAAATCATCTTGACACCAGCCTAATTCATCACAACCAAGAGCTAGTGTGTCAGATTTAGTCATATTAAATGAAAATCCAAACTTTTTGGATGTTTCTCTAGAAGATTTAGCTAATTCAATTTTTGCATTTTTTTCTATAGACTTATTTCTTAAAGATACTACTTTTGCAGCTTCTTTCCATGTTTTCAAAGGGTATTCTAGCAAATCAAACGCATTATTTTTATTATAAGCTTTGCAAGCATCATTATAATTGTCAGCTTGATCCCATATTAAACCTGTTTTTCCATATTTAAGTCTACATTGATAAGATTCAATTATAGTATTTTTCATCTTATTATAATTTTTAGAAACTCTAAATGCAGAAATGAAATTTTCATATTCAGAACCAAATAATTCTTTAAGATTATTTTTTGTAATATTTAATTGATTTTCATTAATTGGTGTATCAGTTTCTTTACATCTTTGGCTAACAAGTTCTATCTCCATAACAAAAGCTTGTGACCAGGTTTTATTATTAAGTTTTTCAAAATTAGTAGAAAAAACCGGTCTTTTATCGTATTCATCACCTAATTTTTCACTACTACTGCTAACTTGTGAAATACCATAAATCTCTGGTTCACCATTCATTTCAATATTTTCACAAACTGATATTAAATCTTTATTATTAGAAATTTTATTGTTTGAATTATTTTGTGCAATCTGCTCAGTTGGATTGCTTTCTTGGGGAGAATTTGATTGATTATTATTTACTTGTTGAATATTTAAATCTTCCAATAGTTTGTTAGCAAGTAGATTAACTTCTTTTTGAATGTTGGCGTTATTGCTATTCACATCTGATGTTTCTGCAACTTTATTATTTTCTAAATTATCTATTTCTAAAAGGTCATTTTCTGTCAGCCATTGTTTCACTTCTATTTGTAAGTTAGTCAATTCATTTAAAGTTTTATCTTGAGAAAGTCTTATAATTTTCTCCGATAGTTCTATTACTGTAGCTGTTTTTTCGCTTCCAAGGTTTTCAATTAAAAAAGTTTGTAAAATATTATTATAATCAGATAAAACTGTTACTATCTCATTAATTCTATTTTCTGACTCTCTTTCTGTTTGTGCCTTTTTATCTAAAACATATTGATTAAAACCATCTACAGTTTGCATAAAAGCTAAAATTTCAGAGTAATTTTTTGCTGTTTGTTCAGACCAAGGTGAAGAAATGCTTTTATTAAACTTTAAAAAAAGTTTTGCTAACTCAATCCCATTAATGGATTTATTACCTTTAGAAAATTCTTTAATGTCAGCAATCATTGTCTGACTTTCATTCTCAAGTTTTTCTAGATCTAAAAGCTCTTTTTGAGCTAACTGATTTTCAGTAACCTCTTCTTTGATTTTTTCTTCAATTTTCTCTACGACTTTATCCTGATCTTTAATATCTGTATTATCAGCATTTAATTGAATGTTGTCATTAACATTGACTTTAACACCACAATTTAAACCACGTCGTTTGGCTTCTTCCACAAACCTATATTGTCCAGATCTATCACTCCATTTATCACTCCATTGTTTATTTCCAGAACCATCCTTAATAACTGATAAAGCACAAATTTTACTATCTTGAAAAACAGAATAATCGTACGAATTATTTATAAATGTGTTTTCTTTGGACAAATTAGTCCCAATCTTCTCATCAGATGCAGTTCTTAAATTATTAAAATATTCATCTAGAGAAATTTTGTAATTTTGCTGCGACTTATAATATTTACAGCTGCGGAATCTTGAATATCTATTAAAACCTTTTGAGAAGTTTGAAGCATCTGCTTTTGAAATTTTTCTTATATCTTTTTTAATTTGGTCAGGACTAAATTTTACATCAGACCAAGTTTTGCACCAATGGTATTGTTTTAACATTACTCCAAAACCTAATGAAGTCGTTTTGCCTTGTTTTGGATGCTTGTCAGTATCAGAATCTCTTTTCAATAAGGCATCTATATCATATGCAAAGGATATTTTAGAAATAACAAATAATGAAATTATGAAAATGAATATTTTGTACATACATTTAAACTTTTAAAACTAAATGTTTAAAATAAAATTACTAAAATATTTTTTACAACCAAACAATATTTAACTTAAAAAAATACAATTTTCATACAACATATATATAAATTATTGATTTTGTTTATATTGTGAGTCCCACTCCTACCTATTATCGTTATTAGATCGACCAATTCTTTCAATTTCTTTATTATATAAATCTATAAATTTGGTGTTAATTAATAAATTAATTGTTGATTTATAGATTTTTATTTAATTAATATTTAATAATTAATGGGAATGAGAAAATAATGTTTAATTTAATTGAAGAACTTTTAGGTGGAGAGCTATCACAAACAGCACTTTATCCTTTAATTATGTTTTTGGGCTCTTTAATTTCACCTGCAGAATTATCTGAAGAGGCAAAGTTTAAACTTTATGAAGGAACAATGAACTCAATCGTTGCTTCTTTGAGGGCCTCAGGTCAAAGAGCATCATATGAAGAAATCAAAATAAATAAATCAACAGATTCAATTGATACTTCAAATTTTAAAGTTTCAATTCCAATTTCTTATTTTAATGATAACGATGAAATTTGTGTTGCAAATAACCAAGATGAATTTAAACAATTTCCATCATCAGAAGATCAGATTAAAGCTTGTTTTATAAATTTAAGTATAAAATCTATAAGCCTTAAGAATTTAAGTTTAAAAAAACCTACTGAAAAAAATCTAATTTTTGAAATGTCAGGCATTGAATTTGATTTAAATGCGATAACTAATATCCAATCTGAAAATGCAGCTGGTATAAACTTAGTCCTAGGAGTAATAACTGAAAATAATAAAATCAATGCTGATTACTTTGCTGAAAGTGGTTATAATTTTAATTCAGATACTACAACTGCTAATACAAAAATTAAAATAGATAATTTAATCAATTTTGAATATGAGGCAATTGGATCTAACACAACACTTAAAGGTGATTTTGTATCAGTTGACTTGAATAAATTCAAATTTGTAATCGAAGACTTGGGAGCTAGAAAATTAGCAGAGTATTTTGCTTTGTCGACTTTAGGAACTAAGTTTTCTTCAGAATTAGTTTCTCCTTTTGAACCAAAAAATGACAGTCAAAAAAATAAACTTGAAGAAGTCAAAAAATTTTTAGATGGTGCTAATAAAATTGAATGTAAAAGGGAAAACAGTATTTATATAGATACTGAAGTCTTGATTAATAACTTTCTTATGTTTGATTTTCTTTTTATGTTAGACCAATTATGTGAAGAGCTTAAATCATCCTAAGCTTACTTACAAAGTTCATTTTTGATTTTTAAAAGTGAATTACTTAATACAAACTTTTTATATTTTTTTGTTTTTGATAAAGGAAGAACAAATTCTTTTAAACTTAAATTTGTGTTAACTTTAAAGTTATTATTAAGAGAAATAATTCTATTTTTGTAATTATCAGTTACATTTTCTAAATCTAATTTAATATCAACAATCTTATCTTTATTTGCTTTTGAAACAAATGAAAGAGCATAATAATCATTATTTTCAATCAATTCAATTTTTTCGTTATCTACATTTTCGTAATATATCTTCAAATAGCCATTTGAATTGTCATCAAAACCAAAAATACATTCATCATTGTTAAATATTTTAACATTAAATTTGTTATCTATGTTTTCAGATTTGTCAAAGTTGCCATTGTAAATATAATTTAATAACTTTTCTAATTTATTTCCTGAAATAATTTGATATAGAGCTTCAAACTTTGCTGCATCTATTTTATCTCTTTTAGCTTTTTCTTCTGCTAATTTTCTTTCCTTTTCTTCAGCCTCTTTTTTGGCTTTTTCTTCAGCTTCTTTTTTAGCTATTTCTTCAGCAATTTTTATTTTTGTTTTAATTTCTTTTACTAAAACAGAAAGATCGGTAGGAAATTTTTCTAACTTTACAGACCGAGAAACTTTTAATTCTGCGCTTTGCCATAATCCTTCACTTAGAATTTCATCATTTTTATTTATAAGAATGCCTTCTCCATTAGGCTTTCCTTCTAAATATTCCCCAATAAAAATTGATTTTTCTTTATTGAGAAATTTACCAAAACCATTTGGGTTGTCATTTAACCACTTGCCATCATACTGTGTACCATCAGTATAAATCATTAAACCAAATCCAGATTTTTGATCCTCTTTCCAATCTCCTTCATAAACCTGACCATCTGACCATTCAAAAATACCTTTTCCGTCTTTAAGGTCATTCTTCCATTCACCTATATATTTTCGACCATCAACAAAATAATACTCTCCTTTTCCATGTCTTTTATTATTAACAAACTCACCTTCATAGATATCACCATCTGGAAATGTGTATTTACCGTATCCATTTAATTTATCGTTTTTATACTCACCTTCATATATAGAGCCATTTTTAAAGGTATAAATAGTTTTCCCGTGCCTTAAGTTATTTTTCCACTCTCCCTTATATATATTGCCAGAAGCATAATAATATTCTCCAAAGCCATGAAATTTATTATCAACAAAATCTCCTACGTACCTATTACCATCTGGGTATAAAATTTCACCTTTTCCATGACTATTAAAGTCTTTGAAAGTTCCTGAATAAACAGTACCATCTTTAAAACTAAGTTTGCCCTGGCCATTGAATTTATTGTTTTCAAACATGCCAACATAAATATTATCAGGGCAATTTTTATTAAGATCAGAAAAACATCTTCCATCTGGTCCATAAATATAAACTCCATTGCCTTCGCGAGAATTATTAATAATTTCTCCAAAATAAATCTCACCATGCTCATAGATAATTTTACCAAAGCAATTATTTTGTGTTATTTCTTCTTCGGAGTAGGGGCAATTTTCTAAATTAGATGTAATTTTATATTCAGATTTAGCATTTATAATCTCATCTTCATAAAGTTTAACCTTTTGCTCAGCTAATTTTCTTTCCTTCTCTTCAGCTTCTTTTTTAGCTTTTTCCTCAGCTTCTTTTTTAGATTTCTCTTCTGCTAGTTTTCTTTCCTTCTCTTCAGCTTCTTTTTTAGCTTTTTCCTCAGCTTCTTTTTTTGCTTTTTCTTCTGCTAATTTTCTTTCCTTCTCTTCAGCTTCTTTTTTAGCTTTTTCTTCAGCTAACTTTCTTTCATTTTCTTCAGCATTTTTATTAGCTCTTTCTTCATCAAAATTAATTATATTATTGTTTTTCATCCATATTACTAATTCTTCCTTTAAAGAAATAAGATTTTGAGAGTTTTCTTCATTTAAACTTTTATCTATTTTAGTGGCTAAATTTATTGCTTCTTCAATATTCTCGCTATCTAAATTAGAAACCACAAAATTTTGAATTTGCTGACGAGCATGTTCTACAAATTTAATATTATCCTCTAAGATTTTTCTATTTTCATTCTTTCTATTAGAGATCAAAAGCAATCGATAAGAAACAAACTCATCATCTGAATTTACATATTCTAAAATCTCATTATATTTATTTATATAATCCTGATTAAAGTTTTTATTATCTAAGGAGTTAAATTCTAAAAATAGCTTGCCTAATTTAATTGCATCTAAATTATTAGGTTTTTTTATATAATTTTTTATATCTAATAAAAGTAATTCACTTTGCTCAACTAATTCGTCAAATAGCAATTCTCTCTCAACAACTAAATCACTGATATTATTTTGATTGGCACTTATATTATCAGTCTCACTAACATTGTCAGTATCTATAATATTATTTTGAACGACTTTATTTTCATCTACAACATTCTGCTGATTAAGATTACTAATAAAATTTGAAGCATATTTAAAATCTTTAGTTACAATCGAACGACATGGATTGATTTTATTGAAAATTGTAAGAGTACCTGTTTGATTGTTATTAGGTTTTGAAATTATCATTGAAGAATTATCAGCTTTAAATGTAAGGTGATAATCATATTCACTATAATTATTGTTAGAAATTTTTATAGTTGTATTTTCACTAGCATTTATTGCGAATAACCCATCTTCTTTTTCTAATATATTTTTGAAATAAGTCTCTATGTATGCTTGACACTGAATTGAAGGATTTATCAAAAAATATTTTTCAGCAAGAGTGTTTTGTGTTGAAATTAATACAAAAACAAAACTAAATAAGATTAATACAATATTTTTAAATTGATTTTTAAAAATGTTCATTTTCATTTATCCACAACCTTCTGAACTACTTGAGGCTGACAACGAATTGCCTGTCCTTTCACATATAGTCCATCCTTTGGCCTTATATTCAGCCTCAAGCTGATCGTAATAATCATCTAAACTTTGCTGTATTTTTTCTTCTATTGATTGTTGAACCTGTTCTTGAACCTTTTGCTCTACCTGCTCTTGAACTTGTTCTTGAACCTTTTGTTCAACTTTATCTTGAACCTGCTCTTGAACTTTATCTTGAACTTTATCTTGAACTTCCTTTTCAATTTGATTTTTTACCTTACCCTTAACTTGTTTATCAACATTATTTTCTACTTGGTCATTTAAATTTTTTGCAATATTTTTTGAAAAACTAACTTGTTTTTCCTTTTCAAGAATTAAAGCTTTAACATTAGAATTATTAATTGAAATATCCTCATAGTTTATTGTAGAGACATAACTTATTGCATCATCTTCAGATATATCTAAATTTTCTAGAAATCTAAAGTTTGCATTTGCAATGATAAATTTCTGCATTTCTTTTGAATCACTAAATGAATTGAGTTCTGCAAGTTTCTGTGAGTAATCACTACCAAAATCAATTCCAGACATTCTCAATAATGGAGTTCCAGGTATAAAAATATCATTTCCAAAATAATTCTGCAGTGCACCTTCTCCAGAGCCAGTTGCCTTAGGCCAGTCATCAGTAGGGTTTAGTAATTGCTTTTGAAATCTACTTCCATAACTTTCCTTTTTGACTTCACCATCAGAACCAATAATCGTTCCGTCAGATTTCCACACAACTTGAGAAAAACCCTTATTAAAAATTAAAAAAGATATGAAAAAGATAAATAAATAAGATTTAAAAGCTTTCATATAAAAATCCTAAATAATAAATCTTATAATATTTTAATAAAAAAAGTATTAATACAAGATATTATTTTCAGAAAACCATGATTTTAATTGATTTTGGAGTGAAGTAAGAATGTCTATGTTTAGATCTTCTAAAGCAAACTTTATATCCTCAGAGAGTTTAATTGCTTCATTTGATTTAGCATCGCCAATATTTTCAAAAATATAAGTTTTTAAAATTTCATTATATTCGATTAGCTCAGAAGAAATTCTATTTATTTTTTCATGAGATTTCTTTTGTTTCTGATTATATTGATTTACTATGAACTCTTCAAAACCATCTATGCTTTTCATAAAATTTTTTAGCTCTATATAGTTTAAGGCAGTTTGTTTTGACCATGGAACTGTTATACTTTTATTAAATTTTAAAAAAATTTGAGCTAATTTTATTCCGTCTATATTTATATTAGCTTTAGCAAACTCTTTAATATTAAAAATTATAAACTCACTTTCACTTTGAAGTTCTTTAATATTAAAACCTTCAACTAAAGCTATTTCTGTATTTTCAGTATCATTATCAGATGAAATAGAAATATTACTCCCAATTTCACCAGTATCTTGTTTTTGATTTTCAGCTAATTCATTAGTATTTGAAGTACAATTTAAACCTAAAACACTATTAACAGCCCTTTCTAAATCTTTAAGATAATACTTTGTTAGATCGTTAATTTTATTTATGTTTTCATTTGAACAATCATTATTTTTAAATTTAAAATTATTACTACTTTCATATTCACGTAAATTTGCGTCAATATTATATGTGTTATTGTAGGTGCTATCAAACGCACGAAGATCTGCCCATGAAAGTAATGAGATTTCTTTTCTAGGTGATTTAATATTACATTGTTTTACGCTTGATCTGTATAGATTGCCTAGTGAAAAGGAATCCAAAAACTGGATTTTATATTCTTTATAGTTTCCAAATTTTTCGTTGCTGTGATTTAAAAGCAAGTTTTTTTTTCCAAGTGCCCTTATAATCATATTTCGTTTCTTTACGTGAAATAGCTGAAGAAATAATTATATTTTGGGTATTAATTTCTTCACTGCAATTTTTCGTTTCATTAACTTGTTTTGGCTCATCTGGGGAAATAGAATTAATTGAAGCTAGATATTTTTCTTTATCATTAATAATGAGTTTAAGAGCTACAAAATATTCATCCATAAATTTGAGAAATGTTTCTTTATTGGTTCCTCTAGGTGCGCAAAAAGAGCTAGATAAGTATTGTTTAATAGGCCCAGAAGTTGAACCTTTAGTAATATCAACGCTACTATAACCACTAAGAAAACTTTTATAGTCACTTTTTGAAATATCTTTGATTTGATTTGAATAAAAAGATGAATTAGGTAACCCACCCCAAATTTTATCGCAATATTTCAAAATTATGAATAATTTTCCAACTGCATATGAGTCAAATTCTTTAAAGTTATTTCTTTTTAATTGATTATTGTTATAAAGATCAAAATATAAAGTTAATGGGCTTTTTTTATGATTATTACTGTCTTTAAAAACAAGCAAACCTTCAGGTTTTTTATTTAAAAAATTTGCATTTACTGATTCAATATTAAAAATTAATACAATAATAAGAAATAAAAATCTCATGAAAAACTATACAAAAATTTATTAATATGTAAATTTATTGATATATTTTTTTATAATAGTAATCTAAAATTTTGTATATATTTGAAAATTAGTTTTTCTTTTTTATTTCTGCTTCCAATTCTTCTAATGCTGAGTCAATAGCTTCTTGATTGCTTAGAATACTATCCTGTTTTATTTGTTTAAAAAGCAATTGATTAGCTTGATCAATTGGATATTCAAGCAATACATATGTTTGAAATTTATCACCTATATTTTGAAATTCAGATTTAACCTCTTGATAACCAGCTATTTGTGTTTCTCTGCTAACACTTTTTATAACTCTTTCACTTGCTTGCTTTACTTGTTCATCATAATTTCCGAGATCTTCAAGCAGGTCTGTCATTCTTGAAGTTATTTCATTATTAATTTGACTAGCAAGTTTTGACTTTCCGTCAATAAGAGCTCTAGAATTTGACATATTTAGATTTGATGAATTGCCAATGCCGCATGCGTATATACTCGATTTAGAAATGGGCATTTCCGTACACCAATCAGGAACCATTTGAACAGTTAAAGATGCTTCTTCTGTTTTTGTCATATCTTTATTTTGACTTAAATTAATATTTATTGAGCCTTCATTTTGAGAGTTTGTAGTGACCTCCTGATCATTTGAGGTACATGAATATAGAAATAAGATGAAAATTAATAGAATATTTTTAAAAACAGACATAACATACTACTCCCGAAGTATAAGATAATTAAGATGCAATTTTCTCCATTTATCTCTACCTAATTCATTTAATCGACTTAAAATTGAAATAAATGGCTCTTTATCAATAACTTTAAAATTTCCTTTATTTGATTTTGTAGATATAATAATAATATTTTCCAAAATTGTGTCTTTATTGTGATTTAATGGAAAGTTCGCTACTAAATCATAATTATTGTTAGCTGGAAATACAAATTTGCCACTGAAATTTATTTTATTTTCAAATTTGTTTGGGAATAAAAGTGTTGCCACCTCATTTTTATTATTTAGGTAAAAAATATAAATCTTAGAAGGTAGGTTTATTTCACCATTGATTATAATTTTTTCTCCGTCTCGATAAACATTGTGATTTAACTCAGCATTTAAAATATAATTTGGATCATGATTATCTTTATATTTTTCTAAAGTTGCTTTTAAAAAAATTTTACATTTTCTATTTATCAATCCTTCATTTATAATTTGCCTATTCGAGAATTCTTTTGATTTTAGAAAACCATTATCATAGCTGATCTGCACATCTTTAAAATATTCACAAATATCATTTCCTTTCACTTCAGCACAAATTAAATTTTCTCTATTCGATAAATATGAATAGCCAGCTTTATTCATGATATTTTTAATTGCATCTTTTTTAGCATTTTCATAACATTGCTCTTCACTAATATTTTTAGGAAAAAAATGAGTACCTTCAGAAAAAAAGGTTTCACCAAATGAATTAAAATTCACAAACAAGAGAAAAATAATGATAAATTTATCTTTGTGCAGCAATAAAAACAACAGAGGATCTCATAAACTTATATAAATCTTGAGCATCATACTCAATTTTATGGGTTTGGTTTAAAATATTATTAATTTTTTTTTGAGGTAGGTCTAGGAAGCTTAAAATAGTACTAGAATTAATAGCTATATTGATGTCTTCTGGGATAAAACCCTGTTTTTTCATAATTTTGTCTTTGTCAATTTTACCTGCAACAATTCCAACAATTTTTCCAAATTTATTAATAATTGGTCCACCACTATTACCCGGATTAATTTTAGCTGTGATTTGAAATTCTTCTATTTTTCCTTCAAAACCAACAGGGTTACTTATTATACCTTCAGTTATTGACGGGTGAAAACTTCCAATTAAAGATGATATTGGATATCCTAATACAAAAATATTCGAACCTGGTTCACTTCGGTAGTAATCTTCATCATTTATAGAATACTCATGAGGGTAGGGATTAGAGAGTATCAATATTGCTAAGTCGTGATTAGTTGAAACTTGGACATCAACAACTTCTCTAATTTCACCAAGACCATTTCTAACGATTATATAATTTAAATTTTCAACAACATGTTTATTAGTTAGTATTTTATTTCCATTATTTATTATTATGCCACTTCCTGTGAAAACAGGTTTTGTATTATCAATATAAATTTTTTGTGGTTTTTCCTTTGGACGAAAAGCAGTTTTATTTTGTTTTTTTTCATAAGTTAAATCATTATTTTGTGAAATGTTTTGGTTTGAATCATCTGGTTTTGTTTTTGAAATACTATCTATTTCTTCTAAAAAATAATTATCGTCTTTAATCGTATTAAATTTTAACCATTCATCAATTTTGTTTGCTTTAATTTTGTTTCCTATTAATAAATATTCTTTTTTAGCCTCTAATCTATAGTTTATTGCATCTTTAATTCTTCCTTTAATCAGATTAATATCTGAAAATAATTCTAGAGCCAGAGCATCAATTTTATTTTCATTTTTAATTTCACTTAATATATCTTCAGCGTGTTTAAATTTATTAATTCTTATTAACATTTTTACAAAATTTCTTTTTACGTAAGTACTATCTGTTTCTGATTTTGTTATGACATCAAAAGCTTTAATAGCTTCATCATATAAATTTTTTTCAGCAAGTAACTGAGCATAAAGAATTTTATTATCAACTAAATTTGGATTAATTTTAATAGATTTTGAAATATATTTTTCTGCTTCAGAAATGTTGCCAAGGTCGAAATTGATTTTAGCTAATCCTGTAAGGGCATAATCTTGATTTTTAGTAGAAGAGAATAAAACTTTTTCAAAGTAATTAGCTGCTCTAATTGGCTGCTCCAAAACGATATAGATTTTACCAATTAAAATTAAAAAATTTGAAGATTCATTAAATTTAAGAAAGTTATTTTTTTTTAAATATTGAAATGCTAATTCAACATTTTCTTGTTCTATAAATTTATTAATTTTGTAAAATTCATCATTAGATAAGGGAAAACTTTTTAAAGAATAACAACATATTACTAAGGAAATTATAAAAATTAATTTTAATTTAAGAAATTTATTTAAAAAGTTCATAGTTTAAATTTATAATGTTTTCAAAATGAAATTCCAATTTAAATACTTATTTCTGATATTTATCCTTTTGTTAGGTTCGTCCTGCAATAATACAAATTATAAAAAAGTTGATAATTTAGAAATATCAAGAAAAAGTATCAATACAGTAAATTACTCAATAAATGAAAAATTCCATACCTCACAAATTAACTGTATTTTAATAGGGAAGTTTATTGATAGAACTGATATCTCTAAATTCAAAGATTTAAACAAAGGAGATATAATTAGAAAAGCAATTTATGGATTAGTAAGTGTTAAAAATTATGATTTAATAAAAATTTCAGAAGTTGATAAAAATATAGATACACTATCTAACCAAAATTTATTAAAATATTATAATTGTGATGCAATTATTACTGGCGAAATATTAAAATTTCAAAATAATGATTTTATTTCTTACTCAAATACTACTGTAGAACTTAAACTAAATTTAACAGATAAAAGAGATGAAATACTATGGTCTTCACATTACTCTGGAAGTAATAGCGATGGATCCATACCTTTTTCACCTGTTTCACTAATTACAGGTATTTTTCAGGTTGCATTAAATGATAAAAATGAAACTGCTCTTCAAGTAGTTGATATGGTTTCAAGGAAAATCATAGTTTCGCTGCCTGAAAAAGAAGTAATTTTGAAAAATCAATTTGCATCAATAGAACAAAATAAAGGAAACTTAATTAATATCGACCAAGATATTAAAAGGCTTTTCGATAATGAGGAATATGAAAAAGCTTCCTTGGCATTATCTAAAAAGATTTCATTAGATGAAGATAATCCAGCAAATTTTTTTTTGGCTAGTAAATCATACTTTTTACAAGGAAATTATGAAAAATCAATTCATTTTGGCTTGGAAGCATCTTCGAAGGGAATGAATACTTCAGATAATTTTTCCATATTAGGCATTTCATATCTAAAATTAAATAATTTAAAGCTATCTTATGCTTCTTTCTTTAAAGCTTTAAATTTAGAGACTAACAGTTCAATTACAAATTTTAATTATGCTCTGATAAATGAAATATTAAATTATAATATTGTTGCTGCAGAACATTATTATTTGTCAGGTATAGCATCAATAAAAGAAGAAAATTATACTAGAATATACAAGTCATTAGTCTCTTTACAAAGATTATCTGATAAAAATAAAATTATTTATGAAACTTATGTTAAATTAAACGATAAAATTTTAATTTTTCTAAATAATAGAAATTAATATTACTAATTAAAATCAATTAGTATTCTATCAAAGGTTCCAACCAAATCTGGCTTCTGGGAACCTGAAGTTTGTTTCAAAACATTTTCTTGAATATAGATATTTAATTCTCCAGAACTAATTTTATTATCCTTATTTTGATCAGCATATCCTTCCATGCCTTTCATCAGATAATATGAGAATATTCCATGCTTTACTTCATCTAATGGAATTGCAATCTCGTCAAAACTTGCTGCTGAAAATATTAAAAAATTATCAGGAATTATTACATCTTTTGGTACAATTGATACAGGCCTTGCGGCTAGTAACGTATCATTTTCTCTGGTTGAGCCCGAAAAGCAAGTATCCAAAAATATTGTCACTGATTTTGGTTTAAGGTTTGTAAGTTCATCTAACAGCCTATTTTTAGAAATGGCTGTATCCTCTAATAGACGAGGGGAACTATCATAGGGAATAATATACATTTCATTGTTCTCAACAGAAGTCATCCCGTGACCTGCAAAAAATATAAATACGTCACTTTCATTCATTTTAGACATTCTAGAAATCCAATCTTTAATAGATAAAAGGATATCACTTTCACCAGCCTGGTTATTTATCAATTCTTTTATGTTTTGAGAGGGTATTCCAAGTTTAAACTTTGCATAATCATAAAACATTTTTGCATCATTATCAGCGTAAATTGCTTTTGCTGGTATTTTTTCATAATCAGAAATACCGATTATAAGAGCTAATGCATTGGAATTTTCACTTACAATTGCTTTTGAAGGGTTTAGTTTTTCATAGAAGGGTCCTGTAATTTCATTTACTTTTTTTCTGCTTAATTTAATTGTTTTAGTAGATTTATTTCCTTTTAAATCAAACGCAATAATTTGAAATTCTATTCCATTTCTTGGAATATAAAATGTTGTTTCAAAGTTACCATTTTCATCAAGATCTAATAATTCGTTATCGATGAATGCTTCCGCAACCTCAAAATTATCTGTTATCAAACCATTAATTGTTACTATATGCTCGTCATAACTATAATTTAAAGAGCCTATGAAGGGTATTTCAGTATCAGTTTTTAATTTAAATTCTTTTTTTTGTTTCTCTTTTTTTAAATTTGCAAGTTCATTTTTAAGTACTTCAATATTACTATTTAGTTGATTTTCGAACTCATCTAAAAATTCTTTTTTAATACATTTATTTTCTATTCTTATGTGACCAGCACTACATTCAGCTGAGAATTTTTTTATCTGAGTATTATCATCTTGATTAGTTAGGGCATTTTTAGCTAAGTCAGTTTTATTTTTTAATTCAATATTATTACTTTTAAATATTTCCAAATTTTTTGTAATCTTTGATCTGCAAGGACTTTTAGCATCCATAATAGTTAGTGTGCCAATAGATTTTTTTTTCTCTTTAGAAATTATCATAAAAGCATCATTTCCTTGAATTGAATACAAATATTCAAATTTATAATTCGATTGGGTTTTAACGGAAACCCCATCATCAATTATCGATAATTTATAAATTCCTTTATCAATATTCAGAATATTACTAAAACTTTCAGACAAATATTTTTTACATTGAGAAGAAGGATTAATTAGAAACAAATCTTCAGCAGATGAAGAAAAAGGAATTATAAAAAAAATTAGAATTAAAAAAATATTTATTTTGAATTTCAGAGTTTTCATAATTTATAAACGGAATTACGTGCACCCATCACTTGAGCTAGATGCCATTATGGAATTTTCAGTCCTCTCACAAACTACCCATCCTTTTGCTTTGTATTCTTCCTCTAATCTATCAAAGTAATCATTTAAACTTTCAAAAATTTGGTCTTGAATTTGCTCTTCAATATTGTTTTCTAACTCTTGATTGATTTGATCTTGAATTTGCTCTTCAATGTTGCTCTCCAACTCCTGGTTCACTTGAGCTTGAATTTGCTCTTCAATGTTATTTTCTAACTCTTTGTTTATTTGGTCATCAATTTTTTCATTAAATTTTGATAATTGGTCATTAATTTTTTTATCAACTGATTTCTTAAAGTTTATGTTCTTCACTCTATTATCTAGTTTATTAAGTTTAGAAGATAAAAATATAATTGCTGCATCTTCAGATATTTTTAATTCTTCTAAAAAGGCGCTATTAGCATTACCGATAATAAATTTTTGTAGATCTAAAATATTATCAAAATTATTTAATTCAGATAACTTAGTTAAGTAATCACTTCTGAGATCAATTGAAGACATTCTTAGAAGTGGAGTGCCTGGAATAAAAATATTATTTCCAAAATAATTTTTTGGATTACCACCATAAAGAGATGCTTTTGGCCATTCTAAGGTTGGGTTTTTAATTTGTTCTTGAAACCTTGATCCATAACTTTTTCTTTTAATTTCTCCATCAGATCCAATAATGGATCCATCTGATTTCCATATAACTTGTGAATAAGAGGATTTAAATTGAAAAATTATAAGAAAAAAAAATATTAAAAATATAGTATTTAATTTCATAGAAACTTTTGATGACTAAATATAATTTTATAAAGTTATAATTAATGAATTTTTTTTGTTAATTTTACAATTTTTTTATTCCATTCTGGAAGATATTAAAAAATAATAAAATAGATTGAAGAAATTTCTTGTTTTAAATTCTAAACTAAATCAACATAAATAAAAATTAAAAAAATATTATTTGTTAATATACTCGATAATTGAATTTGCAGCTAAACCTAAAGTTTTATAAGAATTCCAAACATCCTTAGAATAGGATTTAAAAATATTTGCATGACATTTCTGAATATCTAATATTTTACTTCCATTATTTGAAATTATAAAAATAAGCCATTCAGATGGTTTTGCAATTCTCCCACACATGTTTCTTGCTTCATCAGATGCTTTAATTAATAAATTTTGCATTTCAGCTGTCATTCTTATTCCAAAAGCTTCGAAATTTTCATTCTTTATATGTGCTACCAAAGTAGAGAGTTTTTTTAATGATTTATAACTGTCTTCATTATCTAAAATTTCTTCTAAAGGAAAATCATCAAAAAATAATTTTCCATCTATATCTGATTTTGCTAAATCGTCGCCAGATATTGCCTTGCTTATTTTAGATGAATTTTCAGTAAACAATATTTGGTTGTATCTTTTAACATAACCATCATTCAGTAAGTCTGTTTCGACTTGATTCAATATACTTTCAAATTTATTTCGATATTCCAGAATTTTATTTTTTTTAATTATTTTTGCTTCTTCTTTTTCTTTTTTAATGCGCAACGCATTGGCCTTCAATCTTGCACGATTTTCTTTTTGTGAGATTTTTAAAGCTTCAGCCTCTGATGATTTTTGTTCTTTTTCTCTCTTTTCAAAAATCAGTCTTTCATTGTCAGGGAAAATTAGTTTGCTGATTGATGGTGCACTTAAGGCTAAAATTTGATAAGTTAACCAAATTTCAGGAGAAGATTCTTTAAATTTTTCAACATAGCATTTTTGAAGATTTATAGTACTTTTATCCTTGCTAGATAGAATAAAAACAGTCCAACTTAATGGTTTTGCAATCTTTCCACATTTTTTTCGAGCATTAATTAAAGTTTCATTTAAAATCTTTTCCAACTCTGGTGTCAGTTTGATTCCAACTGCTTCAAATTTCTTTGTTTTAATGATTGCAGCTAAAGTGTCTAGTTTCTTCAATGAATTTAAAATATTGTTAGGGGCATCTAAAAAATCTTCAAGAGATAAATCATTAATTAGAATTTTTCCATCAATTGAAGCTTTGACAATATCCTGTTCTTCTGCTTTATGAAAAACAAGTTCAGAATTTTGCTGAAACCTTAGGGGAGAGAACTCATTTTCATAATTTAATTTTAATAGATTATTTTCAACATTATTGATTGAGTTTTTGAAAATGATTTTAGCTTCCTTGATGAGTCTTTTCTTTTCTTTCTCCTTAGCTAATTTTTCTTTTATTACTTTTTGTTTCATAGCAGGTGTTAATTGAATGAATGCAACAATTTCATTCACACCTATTGTGTTGTTATAAAGTGTAATTAGATCCATTGCACCATCACCATTAATATCACCCAGTGAATAGAATTCAGTGTTACCTATTTGATATTTGTCTATTGGGATAGTTTCTTTAAGAGGTGGTAGATACACATTATCACCATCATTAAAAAATATATATGGATGATATTTATGAGGCCCAGAATTCCATCTACCAGCTCCATCAGTTTGAAGAACTAGATCTTTAAATCCATCTCCATTTAAATCACCATGAAAAAAATTATGAGTATAAGCTGATACTTCATTTTCTTTAAAATGACGATTTGTTATTTGATTAGGGAAAAATTCTTCTGTCTCATCTAAAAAACAATCTCCATAGTTTTTTAATAATGTAAATCCACTTGTCATCCACATGTAAGGAGACAAAAAATAACCAACTAAGATATCTTGATAGCCATCATCATCAATATCTATAATTTCAATATTTGATGGACCAAATTGAACTTCTTTTCTTAATCCTCTTTCATTTGCTATAAAGTTTTTTAAATTATTATTTGCCTCAACCATACCAAATTCTGATATCCAGTGAGTTCCGATTCTAGTTTTTTTATTATCTGCAAAATCAAAATTCCCATCTCCATATATTATGTGTACTGATCCAATTTCTCGATTTTTTTTGTTAGGTGTTTTAATATCACTTACTGATACTGCTATATCTAGATTTCCATCTTTATTAAAATCCGCGACTTCAATATCATTAGAAAGGTAGTGACTTATTTCTTTGCTGTATTCATAACCACTGAAATCAAATATATTATTACCAGTATTAATTAATGGTTCTGTTCTTTCTTTTTCTCCTTCAGATAAAGGGAGAATATCAATCCTACCATCGTTATTTATATCTCCAACTGCCCCACCATGGTTCCAGTCATTTTTTCTTATTTCAGGAATTTTTATTTCTTTAAAGCCTTTGCCTTTTTGATTTATTAATAAAAGATCAATTTCTCCCCTAGGAACATCGGATTTTTGGCCTTTAAAACCATTATTTACCCAATGACTAAAAGGGTCTCCTGTTGTAAATCCAGCTATATCAATCCAACCATCATCATTTATATCTACTGAACTCGCCACCCTGATATGGCGTCTTCCAGCGGATTTAGGCATGCCTTCTTGAGGTCTAAAACTTCCATCTCCATTTGATAGGTAAATTGTTGGAGGAGAATTATTTTCGTAATGTGAGATCATAAGATCATCAAGTCCATCATTATTAAAGTCAGCAACAATTTTTATTTCTGGAGCAGGTTTTCCTTTCTCATTTTCATTAAAAGTTTTACCTAAGCTAAAACTTTTATATCTTGGAATTTTAGTTCTTATAGGTTCCAATATGTGATTTGATAAATTAATTTCACTATATCTAGTTTGACTTGAAGCATCAGGTGAGGGCATAGAAATTTTATTGTCACAAGATCCTATTGGAGGTAGTTCTAGATTAAAAAATTGAGCATGCAAATTGGAAGATTTAAAAATAAAAACTAAAGTTAAGATAAATAAATATTTAATTATGATATATTTATTTATCTTAAACATTATTTGAGACCAGCTTTTTTCATCCCATCCATCAAAATATCTTTAACTTCTTGATTAACTTCTGGAACTACTCTCTGGTAGTCTTCAAGAGTTTTTATTTCAGGTCTATTTTCTTGGTATTTTTTTAGCCAATGCTGGCTCTCTTCAATTTTACCCTCGTGTGCAAGAACAATAGCCTTAAAGGCATGATACCTACTGTGATCATTCTCACGCATATTTCTTTCAACTGATTGATTGGCACTCAACCAATCATTTTTTCCTAAATGACAGAAAAAAAGCATCGTTTCAAAAAATGGTACTCCTTTACGATTACTTTCATTGGCTCTATTTAACAAATCAATCGAATTGTCATAATCACACTCATTTAAGCAGAGTAAACCTTTTGCTTGAAGTGATCTTGAATGATGCGGATTTATCTCAATAGCTTTGTTGACATGTTCCCTATATTTCGTTTCATCGTGTGAAATTCTATATAAATGCGCCATATTCATTACAGAATCAGGATTATTTGGATCAAGACTATAACTTTTTTCTGCAACCTCTCTAAATCTAGTTTCATTTTTTTCTCGATCATGTTGAAGTGAAGATTCTAATCTGAAAAAGAACAAGCAAGAGGCAAGAATATTATAAGCATCTGTTAAATTTTTATCCAGAGCAATAGATTTTTCTGCATGCTCAATTGCTTCATAAGTATACTTGATTTTTTCTTCAACATTTTTAGCTTCACCACTTCTGTCGTAAGAATTTAATGCATGTAGAAATTCATCCCATGCACTAAAAATTTTTAAGTCCTTTTTATCCAAACTGTTTTGTTCATTTAATATTATAGCTGGCAACGCTAAAGCTGAAACTTTTTGTGATACTTCATCCTGTACCTCAAAAACATCATCTAATGACCGATCCCAAGTTTGAGACCAAATTTGAACATCATATAAAGCATCTGTAAGTTTGGCGGATATTCTGACTTTATTACCACCTTTTCGAATGCTTCCCTGTACTAAATAATTAGCATTCAAAACATTTGCTATATCTTTAGTGGCTTCTTTGGAGTTTTTATATTTCATTACAGAATTTAATGAAACGATAGGAAATGTTTTTGATTTTGAAAAATAGGAAATAGTATCTTCAGTAATACCATCAGCAAAAAATTCTTGTTCCTCATCAGTACTTAAATTGACAAAAGGTAAAACAGCTATAGTAGGCGGCACACTGCCCTCATTTATTTTTGCAGAGGCAGCAGCTGCAGTGTTCTCATCTATTTTTGAACGTTTCTCAAGATCAGGTTTTTCTAAATCGAATGCATGAACGATTGTATTTTTTACTTTTTGCTCACCTAAATCATTAAAAAGAAGATCTGTTTTCTTATTCACAAAGTCCATTATACTTTTAGATAAACAAACCCCATTAGGTTGTGATAAAGCTTCTAATCTTGATGCCACATTAACACCATCACCGTATAAATTTTCACCTTCAACTATAACATCACCCATATTTAGGCCTATTCTGAAATTCATTTTCGCATCATCCAAAACAGAGTTATTTCGCTCTTTTAAAAGTTTTTGAAATTCATTCGCACATACAACTGCTGAAACAGCACTTTGAAATTCAGCTAAAACAGCATCTCCCGCAGTATTAAAAACTCTACCACCATGTTCAGCAAATAATTTATCTAAAATATGTTTACAAGCTCTGAAACTTTTTAGTGTTTCATCTTCATTGATTTCCATTAATTTACTAAAACCCACTACATCAGTAACGAAAATGACCGCAATCTTTCTTTCAATAACTTGATTAAAATTATTTTCTAATTTGACAACATTTTCATTCATAAAGTCAGTTTAAACCAGCAATCTTAAGACCTTTTAAAAGAATATCTGTAACGTCCTGATTAAGTTCTGGAACTACTTTCTCATAATCAGCTAATGTCTTTATTTCAGGTCTATTATCTTGATATTTTTTTAACCATTCTTTACTTTCATCTAATTTATTTTCATGTGCGAGAATGGCAGCTTTAAATGCATAGAATCTACTGTGGTCATTTTCTCGCATACTTCTATCAACAGATTGATTAGCATTAGTCCAATCATTTTTCCCTAAATAACAAAATAGACGCATGGTTTCGTAAAATGGTACTTTCGATGGATCGATTTCATACGCTCTATAAAATGAATCAATGGCGTTGTCATATTCACTATCAGTTAAATAAAGAATACCTTTTGCCGAAAGAGACCTTGCATGGTGAGGGTTTATATCAACTGCTTTATTTACGCATTCCTTGTATTGCATCTCATCATCTAAAAACCTATACAAAAAAGCCATATTCATAAGTGCATCTGGATTGTTAGGATCTAAACTTATACTTTTTTCTGATACTTCTTTATATCGAGCTTCATTTTTCTCACGATCATTTTGAACAGAAGACTCAAACATTAAAAAAAATAAAGAGCCAGCAAGCACATTATATGGCTCTGTAAAGTTTGGCTCTAAAGCTATAGACTTTTCTGCGTGTTCTATAGATTTGTAAATATGCTTTATTTTCTCTTCAACGGTTTTGGCTTTACTATGATTGTCGTAACTATTTAAAGCATGAAGAAATTCATCCCATCCACTAAAAACTTGTATTTCTTTTTTGCTTAAACTTTTCTGTTCATTTGTAATCATACTTGGCACTACTAAAGCAGCTACTTTTTGTGATACCTCGTCCTGCACTTCAAAAACATCATCCAGAGACCGATCCCAAGTTTGAGACCAAATTTGAATGTCTTCTTTTGCATCTGTAAGCTTAACAGATATTCTTACTTTATTTCCTCCTTTACGGATACTTCCCTGTACTAGGTAATCAGCCCCTAATCCTTCAGCAATATTTGTAGTAGACTCTTTTGAGTTTTTGTAAGACATCACAGAATTTAATGAAACTATGGGAAATGTCTTTGTTTTAGAAAGATATGATATTGTATCTTCAGTTATTCCATCAGCAAAAAAATCTTGCTCAGGGTCATTACTAAGATTAGCAAATGGCAAAACTGCAATTGTTGGAGGGACACTGCCTTCATTAATTTTTGCAGAGGCTGCAGCTGCAGTGTTCTCATCTATTTTTGAACGCTTCTCAAGATCTGGGTAATCCAAATCAAATGCATGTACAAGTGTATTTTTTACCTGTTTTTCTCCAAGATCATTGAAAAGTAATTCTGTCTTTTTATTTACAAAATCCATTATGCTTTTAGATAAACATACTCCACCAGGCTGTGATAAAGCTTCCAAACGTGCAGCAACATTAACTCCATCACCATATAAGTTTTCACCTTCAACTATAACATCACCCATATTTAGGCCTATTCTGAAATTCATTTTTGCATTATCAGAAACAGAGTTATTTCGCTCTTTTAAAAGTTTTTGAAATTCGTTTGCGCAAACTACTGCAGAAACAGCACTTTGGAATTCTGCTAAAACAGAGTCACCTGCGGTATTGAAAATTCTTCCGCCATGTTCAGCAAATAATTTATCTAATATATCCTTGCAAGTTCTGAAACTTTTAAGTGTTTCATCTTCATTAATTTCCATTAATTTACTAAAAC
>CACMFN010000012.1 GCA_902612965.1 uncultured SAR116 cluster alpha proteobacterium | reverse complement strand
AGATCTGTATTAATTAATATTGCTTTGCATGGCAGACACTAGATTTGTATATCTTGTGTCTTTCCAAAATGCATTTATTGCATTTTCAAAAATATTTTTTTCTCCAACTAATACAACTAATTTTTTACCTCTTGTAATAGCTGTATAAAGTAAATTTCTTGATAGCATATGAATATGCTCACTATTTATAGGTATAATTACAGCAGAGTATTCAGAACCTTGGCTTTTATGAATTGAAATTGCATAAGCTAAATCAAGGTCATATAAATCTAAACCTGAGTATTCAACTTCCCGATTATCAAAATTAACTATAATTTTATTTTCAACTTTTTTACTTACATGTCCTATGTCACCATTCATTACCATTAAGTCATAATTATTTGAGGTTTGTATTACTTTATCACCACCAAATAATTTTAAGCTTTTATCTTTCCTTTCAAACAACATTTCACTGTTGCTGGTAAGTTTTTGTTGTATGTCATAATTAAGTAATTTTATTCCAACATTGCCCTTATGCATGGGTGATAAAATCTGGATACTCTCTTGTTTATTTTTAAGTAATGTAGGCACCTTTTCAAAAAATAAATTTAAAATTAAATTTTTTTGATTGGATTTACTACATTCTATAAAAATAAAATCACTATTTTTAAATTCAGTTTCCATAGAAGGTAACTTGCCTGTAATAATTGATCTTGAAGCTTTATTTATATTGCTAAGATTATTTTGTCTAAAATTACCTGAAAGTTTTGAAATATTGACCTTTTTTGACTCAATCATATCTTTAAATGGTTGACCAGGACCAATCGGTGGCAATTGATCAGCGTCTCCTACTAAAATGATATTTGATCCATTGGGAATGCTTTGTATCAGTTCAAGGAAAAGATTTATATCCACCATTGAGGCTTCATCAATAATTATTGTATCGTATTTTTGCTTTAGTTTATTTTTAATGACAGTTAAATGCATATGAATAGTTGTTGGTTCTAAAGAACGCAGTTCTTTATACTCTGTTAATCTTTTGGCAGCTCTTCCAGTTGGAGCACAAATAACTATTTTTTTGCCTATCTTTCTTAAGCTTTCGACTAGTCCTACTATTAATGTGCTTTTTCCTGAACCTGGACCTCCAGTAATTATTGAAAAAGATTGTTTTAAAGATCTATTTATTGAAAGGATTTGTTCTTTTGATAATTTTATTTTATCGGGCATGCTTAAGTCTTTGTTGCTTAGCAAATTAGTAATTTTCGGTTTTATAAAATTTTTCTGTAATCGAATTATTTCATCTACTATTGACTTGTCTCTTTGGTAAGAAAACTTTGAGCTCAATACTTTTTTATCAAAGCGAAAATCTCTGAAAAATAAACTATCTTCTTCATCTAAATAATTTTGTATTTTTTCAATGCTTAAATTTGAGAGCCTAGAGGCTTCTTCTTTAACTTTAACTTCAGGCGCACATGTATGTCCTCTTCTATCTTCAGTTTGAGACAACCAAAATCTTGAGGCTGCAATTGCAAACTCTTTTTCTGTAGGTTTTAAACTGAGTCTTTTGTAAATATTATTTAGTTGTTCAAAGTTTACTCTTGGTATGTATCCTAGTAAATCTGAAGGATTGCTGTTAATTAAAAATATTAGTCCATCTTTAGAATTGTCTTGAAAGTACTTAATTTGAGAATTAGTAAAACTTAACTCCTTAAGAATTACTTCTAAGATAATTTCATCTGTTTTTATTTTCCATGTTATGGAAATGGTACTAGCTATCTTATGAGATAAATTTAATCTATCCTCAATTGTTTTGGCATCCAAAGAAAGCAATTGTAATGAAAAATCTGGGTGATTAATTATTTTATTGCTATTCTCGTTGCCAATTCCAGGAAATCTAAATCCAGCAAGAACTTGCTGCAAACCATTTAAGGGAGGTTTTTCTAAAAAAATTATTTCATTTTTAGATTTTACAATTTTCTTTTTTTTGTCTATTAGCTCAATAATATACCAACCTAATTTTAATTTGATTTTTTCATCAATAGTAAGTGGTATATTTTGTTCAGAAAATATTTTTGTATTGCCTTCATAATAAAATAAATCAAGAATTTTTTTTTGGTCAGTTTTTTTATAAGCTTTGGATTTAACCACTTGGCTCTTAGAACATTTTGGGCATTTAGTATCTTTTTGCTTAAAGTCGTAAAATTTAGTGTTGCAATGCAAACACTTAATTTTTTTCCCCCAAATTTTCATAAATATTTTAAATTGTTATTTTATATAATTTTTTGACTTTTCTAGATAATATCATACAAAAATATTTATTATTTATAATTTTAAACTAAAGGTAGCAAATAATGAACTTGTCAAAATTCTATATAGATGGTGAATGGGTTGATCCTATTGAACCAAATTCAATTCCTGTCATAAATCCAGCTTCAGAAGAGAGCATAGGAAATGTTAGTATTGGTTCAAAAGAAGATGTTGATAAAGCAGTACAAGCGGCACGAAACGCTTTTCAAAGTTTTTCAAAAACATTGGTTTCAGAAAGAGTTGAGTTATTAACTGAAATAAGAAATATCTATAAAAAGAGGTTTGAGGATATTGCTACTGCTATTCAAACTGAAATGGGTGCGCCAAATAGTTTAGCAAGAGGAAGTCAAGCAACTGTTGGATTGTCTCACTTGAAAACTGCTATAAGAGTTTTAGAAAACCATAAATTTGAATTTAAACACGGAAGTTATATTGTGAGACATGAGCCAATAGGAGTTTGTGGATTAATAACTCCTTGGAATTGGCCAATAAATCAGGTTGTTTCAAAGTTAGCTCCATGTTTAGCTTCAGGGTGTACTGCCGTATTAAAGCCAAGTGAAATTGCTCCACTCTCTTCAATGGTTATAGCAGAAATTTTCCATGAGGCTGGTGTTCCTAAAGGGGTGTTTAATTTAGTTAATGGTCTAGGTCCTGTCGTTGGAGAGGCAATGTCTAACCATGTTGGAATAGACATGATGTCTTTTACTGGATCAACTAGGGGAGGAATTGCTGTTGCAAAAGCGTCTGCAAATTCTGTCAAAAGGGTTTGCCAAGAATTAGGCGGAAAATCACCTAATATAATTTTAGATGATGAAAATTTTAAAATATCAGTATCAGATGGTGTTAAGAGTTGTATGAGTAATACAGGACAGTCTTGTAATGCACCAACTAGAATGCTTGTTCCAAAAAAACGTTATGATGAAGCATTAGAAATTGCTATTGAGGCAAATAACAAAATTGTTACTGGCGATCCTGGTTCAGACAAGACTGATATAGGGCCACTTGTTAGTGAAACACAATATATAAAAGTTCAAAAGCTTATTCAAAGTGGGCTTGATAATGGTGCAAATTTAATATCTGGTGGTTTGGGTAAACCTCAAGGTTTAGAGATTGGATATTATGTTAAACCAACTATATTCGGTGGTGTTTCAAACGATATGGAAATTGCTAGAGAAGAAATTTTTGGCCCTGTTTTATGTATTATTACATATAACGATTTTGAGGATGCCATTGATATTGCAAATGATACAGAATATGGATTAGCCGCGTATGTTTCTGGAGCAGATCCCAATGAATTAATGAAATACGCAAGAGAGCTAAACGCTGGACAAATACATTTAAACTATGGAAGTGCAGGATCTGATGCCCCCTTTGGAGGATACAAACAATCTGGGAATGGAAGAGAGAAGGCTGAATGGGGTTTAGAGGAATATCTTGAGGTGAAAGCTATTATGGGTAAATGATCATTTAATGGATAAGTATGACTTCATAATTGTTGGGGCAGGATCAGCGGGATGCGTTTTAGCAGATAAACTCAGTGCTTCTGGTAAAAATAAAGTGTTACTAATAGAAGCTGGCCCAGATGACAGAAGCTTCTGGGTTAATACACCAATTGGTTATGGAATCCTTTTTACTCACCAAAAATATAATTGGTCATACCTCTCAGAAAAAGAAACTGAATTAAACGACAGAAAAGTTTTTACTCCAAGAGGTAAAGTAATTGGTGGATCTAGTTCGATTAATGCAATGGTTTATCACAGAGGTCACAAATCTGATTATGATGATTGGTCTAAATTTACTTCTGAGGAATGGAATTATAAATCTTTATTAACTTATTTTAATGAATATGAAAATTTTTCATTTAATGACGATTATATTTCTAAAAATAATACAAAAGTTAATACTTTGAGCATTACCAATCCATGGAAAGATTACCATCCTCTTAAAAAATATTTTTTGGACGCGTGTTCACAGTTACAGTTTTCCAACAGTCAAAATGGATATTTTGAGGGTGATGGAGTTGGTCCCTATCTAATAACAACTAAAGGAGGAAAGCGTCATTCAAGTGCAAAAGCTTTTTTAAATCCATCAAAATCAAGATCTAATTTAACTATATTAACAAATTCAATTGTAAAAAAAATTAATTTTAGCAATAAAAAAGCAATTTCAGTAACTTGTGACCTTCAAAGTTTTCTTGGTAAAGAAGAAAAAGTAATTAAGGCTAGTAAAGAAATAATAATATGTGCAGGTGCTATTAATACACCACAATTGCTTCAAATATCAGGTATTGGTCCAAAAATATTATTAGATAAATTTGGTATAAATACTGTCATCGATCAACCAAATGTAGGAAAACATCTACAAGATCATGTTGGTGTAAACTATTATTATAAGTCCAAGATACCAACCCTAAATCAAGTCTTAGGAAGTTGGCCTGGAAGAATTTCTTCAGCTTTGAAATATGTACTATTTAACTCAGGTGCATTTTCACTAAGTGTAAACCAAATTGGTGGTTTAGTAAAAACATCTAAGTCAGAAAAAAATCCAAATGTTCAATTATATCTTAACCCAGTAACATACAGTATTAGGGAAGGGAATAAGAGACCATTATTAAAAACTGATACACATCCGGGATTTATTTTAAGTTTCAATCCCTGCAGACCAAAAAGTAGAGGTGAAATTAACATATGTTCTCCTAATATTTATGACGAACCAAAGATTAATTATAATTACTTAACTGATGAAGCTGACCTAGATGATATAATCAAAGGAGCAAGATTAGTAGAGCAAATGGAAAAGACAGAAGCTATAAAGAGTTTGTTACTTGAAAAACCAAATACTAGTTTATCTTCTATGAACGATAATGAAATAATTGATGACTTTAAAGAGAGGGCTTCAACTATTTATCATCCTTCTTGCACCTGCAGGATGGGAAACGATCCTAAATCTTCAGTTGTTGATAAAAACTTATTGGTTCATGGAATCAATGGATTGCGAGTTGTAGACGCTTCAATTTTTCCAAATATAACTTCTGCAAATACTAATGCTCCTACTATAATGGTCGCTCATAAGGCTTCAGAGTTGATTAATTCTAGATTTAATTAGAGAAGTTTTTAAGATTTGCATTAATTAAATTGGCATCAACTTTTTAAAAGCTCTAATTGGTCAATCATTATTGTTTTTGAGAGTATTTTTCCTCTGGTGAAATTGAAGTATGGATTTAAATCTGGATCAGAGCCATTCATAAATAATTCTTTCACTTTATTTTCTGCCTCGAATTCATTTTTTACGTTTTTGTCATCTAAAATATAATCGCCATACCTCTTTGTAGATGAACCATAATCCATATCATAAACTACATGATATTTAATTTTAAATTTCAATTTTTGCCTTTAGTTTACTCAAGAAACATTGAATAGTTTCTATCATTTTTAAAAAACATTCAATGATTGAATTTATAAAATGATTATATTTTCCTAGTAGTTATTTTCCTTTGCTTTAATTAAGTTAAACAATGATGTATTAAGTGGGGTGCTCATTTTCAATTTAGATCCAATTCTTACTACTTCACCATTCAATGAATCTATTTCAGTTTTCTTTTTTAATAAAACATCTTGTAGCATTGAGGGTTTATGTTCTCCATGTTCTTTGCATGATAATTTTATATTGTTAGCTATATTCATTTCATTAATTTTAATACCGAATGCCTTTCCAATGGTACATGTTTCCTTTGCCACATTGATGGCAAATTTCTTGAGGTATTTATTATTTTCAATAGTTTTTGGGGTAATTTCTAAAAGCGCACAAATAGTATTCATTGCAGTATTAAAGGCTACTTTATCCCAAATTACATTATCGACATTCGTATTAACTTTAGAATGAAGACCAGACAACTCAAATTGTTCTGCAATTTGTTTAACAAAACTATCATTATTAGAAGTACCTGACTTAAACTGACTGAGGTGTGAACCATAGGAAGAGACCTCCCTAATCCCATTTAAATCAGCAGGAGCCATTGTTGTTCCATAAATAATTTTAGATCTTTCAGCGAAAACTAGTAGTTTTTCAAGATTGCCTAAACCATTTTGCAGCGACATTAAATAGGTGTCTTTATCTATATTTACTTTAAACGCGTTCAAAGCTTCAATTGTATCATTTGTTTTGGTGAAAACTATAATAACTTCAAATCTGCACCTTTCTTTAATGTGTAGTATTTCAGGATAAACTGTAAATCTTCCAAGATCTAAATTTAGGCATATACCCTTATCAACTAGTAGTTTCTTTTTATTGTAATCTCTAACAATTAAGTTTACGTCGTGCCCCAATCTTTTTAGAAGGCCTCCATATAAAATACCCATTGCTCCAGCACCAAGGATGCCAATTTTCAATTGAAACTCCATTTAAATAAAAACTATAGTCAATATAAACCTTAAATGAAAATTAGATACAGATTTGTATTAAATTTGTTGACCATTTTCTGTTTTTATGTATGCTAATTTTTTGAAATTTTATTTACAAATTCAATAGACTTTTATTGAAAATCATACTCATTTATGGAAATTAGAAACTGGCAGCAAAAAATAATTGATGACTTCCCATCAATTGTTAAAGATAATAGAAGGTTCATCCTTAAAGCGCCAACAGGTGCTGGCAAAACTTATTTAGCAAGTGAGTTAATAAAGAGATTTTACAATAAAAAAAAAGTAATAGTTTTATGTCATAGATTAGTACTCTTAGAGCAGCTTGAAAAGGCTCTTCAAAAGGAACATAAAATTAGAAAACTTGCTGTTTCTGAAACTAGTATAGCTTTTGACGGTTATGATATTTTACTATCAACAAATATGCGTGCAAAAGAAATTATTGCTGAAGCTATACCTATGGCAGATTTGGTGATTGTTGATGAGGCGCATAGAATATCACCGAATGGTAGGGGATATAAAGCTATTATTGATAACTTTCGTGAGAATTCCAAAGACAGCGCAAGATTTATGGGATTGACTGCTTCTCCTGAAAGAAGAACAGGTGACCAAAGAGATCAGTTGCACCTAGCATTTGATACTATTATTGATTGTGCTGACATTCAAAATCTAATTGATGAAAAAATTTTAGTACCACCTATTTATAAACCATATTTTGTGCATGATTTAGATCTGAAAGATATAGATATCAGTTCAGGCGATTTTCCCACAACTAAACTTGCTTCTGCAATAGTAAAATCTTCTATGATAGAGTATTCGGTTTTTATTTATAAAAAAGAAAGAGAAAAAGTTACACCTAAACCGATAAGTGCATGGTTTTGTCCTGACGTGTCAGTTGCAGAAGTTGCCGTAGAAAATATTGAAAAACAAGGTATTTCATGTGCAATTGTAACTGCTCAAACACCTTTAGGTGAAAGAATGAAAGTTCTGTCTGATCACGAACAAGGAAAGATTGAAGCGGTTGTTTCTGTTGGTGTTTTATTAGAAGGTTGGGATAATCCAAATTGTAATATAATTGTTCATTTAAGACCAACGCTATCAAAAGTATTATGGGGCCAATCTGTAGGAAGAGGCCTAAGATCCGCAAAAGATAAGTCTAAATGTATAGTTATTGACGTCAGTTCAAATTGGAGCACCTTTGGTCCTGTTGAAAAATTAAAATGGGAACTTTGGAGCCATAGAAGGTCTTATTTAAGATTTAAGAATAGATTTAATTGGTTAGCAGAACAATTAAATGGCATGGATGAAAATCAGGTTTACCTTTTATGCCAAAATCAATTACCTAATAAAATGAGGTGTTCTTACATTTATAAAAAAAATACCTTAAGTGATGATGCGTGCCCAATGTGTGGAACCTTTGATGCTGTTGATATTCAAAGAGAGCAAATGCTTGACAGTACACAAACTGAGGCAGGACTACACCAACTATTCTTTGATAGAATTCCAAAAGTTTATGAGGAAATGAATTTAAGTATATGGAAAAGTCTTGGTAAAGCTGCTTGGAATGGTGCAAATGAAAAAGAGAAGATGTTTTTGGTTTTTTGCAAGGCCTTTGAAGTTGCTTCTGGAGAAGCAACTGCATCCGAAACAAGGTATTGGGATATTGCCCTTGAGGCAGAAACAAATATAAGAAAGTTTTTAGTTGAGAATGAAATTCAGATAGTTAAGCAAGATGAGTTTGAGTTAGCTATGGTAGCTGATGGTTTGTCTGCAGGTAAAGTTATTCGTTCTCTGCAATCAAATTACGGCATATCTGTATGTGGTGGAATAATGCTTGAGAACTCGGAATTAGAAAATGAAAGAAAATACCAAAAAGCAATAAAAATTGCTGAAAGATTAACTATCATGGGTTGTTCGAACAGAGATGTTCTTCCATATTTTAATGCAAGTGATCACCTTGCATCAATTAAATGAGAATGAAAATGATAAATTCTTGTGATTCAATTTTGAATTTATTAAAATTATCAGTTTAAAATAAAGACAAGGTCCCCAAGGTTTGTATTGGTTCCACCAGTTTTAAATAATAATTTATTTTTATTTAAAAAATTATAACTATCATTTTTATTTAAAGATTTAATAGCATCAGGAATATTTATTTTCGAATTAGATGTGATTATAGCTCCAGCTGCGTCTGTTGGGCCATCCCGTCCATCTGTTCCAGCAGAGAGAATAGCCCACGGCTTTTTTTTATTGTAATTTTTATTCATTGATATGGCAAAACTTAGAGCAAGTTCTTGTGAGCGCCCGCCTTTACCATAACTATTTTTAACTGTAACTGTTGTTTCACCTCCAAAAATACTCAATGATTTATCTATGTTTTTTGTTTTTATGATAGTATCTGCAAGTTGAGAACCTATTAAAGATGCTTCACCTTGAAGTTTTTGACAAAATAAATTTACAAAATAATTTTCATTTTCAAAAAAAATTTTTGCAGCATCGATGCAGGTTTCATTATTCGCAAGTAAATAAGTTTTTATTTTTTCAAAAACTTTATTCTCTTTTTTAAGAGGCAGTAAATTTTTATTTTTGCCAACTTTTGCAATAAAGTCAGAAACAAACTTTATATTATTCAATTTGGTTTTGGTTAATATTTTCTGAACTTCTGAAAACTCATAAGGGTCGGGTGCTGCCACTCCACTTGCAATTGTTTCTAGACTGTCATCCAAGACATCAGAGAATACAAATTGTGTAATTCCAGTAGGATATGCTTTTTGAGCAAGTCGACCACCCTTTAATCTTGAAAAAACTCTTCGAACGGCATTAACTTCAGTTATATCTAATCCACTTTCAAGTAATACTTTATTGATATATGTTTTTTCTTTAAGTGTTATTCCTTCTGGTGGAGCCGGTAATAAGGAAGAACCACCTCCACTTAGTAGTAGTATTAAATGATCTTTATCTGAGAGTTCTTCTAAAAACAATTCAACTTTTTTTGCAGCATTAAGACCTCTTTTATCTGGAAATGGGTGTCCAGTTGCAAAGCATGTAAAATTTTCAATATGACGAAAATTTTCATCATTTGTGACAACAATTCCAGTCTGAGATATATTCATATTAGCCATTTTCTCAGCCATGCTTGACGCTGCTTTGCCTAAAGATAATATTTTTAGTTCTTTGTCTTTAGGTAATAATGACTTAATTTCATTTGAAAAAATTTTCTCAGGTGTTCCTGCTTCAACAGCATAAAAGAAAGCTGATTTTAATTGATTAACATGTTTAACTGAAATTGTCATTTAGTGGAATTTATAATATCAATTCCTTTGCCGCTATTAAAATAACTTTTTAAATTTTCAATTACTTTGAAACCCATGGCATTCCTTGCTTTAGAAGTAGCAGATCCTAAATGTGGTAATAAAACAACGTTCTTAGCCTTTAGAAGTTTCGGATTAATATCTGGCTCATTATTATATACGTCTAATCCTGCACCAGCAATTTGATCATTATTTAGAGCTTTGCAAAGACTGTTCTCTTCAATCAGTTCTCCACGGGCAGTATTAATAAGGAAAGTTGATTTTTTCATTAGTTGTAAAGATTTTTCATTTATTATATTTTTATTATTATTTCCTCCTGGACAGTGAAGGCTTATAAAGTCAGGTTTCTCAAAAATTTCAGTAATTTTTTTCACTTGTTCAGCCTTAAAATTTAAATTTTCTTTTTTTGATCGGTTAAAAAACATAATTTTCATTTTAAAACCAAATAATGCTCTCTTAGCTACTGCCTCACCAATTCTTCCCATACCAATTATGCCTAGTGTCTTTCCACTTAAATCACTTCCTACAAGATGGGTAGGCCTCCAACCCATCCAACTTTTTGTTTCAATCTCCTTTGCGCCCTCTATGGCTCTTCGACTTATCATTAACATTAGTAATATTGTAAGATCAGCAGTAGCGTCTGTAAGAACATCGGGGGTATTCGTAACAGTTACGTTATTTTCTTTACACGCCTCTAAATCTATATGGCTAAAACCAACACCATAATTTGCGATTATTTTACCACTTCCTTTTTTTATAATGTTTTGATCTATATTATCAGAAACAGTTGGGGCTAATGCGTCGTGACTTTCAAATCCATCTGCAATTTCATTTTGAGTTAATGGTCTATCATCTTGATTTATAGTTACTTCAAAAAATTTTTTCATCTCCTCTAAAGTCTCTTTAGGCCATCTTCTAGTAACAAAAATAGTAGGTTTTTGCATTACAATATATTTTGTGCTGACTGTGTAAGAATATGATAAAATGAATGAGATGATGATCTGGGCGACATAAGTATAAATTCATTGACTGCAATTCTAATCAATATGACACTTAGATGCTCCATCTGAGTTCTGCTTGCTCCATCAATCTTAAATTTCTCAATACTTAGATCGATTGGGCATATTCTTTCAAGAGCAGGAATTGTATTTTCACCTGAAATTTTGATAATCGACCAACTATCACTTTGGTCTGAATAATAGCCTATTCCAACATTAGACTTTATTTCATCTACAGGAAAATCAGAAATTCTTTTATACATAAATAAATATTGATTAGGCTGCAAAGCGATAATTTTAGTGTTGTCAACAGTTGATATTTTTGTTGATCCAACTTTTGGAAGATCCAATTTGAAACTTTTAAATATATTTTTTTTAAATAAAGTGTAGTGATTATCAGATAAAGAAACTGAAATTAAAGAAAACTCTAATTCTTCAAAGAGAATTAAATTTTTAAATTTCTTTTGATTGAACCCTAGGGGAGGTTCTGCAACTAAATTAAAATTATTCACGTAATCTCTCACCTTCTGGATCTAAAAAATGAGGAGAAACTATTTCAACTTCTACATTGCTTTTACGTAATGGGTCGACTGCATTTACAATTTCACCAATTCTATTATTACCATTTTTTATAAAGCCTAACCCTATCGAGTGATTTAATGAAGGTGAAAATGCTACTGAACTCATCCACCCTTCATCATTTTTAGTACAAGTTTCTTTCCCCAATGAAATAAAATGTGCTCCTGCTTTTAATTCAATTTCTTTATTTACTGGTTTAAAGCCTACTAATTTAACAATGCTCTCTTTATTTAACTCTGATCTCTTAGCTAATATATTTCCAACGAAATCTTTCTTTTTTGACATCATTTTTTCAAGACCTAAGTTTTGAGCTGTAGTTTGACCATTTAACTCATTTCCGGCTGCATGACCTTTTTCAATTCTCATAACGCCAAGAGCTTCTGTTCCATACGCCACGACATTAAATTCAGATCCAGCATCCATCAGGACTTTAAACATAGAATTACCATATCGTGAAGGAACTGCAATCTCATAGGCCAATTCACCCGAGAAAGAAATTCTAAATAATCTGGCTGGAATATTATTGCAGACAGTAATTTTTTTACATCCCATGTAAGGGAAATTTAGATTTGAAATATCATATTCTTTATCAATTATTTTCTCTAATAGTTTTCGACTATTAGGGCCTGCAACAGCAAATTGTGCCCACTGTTCAGTTGCAGATATAAGATGGACATCTAAATTTGGATACAAACATTGACGACAAAATTCTAAATGCCTAAAAACATTAACTGCATTTGCTGTAGTGGTGGTCATTACAAAATGGTTTAAATCAAAACGTGCAGTTGTGCCATCATCCATTACCATTCCGTCTTCACGCAGCATAAGCCCATACCTTACTTTGCCAACATCAAGCTTTGAGAAACCATTTGTATAGACACAATCTAAAAACTCGGCTGCATCTTGGCCTTGAATATCAATTTTACCTAAAGTAGTAACATCGCATACTCCGACAGATTTTCTAGTTTGGATAACTTCTCGGTCCACACTCTCTCTCCAGTGTGTTTCACCTTTTAATGGATACCACTGAGCTCTCAACCAAAGTCCGGCTTCAACAAAAGTTGCAGATAAATTTTCTGCTTCTTTGTGGCTGGGTGTTAAACGAACTGGTTTAAACTCCTTTCCACGAGATCTCCCAGCAAATGCTCCAATTGGAACAGGATTATATGGAGGTCTAAAAATTGTAGTTCCAGTATCTGGAATAGATTTTCCAGAATACTCAGCAAGAACAGCTAAACCTAGTATATTAGATGTTTTACCTTGATCTGTTGCCATTCCAAGTGTGCTATATCTTTTCAAATGTTCAACTGATCTAAAACCTTCCTCATACGAAATCTTTATATCCTTCGTTGTAACGTCATTCTGTAAGTCCACCCAAGATCGTTTTTTTGATGCCCCAACATGCCAGAAGCTTGAATTGTTAGCACTTTCATTTTCTGCTTTAGGTGGGGTAGAAGATGAGCACTTAAATCCTAAACTTAAAATAACTTGTTGTGCTTTTGTATGTCCGGATTTTAAATTTTCTCCAAGCTGTAGAAGGCCAGCTGCAGTTCCAGCAACAAGCATATTACTTGGTGTTTTTCCTGGAATAAAAGCATTTATACTTTTTTCCCAAATAGGCTTTCCTCTTTGATGGCATGTTAAATGAACATTTGGGTTCCAACCCCCAGATACACCAAGACAGTCACATTTTAAAACCTCGCCACTTGATAAGGTTACTGAAGAAATTTGCTTTCTACCTGAGGTGTCTATGATTGAAGTATTTTTGAAAATAGGAATTTCTTTATCATTAAGATTTATATTTTTTCTTGAATCAATAATTGCTTTAATATTTATATTTTTATTTTTTAAATCTTGAGCAGTTCTCCAGCCATCATCGTTGTTAGTAAAGATTACAACATTTTTGCCTGGGCAAACAGACCATCTATTCACATATGATCTTATTGCACCAGAAAGCATAATACCTGGTCTATCATTGTTTCCAAAAGCTATAGACCTCTCAGTTGAACCAGTACAAATAATTGCAAACTTAGTATAAATTTTCCATAGAATTTGCCTTGGCTTACCTATCTGATCGATATAGTTATCATATTTAATCTCTAGCCCCCCAAATATTCCATGATCAAAAGAGCCATAAATAGAAGTCCTTGGCATTATTCTTACATTGCTCATATTCGAGAGCTCTTCGACAGACTTTTTAGACCATTCAGAGCCTATTTGGTCATCGATTATAAAATTTTCAGAGTTTAGTCTGCCCCCAAATAAAAAATCATCATCAGCAATTATAACTTTTAAATTTGCGCGGCCTGCTTCAAGTGCTGCTGATAATCCAGCTGGGCCTCCACCGACTATTAATACATCACAATGTAAAAAGCCTTTATCATAAGTGCTAGGGTCAGGCATCCCAGAGAGCGACCCAAGACCTGCTGCCCTCCTTATTGCGGGTTCATAAAATTTTTCCCAAAAAGACTTTGGCCACATAAATGTTTTATAATAAAAGCCAGCGCTTAAGAATGGGTGTAAAAAATCATTTATTGCTAATAAATCAAAATTTAATGATCCAAGGTGGTTTTGGCTTCTGCTTTCTAAACCCTCAAAGAGTTTAATTGTTGTAGCTTTAACATTTGGTTCTTGGTATTCATTTTTCCCAATTTCCAGTAATGCATTAGGCTCTTCAGTGCCGGCAGAAAAAATACCTCTAGGTCTATGGTACTTAAAAGATCTTCCAACCACAATTTTGTTATTAGCAAGTAATGCCGATGAAAGAGTATCTCCTTCATAACCTTGAAGTTTTTCTTCATTAAATTTAAAAGAGATTTTTTTATTATTTAAAATTTTACCTGATTTTAGTCTATTTATTTGATGATTATTTAATTCAAGTTTTGCAGGAGTTTGTTTTGATTGATTTTTTTGAATTATATTATCTTCAATTGGGTTTAACTTATTCATAATTAAACCCCCTTATCAAAGAACTTCTTAGCTAATTCAACTGTTAATATCTCATGCGTTGATATATTTCTTGTTACAATAAGCCAAGACCTATCACCCTGTTCATGAAACCATAGTTCTTTATGCTCTAAATGAGGATTATCCCTTAAATATTGGTACTTATAAAATTTTTGTCCGGCATCTTTATCTAACCAATTAGGTCTATCCATAAGAGAGGCATCTCCTAAGTAAACAAACTCGCTAGCGTCTCTGGGGCCTAATAAAGGATGATTAATTACCATGACTAGTGCAAGTTGGGTTGTGCGCCCACTCCCTTTTCATCTATTATTTTACCATGAATAAATCTGTCTAAAGTCAATTCTTTTGCAACTTCATGTGGTTCGTCAGTTGCAAGAAGATGAGCATAACATAAACCACTCGCAGGTGTGGCTTTAAAGCCTCCATAACACCAGCCTCCATTGAAATATAGTCCTTGGATATGAGTTTTATCAATAAAAGGTGATCCATCCATAGACATATCCATAACACCACCCCACATTCTGAGTAGTTTCGCTCTTCCTATGAAGGGCATTAATGCCATTCCCCCTTCGCAAACATCTTCAACTACTGGCAGATTTCCTCTTTGTGCATAACTATTATATCCATCGATATCTCCACCAAATACCAAGCCTCCTTTATCTGATTGACTTACATAAAAATGTCCTGCCCCAAAAGTGATAACATTTGGAAGAATAGGCTTTAGTCCCTCAGAAACAAAAGCTTGTAGTACATGACTTTCAATAGGCAATTTTATACCTGCTAAACTCATAACACGACTAGATGAACCAGCTGCACATGAGGCAATTTTATTTGCACTAATAGGTCCCAAATTTGTTTCAACTCCTCTACAAACGCCATTCACTATTTTGAAACCTGTTACCTCACAGTTTTGAATTATATCAACACCCTTATTGTCAGCACCTCTTGCATACCCCCAAGCAACTGCATCGTGACGAACTGTTCCACCACGCTTTTGCATGAGGCCACCCTTTATTGGGAAACGTGCATTATTAAAGTCTAGAAAAGGGCAAATGTCTCTTACACTTTCTTCATCAAGAAGCTCAGCATCTGCTCCTTCGAGCAACATTGCATTTCCTCTTCTTGCATATGCATCTCTTTGGCCATCACTGTGGAAAAGATTAATAATTCCTCTTTGAGAAATCATGGCGTTATAGTTAAAGTCTTGTTCTAGTCCTTCCCATAATTTCAAAGATAGTTCATAAAAAGGTTCATTACCCGGCAACATATAATTAGACCGTATAATAGTTGTGTTTCTTCCTATGTTACCTGAACCAATCCATCCTTTTTCTAGAACAGCTACATTATTAATGCCGTAAACATTTGAAAGATAATAAGCAGTAGAGAGACCGTGTCCGCCACCTCCAATAATTATAACATCATACTTTTTTTTAGGTTCTGGGTTGCGCCAAATAGGCCTCCAGCCTTTATTACCTGTTAAGCCCTCTTTGATAATTTTTAATAAAGAATATCTCATAATAATTATACTTATATAATTTTACACTCTTGACTTTTAATATATAGTCATAAAGTTTAGAAAAAAGGACATTTTATGATAAGAATTGGATTGCTTTTAATTGATGGTTTCGCTCTTATGTCCTACTCCTCAGTAGTTGAACCTCTAAGAGCTGCTAATTTATTATCTGAAAAAAAACTTTACAGCATATCAAATCTTTCTTCGAGAAATATTTCAACTAGCTCTAGTGGCGCAAAAATAGATACTATTATCATAGGGAACGAAAAAGAAAAATTAGATATTATTTTTGTCTGTGCAGGCGGTGACCCATTTTCATATAATAATAGCAAAGTTTTTGATTGGCTGAGAAAAAAGTCTAGGGAAGGATCATCACTAGGAGGTGTTTCAGGGGGTCCAGTTATAATAGCAAAAGCTGGTCTTATGAGAGGTAAAAGGATGACCTTGCACTGGGAGCATTCAGATGCTTTTAAAGAAACATGGCCTAGTGTTTCACTAGAGAAATCTTTATTTGTAATTGATCAAAATAGAATTAGTTGTGCTGGAGGAATAGCTCCTTTAGATCTAATGTATACACTTATTTCAGAGCATTACGGAGAAAATTTTGCTAGAAAAGTAAGTGATTGGTTTATGCACATAGATGTTAGGCCATCTGGAGGGCCACAAAAATCTGGTATTTTGGAAAGGTATAATGTCAAGAATTCGAAACTACTGTCAGTTGTAGAAGTAATGGAGAATCATCTTTCCAATGTTTTATCACTTCGAGAAATTTCAATTATTGTAGGTATAAGTCCAAGACAAATAAATAGATTATTTAGAAAATATTTAAACCAATCAACAATGAGTTTTTATAAGAATTTAAGATTAGATTTATCTCAAAAACTTCTTTCACAGTCACATTTATCTATAACAGAAATTGCGCTTTCTTCTGGCTTCACAAGTTCTTCACAATTTTCTCAAACTTTCAGAGGGAAGTTTGGGCTAACTCCATCAAAGTTTAAAAAAATGTAAATTTTTGTTTATGTTAATGAAAATTATTTTATAGTAGTAGTAGATGTCTAAAAAATTTAAAATTGCCTGCATTCAAACTGAACCAAAACCAGATTATGAAACTGCTTTGTCTGAAATATTCAGCCTTTCAAGTGAGGCTGTTAATGAAGGTGCAAAATTTATTACATTACCTGAGTATTGTGGAGGATTGAAGACTGAGAATGGTTTGTTAAAGCCTCCTTCTTCAAATGAGGATGAACACTTAGTTCTAAATGAATTAAAAAATTACGCAAAATCAAATCAAATTTTTATTCTTGTCGGTTCAATAGCTATATTAAATTCTGAGGGTAAAATCTTTAACAGAAGCTTCATTATTGATGACAATGGTCTTATTATAAACAGATACGACAAAGTCCATTTGTTTGATGTTGATTTATCTGAAACAGAAAAATATAGAGAAAGTAATGCAGTTTCTGGAGGTGAAAAAGTAAATGTTTGTAAAACAAAGTTTGGTATTTTAGGTCAGACTGTTTGCTATGATATTCGATTTCCCTATTTGTATAGAGAATTAGCTAAGGCTGGTGCGCAGATAATTTTTATTCCTGCAGTTTTTACTCAAAAAACTGGAGAAGCACATTGGCATGTTTTAAATAGAGCAAGGGCAATTGAAAATGGTGTGTTTATAGTTTCGCCTGGAGCAATCGGAGAGATACAAGGAGGAGGAGGGGGCTATGGACATTCTTTAATTGTAAATCCTTGGGGTGAAATCATCTCAGATGGAGGAGATAAAAGAAGTGTTACATATGCAGAAATTGACTTAGATGAAGTTGAATTAGTCAGAAATAAAATCCCAAGTTTGACACATGACAAAAAAATTATTTTCTCCTATTAGACTTAAAATTAAATTTTAATCTTCACTAAAGTCAAATTCATTTGCAGTTTGTAGAAATTTATTTGGAATACTAATGAACATCAAATCTGAAAATCTTCTAAATGAAATAGAAAAACGAAAAGATGATTTGATTGATTTAACACAAAAACTTATCAGAATTCCGACCTTGAATCCTCCTGGCAATAACTATCTTGAAATTTGTGAATTTTTAAAGCAAAGGATGGAAAAAAGTAGGTTTGAGACAAAACTGATTAGAGCATACGATACCCCTGGAGATAGTAATAAATATCCCAGATGGAATTTAGTATGCTTCAAAGATGGTATTAATAAAGGAAATACAATTCATTTTAATGGTCATACTGATGTTGTTGAAACTGGCAATTATTGGTCAGTTGATCCTTTTGAGGGCAAATATATTGACGGTTTAATTTATGGTAGAGGTGCTTGTGACATGAAAGGAGGAATTGCAGCATCAATAATTGCCGTTGAGTGTTTTGTTGCTGTTAGTCCTAATTATTCAGGAAGAATTGAACTCTCTTTTACTGCAGATGAAGAAACAGGTGGATATGGAGGAGTGGCTTTTCTTGCAAATGAAGGTTATTTTTCACCAGACAGAATCTCAAGTGTGATTATACCTGAGCCTCTAAACAAAGATAGAATATGTCTGGGGCATAGAGGAGTGTGGTGGGCTGAAATTGAAACTTTTGGAAAAATTGCTCATGGATCAATGCCATTTCTGGGAGACAGTGCAATTCGGCATATGGGAGCTGTTCTTAAAGAGTTTGAAGAAAAATTATATCCAAAACTTAAGACAATAAAAACTAATATGCCAGTAGTTCCTGAAGGAGCAAAATCTTCAACAATGAATATCAATTCTATTCATGGAGGAGAAGCTGAACAAGAAAAAGGTTTTAGTGGCTATCCTGCCCCAGTTGTCGCTGATAATTGCAAAATTGTGATTGACAGGAGATTTTTAATCGAAGAAGAAATCCAAAAAGTAAAAAAGGATATTGATGATATTTTGAAAAACCTTGAAAACAAGAGAGAAAATTTTTCATATAAAATTACAGATTTACATGAAGTTATACCAACTATGACAGACAAAAACTCTCGCTTAGTAAGTGAATTAACAAGTTCAATTAAAGAAATTCTTGGTGTCAATCCTGACTATGTAATTTCTCCAGGAACATATGATCAGAAGCACATTGAGAGAATTGGCAAACTTAAAAACTGTGTTGCATACGGTCCAGGTATACTAGACTTAGCTCATCAACCAGATGAGTATATATCAGTCAATGATATGCTTGATAGTGCCAAAGTTATGGCACTTTCTTTGGAAAAGATGCTTATTTAGCTTGAAATATTTTGCAATTTAAGATCATGATTAAAAAAAAGGGGGAAAAAATGAAATTTTTTAAAAATATATTTTTTGTATTATTAGTTATTCCAATTGTTTTCTCGGTTAATGCATTTGCATCTAAAACTGATTTGACAGTAGGTTTGCAATTAGAACCGCCACATCTTGACCCAACAGGTGCAGCTGCTGGTGCAATTGATCAGGTTCTTTATTCAAATGTATTTGAGGGATTAACACGATTTGCATCTGATGGTTCGATAATACCTGGCCTTGCAAAATCATGGGATGTTTCATCAGATGGAACAACTTATACTTTCCATCTTCATAAAGGTGTCAAATATCATGATGGAAGTGATATGGACGCAAATGATGTTAAGTTTTCACTTGATAGGGCAAGAGCTGAAGATACTACTAATGCTCAGAAAGCACTATTTGCTGGAATAACTGACGTTAATGTTATTGATAGTCATAAAGTACAAGTAGTATTAGACAAACCAAATGGTAATTTTTTATTCAATTTAGCATGGGGTGATGCAGTTATCGTTTCTGAAGATAGCATTGAAAATATAAAACAAAATCCTGTAGGAACTGGTGCTTTTGTTTTTGATAACTGGGTTCAGGGTGATAGGATTGAATTAAAGAAGAATAATTCTTACTGGGGAGCGCCAGCAAAATTAGAAAAAGCTACATTCAAATTTATATCTGACCCGTCAGCTGCTTTTGCAGCAATGATGGCTGAGGATGTAGATGTATTTAAAAGTTTTCCAGCTCCTGAAAATCTTGTGCAATTTGAAGCAGACTCCAGGTTCAAGGTTTTAATAGGTTCAAATGAAGGAGAAACTATCCTTTCAACAAATAATAAAATGGAGCCGTTTAATAATTTGAAAGTAAGAAAAGCTCTTGCCCACGCAATAGATAGAAAAGCTATAATTGATGGCGCAATGTTTGGATATGGCACGCCTATTGGAACTCACTTTGCACCTCACCATCCAGCATACGTTGATTTAACTGGCCAATCTCAATATGATCCTGAGCTTTCAAAAAAACTACTTTCAGAAGCTGGGTTTCCTGATGGATTTACAACTACTTTAAAGTTGCCTCCTCCTGCTTACGCTAGAAAGGGCGGTGAGATTATAGCTTCTCAGCTCAGAGATGTTGGAATTAATGTAGAAATATCAAATCTTGAGTGGGCTCAATGGTTAGAAGAAGTATTTCGTGGAAAAGATTATGGTCTCACCATTGTCTCACATACAGAACCATTTGATATTGGGATTTATGCAAGACCTGAGTATTATTTTCAATATGATAGCAAAGAATTCCAAAAAGTCATTGAAGATTTAACTGCTGAGACTAATCCTGTTCAAAGAACAAGTCTTATGAAGAATGCTCAAAAAATAATTGCAGATGACTATGTCAACGGGTATCTATTTCAGAGAGCACAGTTAAGTGTAGTAAATTCAAAAGTTATTGGAATGTGGAAGAATTCGCCCACACAAGCTACTGACTTAACTGCAGTTTACTGGGACAATTAAACAAACTTTGTAGGGGTGCATTTTGCACCCCTCTTGGTTTTTATAAATGCTTGAGTATTTTTTTAGAAGAGTAGTTACTCTTTTTTTTACACTGGTCTTTGCTTCAATAATCATATTTGTGTCACTTGAAATAATACCTGGTGACCCTGCATCTTATATGCTTGGTATTAATGCCCAAGAGGATACAGTTATTGCTCTTAAGAAGGAGTTGGGATTAGATAAACCCAAATTTGAAAGATATTTGATTTGGGTTAAGGGCATGCTAATTGGTGATTTTGGCGTTTCATATACCTATAGATCTCCAGTTATTGAAATGGTCGGTGAACGCTTATGGGTATCATTGCCTTTAGCAATTTACGCTCTTTTATTGTCAACAATTATAGCTCTACCTGTAGGTATTTTTGCTGCGGCTAATAGAGGTAAAATTCTTGATTTCTCAATAATGGGATTTACACAAATTGGTATTGCAATTCCAAACTTTTGGTTTGCAATGTTACTAGTTTACTTATTTGCAATAATTTTAAGGTGGTTTTCTGCAGGTGGTTTTGCTGGATGGGAGGATGGAATAATCTTAGGTTTAAAATCTTTAACTCTACCAGCAATTGCTTTAGCTCTTCCTCAAGCATCTATACTAGCAAGAGTTATGCGTTCTTCATTAATTGATATTCTTAGTGAAGACTTTATGAAAACAGCAAGGGCAAAGGGTTTATCTTTTAAAAAAGCTTTGATAAGCCACGGTATAAGAAATGCTTTAATACCCGTTCTAACAATTATAGGGTTACAATTCTCTTTTCTAATGGCTGGAGCCATAATAATTGAAAATGTTTTTTTTCTGCCTGGCTTAGGCAGGCTAATATTTCAGAGCATTGCTCAAAGAGATATAATTGTTGTTGAGTCAGTTATAATGCTTCTGGTTTTTTCCGTTGTTCTAGTAACTTTCATAGTTGATATTGCCTATGTAATTGTAGATCCAAGATTGAGGTCTTCAATTTTATGATGCCTCTATTAAAAAATAAAAATCTGTCAAATCTATCCTTTAGTTTTTGGGTGGGTAGTATTTGTGTTTTATTTGTCTTTCTTCTTGCAATAGTATCATTCTTTTGGACACCTTATGATGTTACATCACTAGAGATCAGTAATAGGTTTAAAACACCTTCATATAATCATTTTTTGGGTACTGATCATTTTGGCCGGGATATACTCTCAATGATTATGGTTGGGACCCAAACTTCAATTGCTGTTGCAATGGTTGCAGTCGGTATCGGTATATTATTCGGTTTACCTTTGGGGTTAATAGCAGCAGCAAAAAGAGGAACATTTTTTGATGATCTTGTAATGAGGTTTAATGATTTAATCTTTGCATTTCCAGCGCTTATAATTGCAATTTTGATTACCGCAGTTTTAGGTCCTGGAGCATTTAATGCAATTATAGCTATAGGAATTTTTAATATACCAGTTTTTGCTAGGGTCGCCAGAGGTGCTGCATTAACACAATGGTCAAAGGAATATATTCTAGCAGCTCAAGTATCTGGGAAAGGTACTATTTTAATTTCTATAGAACATATTATCCCAAATATTTTAAATTTACTTATTGTTCAAGCAACCATTCAGTTTTCCCTTGGTATTTTAGCAGAGGCAGCTTTGTCATATGTGGGCTTGGGAGCTCAACCACCAATCCCAAGCTTAGGAAGAATGTTAGCTGATAGTCAAACAATGATTTCTATTGCCCCTCATATGGCCATTTTCCCGGGTTTATTTATCGTAATAACTGTTTTAGGACTAAATTTGATGGGTGACGGACTAAGGGATTATTTTGACCCAAAATTGAAAGTTTCAAATTCATGAACCTTATAAAAGTTAATAATTTAAATCTCAGCATTCATGAAAAAGAAATTCTAAAAGGATTGAGTTTTGAAGGCAAAGCAGGGGAAATTTTAGGTATAATAGGTGAAAGTGGCTCTGGTAAATCTATGACTGCTAATTCTATAATTAAATTACTGCCTTTTGGTTCTTCTGTTACAGGTGAAATCATTCTTCAGAATAAGAATCTATTAGAAACTTCCGAAGAGGAAATGTGCACTATAAGAGGAAGAGATATAGGTTTTATTTTCCAGGAACCTATGACGGCTTTGAACCCCTTGAAAACTATTGGTGAACAAGTCTCAGAAGTAATTAGAATTCATAAAAAAATTAATAAATTTGATGCATTAAATTCTGCAGCAACAATATTAGATCGTGTAGGATTGCCTCAAACTGATTTTCCATCAACTAGATACCCATTTGAACTTTCAGGAGGACAAAGACAAAGGGTGGTTATTGCAATGGCGATAGCAATAAAGCCGAAGTTAATTATTGCAGATGAACCATCAACTGCATTAGATGTGACTACACAAGCTAAGCTAATAAAATTATTAAAAAAATTAGTTATAGAAGACAATATATGTTTGATAATGATTACACATGATTTGTCTGTAATCGCTGAAATGGCTGATAAAATAATTATAATGAGAAATGGAGAAATTGTTGAGAGAGGTAAAATCAATATTTTAAAAAATGGCCTTAAAAATGATTATAGTAAAAATTTGTTAAAAGCCAGTAACTACAAATCAAAAAACTTAAACAAGAAAATTTCAAATCAAACTTTGCTAAAAGTTGATAACATAAGTAGACATTACAGTGATAATTCATTCCGATTTTTTGGTGAGAAAAAAGTATTTAAAGCTGTAAAAAATGTTTCCTTTTCAATTAATTATAATGAAAATGTTGGGCTAGTGGGTGAGAGTGGTTGTGGCAAATCTACAATTACAAGAGCGATTTTGGGATTAGATCCCATAATAAATGGAAAAATAATTTTAGAAGGTGATGAAATTAAGGCTTCTAATGTCAGTAAAAACATAAGAAAAAAATTGCAAGTCGTATTTCAAGACCCTTATGGCTCGTTCAATCCAAGGCATAATGTATTGAAATTAATTTCAGAACCACTTTATTTAGAACAATCACAAATATCAGATTATGAGAAATTAAACATAGTTAAAGAATTGCTTGAGCGTGTTGGACTAAATGCAGAAGATCATAAAAAATTTATTCATGAGTTCTCTGGAGGCCAAAGACAAAGAATAGCAATTGCCAGATCATTAATTCTTAAACCAAAACTTATTATTCTGGATGAAGCTGTTTCAGCTTTAGATGTTTCAATAAGAGCTCAAATATTAGATTTACTTGTTGAATTGTCAGAAAGCTATGGACTATCATATTTATTTATAAGTCACGATTTATCTTTGGTAAAATCTATTACTAGCAGAGTATTAGTTATGAAATCAGGTCAAATTGTCGAGTCAGGCAATACAAAAGATATATTTAATTCACCGTCACATGCTTATACTAAGTCTCTTATTGCTTCCTCACCAAATCTTGAAAGTTCACTTAGAAGGCTGACATAACAATGAATAGTCAAGAATTGCTAAAAGAATTAATTTGGTTTGATACAACAAAATGTTTTATTGATGGAGCCTGGGAAAAACCTGTGTCAAAGAAATATATTGAATTGTTTGATCCTTCAAATAATTCTCCAATATGCAAAATCCCAAGATCAAATAAATCAGACGTAAATTTAGCAGTGCAAGCTGCACAGAATTCCCTAAGCTCAAATTGGGGTAGTTTTTCATCTTTAGAAAGAGGAAGAATTCTCAATAAAATTGGTTTGCTTGTTCAAGATAAAATTGATCGATTAGCAAAAATTGAGTCGTTAGATGTTGGTAAACCGCTGACACAATCTAAAGCAGATGCCAGCGCTTTAGCTAGATACCTTGAGTTTTACTCTGGAGCTGTTGATAAAATTCATGGTGAAACTATTCCTTACCAAAATGGCTATACAGTCTATACTTTAAGAGAACCACATGGTGTAACTGGACATATCATCCCATGGAATTATCCAATGCAAATAATCGGTAGATCAGTTGTTGGTGCGTTAGCAATGGGTAATGCTGTAGTATTGAAACCATCAGAGGATGCTTGCATTACAGCTCTTGCATTTGGTGAAATTTGTCGTGAGGCAGGTCTTCCTAAAGGTGTAATAAATATTGTTCCAGGATATGGAAATGAAGCAGGCGAATACTTAAGCAATCATCCTGGTATTAACCATATTTCATTTACAGGTTCTGTCGAAGTAGGCTCAAAAATTCAACAAAATGCATCAAAAAATATTGTACCTGTAACACTAGAGCTAGGAGGTAAATCACCTCAGATTTTATTTGAGGATGCTGATATTAAAAAAGCAATTCCTTTTTTGTTGAAGGCTGGTCTGCAGAATGCAGGTCAAACATGTTCTGCATCTTCAAGGATTTTGGTTCAAGACTCAATTTACTCAAAAGTTGAGAATTTATTAGTTAAAGAATATAAAAATTTATCAATTGGACCTGCAATTCAAGATTATGATCTTGGTCCTTTGATTTCAAAAAAACAGGCTGAAAGAGTTAAAAAATATTTAAGTTTAGGTGAAGACTTGAAACAATTAGTTAAATTAAGTCTTGAAAACAATGAATTTGAAAAAGGAAATTTTGTTTTGCCATCACTTTTTGGCAATGTTCAACCGGACCATGTTTTAGCTCAAGAAGAGATTTTTGGTCCTGTTCAAGTTTTAATTCCATTTAAAGATGAGGAAGAGGCTATAAGAATTGCAAATGGAACAAAATTTGGTCTCGTGGCTGGTATTTGGACAAAAGATGGTTCGCGTCAAATGCGGATGGCAAAACAATTGAAAGCTGGCCAAGTTTTTATAAATAATTATGGTGCAGGAGGTGGTGTTGAATTGCCATTTGGTGGAGTTGGTCATTCTGGTTTTGGTAGAGAGAAAGGTTTTGAGGCATTAAAAGGTTTTTCGGTCATCAAGACGGTTGCAGTGAATCATGGGTAATATATGGAATTATTAGATAAAAAAGTTATTGTAACAGGTGGTGCCTCTGGATTTGGTCTAGGAATTGTAAAAAAATTTTTAAATAATGGTGCTAAGGTAGTAATTGCGGATCAAAACAAAACTTTAGCTGATGAACAGGCACAAAAATTAGGAAGTAATGCATTTTCGATTGAAACAGATGTATCTAATGAGGAAAGCATCGAAAACTTAAAGAAACAGACAAAACTTACTATTGGAGATCCAGATATATTAGTAAATAATGCAGGCATCACACACCTTCCTGATTTTGTAGAAAATATTTCTTTAGATGAATTTGAAAAAGTATTGAATGTAAATGTAAAATCAGTTTTTCTGATAACAAAAGCTTTTATTCCAAAGATGAAAGAAGTTAAATCTGGTGTAATTTTAAATATTGCCTCTACTGCAGGAATTAGTCCTAGACCGAAATTAACATGGTATAATGCAACTAAAGGATGGATGATTACTGCGACTAAGTCACTAGCTGTAGAACTCGCACCATATAATATAAGAGTGAATGCAATAAATCCAGTTGCTGGAGAAACACCTTTATTGAAAAAATTTATGGGAGAAGATACGCCTGAAATTCGTGCAAAATTCTTATCGACAATTCCATTGGGTCGGTTTTCAACTCCAGAAGATATGGGGAATGCTGCAGTTTTTTTATGCTCTGAAAAAGCAAATATGATTACTGGTGTTGCTTTAGAAGTTGATGGCGGTAGATGTATATAGATATAAGAATGTTATGATTATCGGAAAAAAAAATCTCATAACGGATGTTAAAGGCATTTTAGTTGGTAATTCTCATGATGATGAAGTGAAAACTGGTGTATCAGTGCTTACATCAGATGAGAGATTTGCTGCTTCGGTGTCAGTTTTAGGAGGTGCGCCAGGTACAAGAGAAACAGATCTTTTGGAGAGTGATAAGTTAGTAAATAAGGTTGATGCAATCGTTCTGTCTGGTGGTTCTGCATTTGGTCTTGATGCTGCGTCAGGTGTGGTTGAATGTTTAAAAAATAAAAAAAAAGGCTATGAGGTTGGAAACGTTAATGTCCCAATTGTGCCTGCAGCTATTCTTTTTGATTTAATTAATGGTGGCAATGATGATTGGCATAATAATCTTTACAAAAATCTAGGAAAATCAGCTTATAATAACAAAGGTGTAGACTTTAAGCTTGGAACGTTTGGAGCAGGTCATGGAGCAACTACTAATAATTTAAAGGGTGGACTTGGTTCAGCTTCAATAGTTTTAAGCAACGGAGTTACTGTAGGTGCTCTGGTAGCAGTTAACCCTAGTGGTTCTGTTGTAACTGAGGGAACTAACTCTTTTTGGGCATCGCCTTATGAGGTAAATAAAGAATTTGGAGGAAAAAGTTTTGAATTCCCTAGCAAAATTTTTTCTGAATATTTTAGAGGAGATGATAATAGGAAGGATAGTTTTTCAATAAAGAATACAACCATAGCTATTGTTGCGACTGATTTGGACTTATCAAAGGTAGAGTTAAGAAGAGTAAGTGTTGCTGCACATGATGGTATTTCTAGAGCAATTGTGCCTTCACATACTCCTTATGACGGAGATTTAGTATTTTCAGTATCAACAGCTAGAATAAAAACAAAAATTGAACAAAATGATATTTATAATATTGGTCATGCTGCATCAATCTGTTTGTCTCGAGCAATAGCCAGAGGAGTATATGAAGCGACCCCAAGTAAAAATGACACTTTACCTACATGGAAAGAAGTTGAAAATAAAAGATTATAACGTATTCGAAAATTTGCTTAAGTCTTCTCTTATTAAATGTTGCAAATAGTCTTTTAATGCGATTATTCTTGAATCATCCCTCATTTGTTCATGGTAACAAAAACTAATATCTAATTTAGGTCCATTTAGATCTTTTAGTATTTCAAATAGGTTATTGGTTTCTTCATTCATCCACCCAGGTAAGCTTGCTATACCTAGACCGGCTTCAACACATTTAGCAAGACCATAGATACTGCTTATCTCTAGGTATGGATTTCTAGGATTGATTTCTTTTCCTTGCCATAATAGCCAGTTTAATCTTCTTTTATCCAAAGGTGGTTGTGCGTCCTCACCATAAGAAATAATCTTGTGGCTATCCAACTCTTTTTCACTTGCTGGAACTCCATAAGTTTTCAAATAATGTGTAGAAGCAAAAATTTTATATTGAAATGTAGCTAATTTTATTTGTATATAATCTTGAGTTTTAATAGGTGTCATCCTGATTTCAGCATGAGGTTGTGATGGAGAAACTTTAGGTTCTGCGTCACGTAAACTTAACGCTAGAGATATATCAGGATATTTATCTAAAAATGATCCCATCCTAGGAGCAAGCCATAGTGAGCCAAATGCATTTGTTGCATACACTCTTAGTTTTCCACTGGGGATTGTTTTATCAGAAATTAATTTTTGATTAACGTCTTCAATGCTTTGAGATAGTTTTCTTGCTGCTTCCGCTACTTGAATGCCAGCAGAAGTCAATTCTATACCTCGAGACCTACGAACAAACAATCTATTACCTACTTCATGTTCAAGTGATTGCATTTGTCTACTCAAAGCAGACTGACTTATGTTCAAAAGTGCAGCTGAGTCAGTAAGACTTTTTGCTTGTGCTACTACATTAAATAATCTGAGTCTATCCCACTTCATGACTATAACTAATAAATAAGAATAAAATTAATAATTATTAATAATAAATACTTAGTATGCGTTTATTGCATATCAAGTCTATCATTGATTTTTATTTAAGGTTAGATGAAACAATAAGTTCCTTAGTGTAATTTTTTTTTGGCTTTGAAAATAAGTTTTTAGTTTCGCCTGACTCAACAATAATACCATCTTTCATAATGATAATTTTATCACACATAGACTTAATTAGCGCAATGTCATGGCTAATGAAAATATACGATAAAGAATATTTGTTTTGGATTATTTTTAACAAATTTATCACTTGTGATTGAACAGAAACATCAAGTGCAGAAGTAGGCTCGTCTAGTATAAGGAGTTTAGGTTTTAAAATTAATGCTCTTGCAATTGCAATTCTTTGTCTTTGCCCACCAGAAAATTCATGAGGGTATCTAGTAATCATATCTTCAACTAGTCCAACTTCATTTAAGATTTGTAAGATCATTTCTTTTCTTTTAGATTTGGATATTTTTTCGTGAACATCCAAACCTTCACCAACAATAGCTTCAATGTTCATTTTTGGTGAAAGAGAGCCGTAAGGGTCTTGGAAGATTATTTGAGCATTTTTCCGAAATGTAAGTAAGTTTCTACTTTTTAAGTTTTGTAAATTCTGGTTTTGGAAAGTAATTGATCCTTCTGAATTGATTAATTTAAGTATAGCTAATGCAAGTGATGTTTTTCCAGATCCACTTTCACCAACTATTCCAAGAGTTTCCTCTTCCATAAGATCAAATGAAATTTGGTCTACTGCCTTGATAAAGCCTTTTGTTCTTCTTAAGAAGCCACGTTTAATAGGAAACCAAACTTTCAAATTTTCAACATTTAAAATTCTTGAGATTCTTTCTGAATTATTTTTTCTAAAGCCTTTAGGTGAAGAGTTTAAAAGTTTTTTTGTATAATTAGATTTTGGTGATTCAAAAATTTCTTGTGTAGATCCCTGTTCAATTATTTTACCATTTTGCATTACACAAACATAATCTGAAATTTGTTTCACTATACGAAGGTTGTGGGTTATAAATAAAATTGACATTTTTTCAGTTGATTTAATCTCCATTAAAAGGTCAATTATTTCTTTTTCTATAGTTACATCTAAAGAAGTTGTTGGCTCATCAGCAATTAGTAAATCTGGTTTGTTAGCAAGTGCTATTGCAATCATTACTCGCTGTTTTTGTCCGCCAGATAATTGGTGAGGGTAATCTTTTAGTCTTGTGTGAGCGTTAGGAATTTTTACCTTTTCCAATAACTCAATAACTTTTTGTGTTTTTTCAATCCCAGATAAATTTTGATGAAAACTTAAACTTTCTCCAATTTGTTTTTCAATTGTATGAAGAGGGTTAAGAGATGTCATAGGTTCTTGAAAAATGAAACTAATTTTATTACCTCGAATTTTTTGTAATTCAATTTCGCTTAATCCTATAAGTTCTTCGCCATTGAAATTTATTGAGCCAACTATAGATGCATTTAAAGGTAACAGCGATACTAGGGCTAAGGAGGTAATAGATTTTCCAGATCCACTTTCACCGACTAAAGAAAGTGTAGTGCCTCTTTTAATTTTGAAATTTGAATTAATTAAAACAGTTTTGCTGTCAGAATTATTTTTAAAGCTAATAGATAAGTTGCTAACTGATAAAACAGTATCACTCATTTAAAAATCTTTCTTGGATCAAAAGCATCTCTAATTCCCTCAAATATAAAAACTAATAATGATAGCATTAATGCAAAAGTAATAAACGCTGAAAAACCTAACCACGGTGCTTGCAAGTTATTTTTTGCTTGTAAAGTTAACTCTCCCAAAGAAGGATAAGAAGAGGGTAAGCCGTAACCAATAAAATCCAATGCAGCAAGTGACCCAATAGATCCAGTTATTATAAACGGTAACATAGTTATTGTTGCTACCATTGCATTAGGTAATATATGACGGTACATAATGACAAAATTTGAAACGCCAAGTGCTCTTGCGGCTCTTACATACTCAAAATTTCTTGCTCTTAAAAATTCCGCTCTTACAACTCCTACTAAGGCTGTCCATGAAAACAAAGACAAAAGAAGGACAAGAAGCCAAAAATTCATTTGAAGAATAGCAGCTACAATTATGATAATATATAAAGAAGGGGTTGCCCCCCAAACTTCAATCAATCTTTGAAAAATTAGATCTATCCAACCACCAAAAAAACCTTGAATAGCCCCTGCAGCAATTCCAATAATAGAAGAGATAAGAGTAACAACAATTGCAAAAAAAACTGATAATCTAAATCCATATAGTATTCTTGCTAAAACATCTCTTGAAGTATCATCTGTTCCAAGCCAGTGTTTTTGATCAGGAGGAGATGGAGCAGCACGTTCAAGGTCATTTATTGTATTGTATGAATATGGAATTGGAGCCCAAATAATCCAGCTTTTGTTGGAATTTTCTGGATAACTTTCTATTTCATTAATTACCTTTTTTGGATAATCCCAGCATTCGGAGTTGCCATCTGAAATTATCAGACACTGAACCTCTTTATCTTTATAAATTGCTTCTGTTTTAAAGTCCCCTCCAAATGTTTCTTCAGAGTAAAAATTAATAAAAGGAAAATAATAATTATTTTGAAATTTAACTAGTAAAGGCCTCTCATTGGCTATAATTTCTGAAAAAAGAGATATAAAAAATAGAGAACAAAATATTATAAGTGACCAGTAAGCTCTTTTATTTGACTTAAAGTTTTGAAAGCGTCTCTTTGATAAATATGAATCAAACATTAATTTTCTCTTGATTCAAAATCAATTCTTGGATCAATCCATACATACATTAAATCAGAGAGTATTCCAATCAAAAGTCCTATTAATCCAAAAACATACAATGTAGCAAAAATAACTGGATAGTCTCTTGCAACAGTAGCCTCAAAGCCCATTCTTCCTAGCCCGTCGAGTGAAAATATTGTCTCGATTATTAGAGAAGCTCCAAAAAATACACTTAAAAATGCACCAGGAAAACCTGCAATCACAATAAGCATGGCATTTCGAAAAATGTGACTATACAAAACTTTTTTCTCAGATAGGCCCTTAGCTTTTGCAGTTAAAACATACTGTTTGTTTATTTCATCTAAAAATGAGTTCTTTGTCAGTAGTGTTAAAGTTGCAAAACCTGCAATCGAGGACGCTATTACCGGTAAAGTAATATGCCAAAAATAATCTAAAACCTTCCCTGAAGCAGATAGAGTATCCCAATTGTCAGATGTGAGGCCCCTAATTGGAAATATTTGAAGATAAGAACCACCCGAAAATAAAACAAGAAGAAGAATTGCAAATAAAAATCCTGGTATTGCATACCCAACTATTATTGCACCAGACGTCCATGTATCAAATCTACTACCATCATTAACTGCTTTTTTTATTCCAAGTGGAATAGAAATAAAATATGCTAATAAGGTTGTCCAAAGGCCTAAGCTAATTGAAACAGGAAGTTTTTCAATAACTAAATCAAAAACGCTGATTGATCTAAAATAACTTTCTCCAAAATCAAAACAAATATAGCTCCAAATCATTTTGAAAAATCTTTCAATAGGAGGTTTATCGAAACCAAATTGTTTCTCTAACTCAATTATAAAGTCATCTGGTAGTCCTCTTGCACCTATATACTTTTCCGAAAAGGAATTGCTTTGATTATTTTGAAAATCATTATTGAGGTCGTTATTTTCAGAGCCGCCAGCAATACTTTCGAAAACGTTGTTTTTGCCCTGTAGTTCAGCCAAAATTTGTTCGATTGGGCCGCCAGGGACAAATTGTATAAGAAAAAAATTTATTAGTATAATTCCAAATAAAGTTGGAATTATTAATAATAGCCTTCTTAAAATATACGATGTCATTTTATTTGGTATGTATTAAAATGCACCTTTGTTTTTTAACTCATTATATTTTTCATTATTTATCCACCAAAAATCAAGCAAACCCATATCATAAGGAGGTAGATTTTCAGGATGCTCATAATAATCATAGTATGCAACTGTATGAACATCCTTAAACCATTGAGGTATCCAAAAATAATAAGATCTTAAAACGCGGTCTAATGTTTTGACAGCAACCTTCAATTCATCTCTTGTTTTTGCAGCCATCACCACTTCAATTAATTCATCTATAACTTCGCTCTTAATACCTGCTTTATTAAAAATTGAAACATCAGCTGTTTCAGATCCAAAGTATTGTTTTAGCCCACTACCAGGTGTAAAAGACATTGGAAAATTGCCCGTAACAATATCAAAATCAAATGATCTTTCCCTTTCTGTCATTTGGGCATTATCAATTTTTGTATGAACTGCATTGACCCCTAATGATTTAAGGTTCTCGATAAAAGGTTCTATAATTCTTGTAAAAGCTTGTGAATCATTTAGAATTTCTATGTCAAGGGTAGCTCCATTTTTATTTTTTCTTAATCCATCATCTCCTACTTCCCAACCAGCGTCATCAAGAAGTTTTGATGCCATTCGAAGATTTTTCCTGTCTAATTGCTTTGTGGATGAAACAGATACTTCTGCAACGTCACTATCAATTATTCCTGAGGGAAGAGTATTTTTAAGTGAATTTAAAATTATTAGTTCATCTTTTGATGGTTTTCCTGTCGCAGCCATATCACTGTTTTCCCAAAATGAATTTATCCTTGCATATAAATCATAAAAAAGTGTTTTGTTGGACCATTCAAAATTAAACATCAGCCCAATAGCTTTTCTTACTCTTATATCCTTAAATTTATCTTTTCTAAGATTAATTATGAATGACTGCCCGGGGGCCATATCTCCGCTTGGTAATAATTTTTTTGTTACCCATTTTTTTTCAATCGCTGGAAAATCATATCCTGTGGCCCATAATTTAGACATATATTCAGTCCTAAAAGTATAACTTCCACCTTTAAAACCTTCAAAAGCTGAATTATAATCAGCAAAGTACTCAACTCTGATTTTGTCAAAGTTGTTTCTTCCAATATTTATTGGTAGATTTGCACCCCAGTATTCAGGATTTCTCTTATAATTAATTGTTTGTCCAACATCAAGGTTATCTAAAATATATGGGCCTGAACCTATTCCAGGAGTAAGTGTAGAAGCTTCAAAGTCTGCTCCTGATTTTTCATAGTAGTTTTTTGAAAAAATTGGGAGGGAACCAGCAGATGCAGGTAAATCTCTTGTTGGAATGTCTTTTTTAAAAGTAAATTTAATTTTATGTTTACCTAATATTTCGACTGTATCAATCTCTTTCTCAATAACAGCCCTAAATGATGGAAGACCTTTTTCTTGTAAAAGTTTATAAGAAAACATTACATCTTCAGCAGTTAGAGGAGTGTTATCCGAAAACTTTGCCTCTGGTCTCATATTAAATATCACCCATGATCGATCTTTTGGATACTCCATACTTTTAGCGACTAGCCCATAAGCTGAGCCTATTTCATCAGAAGTGCCCGTTAAAAGGCTTTCAAAAAAGATTGATGAAAGACTGCCTGACCTACCTTTAGTCGTATAAGGATGCATTGAGTCAAAAGACCCAAAAGCCCATATTGAAACTTCCCCACCTTTTGGAGCATTTGGATTGACATAATCTAAATGTCGAAAGTCAGAATTATACTTCAATTCGCCAAAAGTGGATATCCCATGGGACTTTATAATATGATTGTCACCATAAGCTAAACTGCCCAAAATTAAAAAATAAATTATAATTGAGCACTGGAAAAATTTTTTTAAGAGTGAAAAAAGTAAAAATGACGATTTATTCATTGGAAGCTCCTAAGGGTAAATCAAAATTAATTTTAAACTAAATACTTAATATAAACTTGGTAGTATATTAATTAAACCATTTATAAATAAATTCAAAGATATCATCAGAAGTAAAATCCTTATTCCTAATTTAAGAAATCTATCTGGTATTTTATAAATTATATTTTTCCCTGCAAAAGTTCCTAAAATCCCAGATAAAATTACTAATATAATTAATAATATATACTCATAAAAAGCAAACCCCATTAGACTAAACAAAATACATTTACAAATATGCTGAGTGAAAAGTAAAAATGCACAGCTAGATATGTATTCTGGTTTAGTGAGATTAAATGACTGAACCACACTCGATATAAGTGAGCCTGTTACACCAATAATAGTTGATAAAAAACTTGAAATCACACCTGTTAAAAACATTTTGTTTTTATTTAGGGTTGGGAGTTTTTTAATGACGTTAAAGGTTATAAAAAAAGCTACTAATATCTTTAAAAAATTTTCATTTACAGAGTAGAAAAAAAAACCACCTACTGGGATCCCAATTAAACAGCCTAGGGCAAATGGTAAGAAAATATTCCATTTTACTTTAAATCGAAAAAAAAATAATCTGTTGAGGTTTGACCCTAGCTGAATTACTGCGTGAAGTGGTATTGCTTTAGTGACTGGGAGATGAAGAGCTAGGACACCTAATAATAACATGCCACCTCCAAAGCCCACAATTGAAGATATAAAAGAAGAAATAAAACTTACAAAAATAATTACTGATACTATTGAGGGAGGGATGCTTTCTGGAATAGTAAAAATTGTATTTAGATCAATCATAACTTAAAATGATATAAGTATTAACCTTAGGCCTATTAAAACGAAGGAATACATAACACAATTACTAATTTAGTTTCAAACAATTGTATCATTAGGACAATAAAATGCCTACACTAGAGATATAGCAACTCTTTTATTAAGTTTTCCCTTGTTTTCAACCTTGTTAATTTCAACTAAACCTATTTCGGAAGTATTTTTAACATGCGTACCTCCACAAGGTTGGTAATCAATATTATCTCCTATACGAACCATTCTAATTGTTCCATTAGTGCGAGGAGGTAGAACAGACATTGTTTTTACTAGATTAGGATTTTTGTCTAGTTCTTGTGTGCTTATCCAAGAGATAGTTATATCATGATTACCTTGAATAAGATCGTTTAAATTATCTTTTAGTTCCTCTTTGTTGGGCTTGAAATCTAAATTGAAGTCCAGTCTTCCTTTTCCGTCACCAACTGAACCACCAGTAACTTTAGCATTTACCAAAGAGCATAATAGATGCAAAGAAGTATGCATTTTCATTAATTTGTATCTTCTATCCCAGTCAATTATACAGGTTACATTATCTCCAATTTTAAAATCAAATTTGGAATTAAAAATATGTTTAATTAAGGTATTTTCCTTTATTGTATTTTCAATTTGTATTTCTTCTTGACCTGCTTTAATTAATCCAGTGTCGCCAAGTTGACCGCCCCCTTCAGCATAAAAAACAGTTTGGTCTAATATTATCCAATTGTCTCCGAAGTCTAAAATTTTAGCCTCACATTCCTTTTTATAAGGATCATCTCTAAAAATTTCAGAAGTTATTTTTTTATTCATTGTTCAATATTATTTTGTTTCTTTAGAGTTGGCACAAAATTTGCCTTTTATAAATGATATTTAAATTTAACAGTTTTTTGACGCTTTTATAGTTTAAATTTACGCAAATTATTTTCTCCTTTAAACTAGCCCCATGCAAATGGGGTTTTTTTTTAAAAAAATTATAAATAATTTTCTTTTTTAAGAAAATCTCTTTATTTTTTTTAATCTCTGTATTCTTTATGTAGAAACAATTTTGCATATTTTTTACATCTTTAATTGTTGCAAAAATACAACACAAATACCATATATAGTATGTAAATCTATTTTTTATACTAGGTGTACATACCTCATCTTTGGTATTTGCATATCTTAAGACTTTAATTAGTCTTTTATTATAACGATAATTGGAGGTTACTCATGATTGACAAGGCAAAAGGCACTATTGGTGGTTTGACAGACTTAGGTCTGGCTTTATTAGCCTTAGCAATTGTTCTAACATTACTTGTTGGAGCTGGAAACATGGCATTCTTTGGTGGTGTTGTAGGAAACATCACAGCATTGGTTGCTGAACTAGGAAGTTCAGGGTTACCAGGCTTAGTTGCTGTGGGTATCATTCTTTGGTTATTCCAAAGATAGATATTTAGTTCCTAGAGCAATCACAATATGCTTAAAGGCATATGAACAATAAAATTATCCAAAATTTGCGTAGCTTTAGCTCTCTTGTTTGGGAGCTAAGCAAAGCTGGAACACTAATAGTCTTAATTATAGTAATAGTTTTTCTTCTATTGGGTGATGGGTCTGGGCCTTACGTTAGATCTGTTGTTCAAAACGTTGGAGAGTTAGTTAGTATAATTTCCAGCGAGGCTATTATTGGTATAGCGTTAGTTTTATTAGCTTGGTTTATGATACCTAAAATAAACAAGTAATGATATTGCTCAAACTTAGAACTAAGTAATTATTAGTAAAGGGTGATATTTAATATCACCCTTTATTTTGAGCCCAAAGTTTTGGGCTTTAACATTTCCCTTAATCTTATTGATAGTAATCTTAGTAATCCTTTAATAAAGGGATCAGACTCATTTAATTTTTTTTCGTATTCTTTTTTAGATAATGAGATAACTGTGCAATCAGTCATACACCTTGCACCAGCACTTCTTAAGCTGTCTTCAATTACTCCCATCTCTCCAAAAATTTCATTTTCCCCAACAGGAAAATTTGGTTCTTTAGTTTCATTTGTTGGTAAAAAAATACCAATTTCACCTTTAATTAGCAAAAATAAATAGCCAGCTCCATCCCCAGCTCGAAAAACATATTGTCCTTGTTTAAAATCTAATTTTTCCATATGAGTTAATCTTCCTAAATTTTAATAATTTGTCCTTCGCGAGCCAAAAAGAGATTTTTCTTTGCGTAATCTCTTTCTAAAATCATCATTTCTTTATCATTTCTGTATGGGCTATGATGACAAACAGCTAATTTTTTAGCGTTTGTTGAGACCAAAAAATCAGCTCCTTGAGATATTGATGAATGTCCCCACCCTTTTCTCATTTTAAGCTCTTCATCAGTAAACATTCCATCCCAAAGGATAAAATCAGCATCTCTTGCAGCATTAATAATTGTAGGAGCGCTCTCATCGTCGTATTCATGGTCTAATAAATAACAAAATTTTCCAGTATTATTCTCAAATATATAACCTGTTGCTCCACCTGGGTGCCTTAAATCAATACTTTTTACATCACAAAAAGATTTAATTATTTTTGATGCTTCGTTAAATTCCAAATATTGTATATGAGTAAGATTTTCAACCAGTTCAATTGGAAAATAATGTGGACTAAAACATCCTCCTAAAATTCCTTTCAGTTCTTCTTTTGATACTAAAGCACTTGAAAAATAAATAGGTGTGTCGGGTGAGTAAAGATCACGGCAAAAAGGCAACCCTTGAATATGATCAAAATGGAAATGGCTAAATAATACCAAAACTGGTACATCTTTTCTAATTGAAATATCTGTAAAACCTGTTCCTGCATCAAGAATTACTTGAAAATCTTTATGAATTATTTCAGTGCAAGATGTATTTCCACCAAATTTTGAAAACTCATTACCTGGAGTTGCTGTTGATCCTCTCACTCCTAAAAATTTAACTTCCATTTTTGAACCCCATTGTTCATTTAAAAAATTTAAGTAAACTTATAAGTATAACCATACATTATTATTTATATGCTTAACAAATATAAAACTCAGTTTGACAAAAATTAGCTTTTAATTAAATATATTCCTCTAGCTTTTCTAATCTAGATTTTACATTTGCTATTTCTTTTAATGATAAGCCTGCGATAGACATTCTTAAAAAGTTTTCTTGTTTTTTGCCAAAATAAATTCCTGGTATAGTTATTAAACCACAATTTTTAGCTAGAAGTTTTGCAATATCATCGCATTTGATATTGTTGTAAGGGTGTTTCACATAAGCAAAAAAAGATCCTATTGAAGTAATTTCCCATTTAGAATATGTAAATAAAGATTTAGAAAATAAATTTGCTTTAGTTTCTATTTCATTAGACTTTTCATTAACAAAATTTTCAAGATGAGGAAGAAATTTAGCTACAGAATGCTGTGCAGGACGAGGAGCACAAATTTGTATATTGTCCATAATTTTTGAAATTTGGCTTATTAATCCTTTATCTGTTGTTATAGCTCCAAGACGGTGCCCTGGAATGCAGCAAGATTTTGAAAAGCTATAAAGTTGGATTAAATTTTTATTCCAATTTGGTATACTAAACAAATTATGTGGTGCGCCTTTATCTGGATATATAAAATCTCTGTAAGTTTCATCAATTATAAGATATTTATTCTTTTTAATACATAATTTAAGAATTTCATCCAAAACGGTTTTATCTTGTGAAGAACCTGTTGGGTTTCCAGGGTTTACAATAACTATCGCTTTTACTTTAGAAGTTATTTTACTTTCTAGATCTCTAAAATCTATTTCAAAGTTTTTTTCGCTGTTTAAGTTAAAATATTTTGGCTTAATATTTAACATCCTCAAAGACAATTCATGACTAAAATATCCTGGATTGGAAATCATTATTTCATCACCTTCATTTGCTACACAAATAATTGAGGCTATAAAGGCCTGATTGCATCCTGACGTTATTAAAATTTGGTCAAAACCAGTATTAGTTCCATATTTTTGATTTATATGGTTTGAATAATTCGTTCTTAGAATTTTTTCTCCCTCTATATCACCATAATTAAGGAGAGATTTTACTGATGAGGAATTAATAAATTCCTCAATTAATTTTGGATGTGGAGGGTAGGATGGAATTGCTTGCGACATATCAATTATTTCACCATATTTCCCATCATAATCATTAGACCATGATATAGCCATTGGAATTAGAGGTTCTGAAATTTTCTTAATATTTAAGCTAACCATAGATATTTTTATTTAAATTCTTTTTTAATACTCTCGGTATGTTCACCTAAAAATGGAACAGATCCAAAATTTAAATCTTCACCACTAACTATAGCTCCGGGAGATAAAAGCTTAATTTCACCTTCCGAGGTAGAAACTTTTACAAAAATACTTTGAGGATGTTTTGCTAAATCTTCAACTGAACTAAGTTGACCATATGCTATATTAGCATTTTTAAGCTTATCTAAAATTATATTCCTTTCAAATTTTCCAAAAGAATTGTTTATTTCTTTATCAAGTTCTAAACGATTATTAACCCTTTTTGTATTACTATTATACTTTTCATCAGAAAATAATTCTGGTTTTTGAAGAACATCTAGACATAAAAACCTCCATTCACGTTCGTTTTGGATAGATATTAATACTTGTTCAGAATTTTTGCATTCATAAACACCGTATGGAGCTATTGTGACATGATGTAAACCTGCTCTTTTTATTTCTCTATTCCCATAAAAATTTTGCAAATATGGCACATTCATCCAGTCAGCAAGTGAATGAAACAAAGAAACTTCAATGCCTCTACCAGAACCAGTTTTAATTCTTCCAATTAAGGCTTGGAGTATTGCTTGATAAGAAGTCATGCCAGCTGCTATATCGCACACAGATACTCCTACTCTGCCAGGCTGGTCAGGTGAACCATTAATATTTGCTAAACCACTCTCAGCCTGAATAAGTAAATCATATGCTTTCATTTGACTGTAAGGACCATCTTGTCCATATCCACTGATATCACAAGTTATTAGAGAGGGATACATAGACCTTAGTTCACTACTTCCAATACCTAATCTCTTAGTTGCACCAGGCATTAAATTTTGGATAAATATATCAGATTTTGATATTATTTTCTTTAAAATATTTAAATCATTAGAGTCTTTAATATTAAGACAAACAGATTCTTTGCCATGATTTAACCAAACAAAATATGCGCTTAATCCTTTTACATCGTTATCATATTTGCGTGCAAAGTCGCCTTCTTCTCTCTCAACCTTAATGACCCTTGCACCAGCTTGGGCTAGCTTGCCAGAGGCATAAGGTGCAGCGACTGCTTGTTCTAAAGTTACTACCTGGATACCATCTAAATCTTTATTCATCAAAAATTATTTCTTTTCAAAAATTAAACTCCTGCTGGATTATCAATGTCATGACCTAATTCTGCTAGATCTGAATATCTATCTCCAATTCTATGATGAGGCCTGCCACCATTTGCTCCTCCAAATGCAGCAATTAGTTCGTCACTTGCAGGCGCATCTGAAATGGAAAACTGAACAGTTAAATAGTGAGATCTCCTTCCAGTATCATTTTTATCCATCAAAGGAATTTGAATTTGAGTATTAGCAGGCCCTCTTGTATTAGTAAAACCAAGATAGCTTTTGGCTTTAACTGCATCCCTGTAAAAGTTTCCAAAGTGCAGAGTATGAATTAATGCAGAAGATAGTTCAATCTCACAATCTAAACCTGACATACAAGCCTTGCCATAAGCTTCAATTTTGTCTCCACCCCCAGACAATGTTATCATACGATTTGTTAACTCTTTACCAAGAATTGGCCCAAAAGCCTTAATTTCAGGTTTTAAATCATCAACAAAACCACGCCCTGACCAAGGATTTTTAACAACTGCTGCAACACCAAATAATTTCAATGGCTTTGATGCTTTTATTCCACCTTCGAAAAAAATCTCTTCCTCAAATGTAACAATTTTTCTAATTTCTAGTTTCATATTTATTGTCCTTCATTTTAGAGTTTGGGTCAGTCCTGTGGTTTCATTTCCCATGTATACAGCAAAATCTCCTTGATTAGCTTCTTCAATATATCTTTTTAACATAATCACTAATGCTTTATCTTTAATTTTTTCCCAATTAATATCATTAAATTTTACATATTTATAGCCTTTGGGTATCGTTTCATAACCTTTGCTTCTATAGTAAATACAAACTGCATCAAGTCTCTTGTCCTCATAAACGGAATACACAAAATCAAGGCTAATCTTTAGACCAATATTAGAATATTTATTTACCAATTTAGTCGTGTTTGAAGGTTCTCCATTTTCACCAATAACAGGCAATTTTAAAATATTATTTTTACTATCATCAAAAAATAAAATTGAATTATTTTTTTCAATTATAGCTCCTATTATTGTTTTACTATCCTTTTCCATAGCATTTACCAAAGAGGTTTCATTATTGAAGCTAATATAATTTCCATTATAATATGCAAGTGGATATCCACCCTCATTATGAAAGTTTTTGACATTGCCAATAAGGATTAAATGATCTCCAGATCTTTTTTGATCAAAATTTTTACATTCAAGCCAAGCCAGTGCTCCCTTGATAATAGGAACTCCAAATTTACTATTTGACCACTCAATCTCTTCAAACTTATTTTTTAAAGGTTTTGCAAATAAATTAGATATATCAACTTGTGCTTCATTTAAAATATTGACTGCAAAATATTCTGAGTTTTTAAATAACTCTAACCCTTCGTTGAAGTCACCAATACAAATTAAAATCAAAGGAGGTTCTAAAGAAACAGATGTAAATGAATTAGCAGTAAATCCTCTTGGTGTCCCATCTTTTTCACATGTTGTAATTATTGTGACACCAGTAACAAATTTTCCTAATGCTTTTCTATATTCTAAAGTATCAAATTTCATAAATATTTATCCAAAGCTTAACTATTTAAAGTTCCTAAAAGAAATTCTGACAAGATTTTATTAACTTTTTGAAAATCTTCAATAAGTGCCATATGTCTCATTCCAGGTAAAATTTCTAATTGAGATTTGAGGATTTGTTTTGAGATCTCTTGTGACATTTCAGGAGAGTTACCAAAATCTTCGTCACCTGTTAATACTAAAGTAGGGCAATTAATTGATAATGGAGTTTGTAATAGTTCATCTACACCATCAACTAAAACTTGGTATGCTTTTGGATAAACCTCTTTTTTATTAGCTAAAACCCATTTCCTAATCCTGTCCATAATAATAGGATTTTTTTCTCTAAAGTTTTTTGTAAACCATCTTTCAAGAGCATCCTCGATTGTTGATTGAGGGCCATTTTCTATCACGCTATTTACCCTTAATTGAACAGCTTCTTTGGCTTTTTTAGTTCTTTTATGCGCTGAATTTAAGATTGCTAAAGCCCAAAGTCTATCATTATATTTAAGAGCAAATTTTCTAGCAATCATTCCTCCTAGTGAAAAACCAACTAATGCTATTTTATCTAAAGAGAGATGCTCTATAATTTCAAAAATTTGATCTGAAAATATTTCTAAGTTTAAATTTTGTTCAGGATCTTTACTTTCACCATGGCCTATCAAGTCATATGTGATTAAACTATAGTTTTTCGAAAGATCCCTTGTTTGCCATTCCCACATATCTTTGTTAAGTCCAAGACCATGAATAAGGATTACATAAGGACCATTCTCAGAAACCAAATTTACTGAAGTTCCTTTAACAAAAATATTTTTCATCAATTCACTCTGGTTTATATGCAATAACTTCAATTTCTACTTTGACATCTACTAAAAGCTCATTGACAACAGCTGATCTTGCCGGAGGATCAACTGGGAAATATTTACTAAATACTTCATTAAAGCCTGGAAAATATTCTCTTTTCGAAAGCCACACCATTGCTTTAACAATGTCTATTAATTGGCAGTTAGCAGTTTGAAGTGTTTTCTTTATATCTTCTATAACAACTTCTGTTTGCTCTTCAATAGTTCCATCTGTCATAACTTCACCATTTTTAAAGGGAACTTGGCCAGTTAAAAAAATAAAATCTCCAGCTCTTATTGCCCTTGATAATGATAAAGTCCGGCCCCCAATTACAACCGGATCTCCAATTACCTTTTTATGCATAAGTTTTCTCCAAAAAGAAATTTATCTTAATAAATTATATACGTAAGTTATTTGACGTGGAATAAAAATCGTGCTGAAAAGGTAGTTAGAAATTATAACAATTTATGGATAGTAGCTATGGGTAGTTTAGAGACCTTTAAAATGTTTGTTAATGGTAAATGGGTTGATAGTGAAAATGGCAGCACATTTGAGAGTATAAATCCTAGTATAGGCAAGTCATGGGCTCTTATCCCAGAAGCTACAGCAAATGATGTGAATAATGCAGTCGAAGCTGCTTATAAAGCCTTCAATAAAGGCGAATGGTCAAAAATTACTCCAACACAAAGGGGTAAGTATTTAAGAAAATTAGGTGATCTTTTAGCTGAAAAATCAGAGAAATTAGGAAAAATTGAATCAATTGATACAGGAAAGTTATTAAAAGAAACTCGCTGGCAAGCAAAATACATTGCAGAATACTTCCACTATTACGCTGGACTTGCAGACAAAATTGAAGGCTCAACACTTCCAATTGATAAGCCAGATATGTATGCATTTAATGTAAGAGAGCCACTTGGTGTAGTCGCGGCTATAGTTCCATGGAATTCACAATTATTTTTAGTTGCGGTTAAAATTGGACCAGCTTTAGCTGCAGGTAATACAGTTGTATTAAAAGCTTCCGAACATGCCTCTGCTGCAATGTTAGAATTTGGAAAGGTTATTGAAGAGGCTGGGTTTCCGCCTGGCGTTGTAAATATAATTTCTGGTCATGGTGATCCATGTGGCAAAACACTTACTACTCATCCTCTCGTTCATAGAATAAGTTTCACAGGTGGCCCCGCAACAGCAAGACATGTTATTAGAAATTCAGCTGAGAATTTTGCTGAAGTTTCTTTAGAATTAGGAGGAAAGTCACCGTTTATTGTTTTTGAGGACGCTGATATTGAGAGTGCTGTAAACGGATCAATTGCAGGAATTTTTGGTGCGAGTGGTCAAAGTTGTGTTGCAGGTTCAAGATTATATCTTCAAGAAAGCATAGCTGATGATTTTTTGGATAGAATGACTTTACTAGCAGCTAATATAAAGTTAGGTGATCCATTACTTGATGAGACACAAATGGGTCCTCTAGCAACTTTGGGGCAAATAAAATTAATAGAAAGTGAAATTTCAAATGCAAAAAATCAAGGTGCTAAAATTCTACACGGTGGAAATAAACCGTCTAATATGAATGAGGGATGGTTCTTTGAGCCAACAATAGTTGACTGTTCAGATCAAAAGTTAAAAATAGTTGACACAGAATTGTTTGGACCTGTTCTAAGTGTTTTAAGATTTAAAACAGAAGAAGAAGTAATTCAGTTAGCTAATGATACTAAATATGGTCTGGCCGCCGGTGTATTTACAAAAAATAGTGCTCGCTCTTTAAGAATTACTAAAGCTTTAAGAGCTGGTATTGTTTGGGTGAATACTTACAGGGTTGTTTCTCCAATTGCACCATTTGGCGGATATAAAGACTCTGGTTATGGGAGGGAAAGTGGAATGCAAGCTATTCATGATTATACGCGAATAAAAACTGTATGGATCAATACTTCTGATGAGCCAATGTCTAATCCATTTCAAATGCGTTAGTTTGATAATTAAATAATTATTTCTTTGCTGAAACTCTAATTCCACCTAATTTCCCGCCATCTAGATATCTCATGGCAAAAGAATAAAAATACAGCATGTTTTCTACAATAGCTTTATTATGAACTCTTGTATGTCTCTCCATATTGTCTTTGTAAGCAGCATATCTAGATTTTGTAAAATTGCTCCAGCTTGTTGTCATGTCATCTACTACAATTTCTGAAAATCCAGCTTTAACTAAGTCATCCCTATATTCTGAATAGCTTACTATATAATTTGCAAAAAAATCTTTTGAGAGTTCTAGTTTTTCATTTTCATTGAAGGGTTGGTGAAAAGCAAAATCCTCCGCAAAAAAATAACCTTTTGGTTTGAGTAAATTCATACATGTTTCTAATAATTTATCTCTTTCTGGGATATGGTAAAGAGCAAGCCAACTCACAACAGCATCGTATTGATCATTTGGTAATTTTAAGTCTAAAAAATCACCACATAAATGCTCTACATTATTTTCTAACCCACATCTTTTTGTCAAATCTATCCCAACAAGATGATGGTCTTCTTGGAGTTCAAGAGCTGTAACTTTAGCACCAGTTTTTTTTGCTATATATCTTGAAGGCCCTCCAATCCCAGAGCCTATTTCTAATACTTTTGTATTACTGCTTATATTCAGTTTTTCTATTGCAAAATCAATTGACTCAGTTCCGTGGTAATGTAGTTGGTCGAATGAAGAAAGTTCATTAATTGATAAATCGCCTTCAATTTCTTTTCCTATTTCTTTTAACTCATTATATACTCTGTCAATAAAGTTATATAACTTCATCGATTTAATGTCTTCTCCATCCATCATTGTTCCTTTTAAAAAAATAATATTTTCAGGACTAGTTTTAATACTAAATTAAAATTAACACTATAAATTAAAAATAAAATGTTGGAATATGTAATTATAGGATAATTTTGTGAGGTAAACGAATTATGAGTAATTTTGGTGAAGATACAGCATTAGTATTAATAGATATTCAAAATGATTTTTGTCCAGGAGGTGCATTAGCTGTTGATCAAGGTGATGAAATAGTAGAAATTTCAAATAAAATTCAAGAGCAATTCAAAATTAAAATTATAACTCAAGACTGGCACCCTAGCACTCATAAATCATTTGCTTCTAATCATGAAGGTAAAGAACCACTGTCAACAATAGAAATGTTTTATGGTCTCCAAGTGTTATGGCCTAATCACTGTATTCAGGGTACTGAAGGTTCAAAGTTTCATTCAAAATTAATTACTGATAGTGCTGACCTCATAATTAGAAAAGGTTTTAGGCCGGAGATAGATAGTTACTCAGCATTTTTTGAAAATGATCAAAAAACACCTACAGGTTTAGATGGATATTTGAAATCTAGAGGTGTAAATACAATCTATTTATGTGGACTAGCATTAGATTTTTGTGTTTATTTTTCTGCGATAGACGGGGCCAAACTTGGATATAACGTAAATGTTATACAGGACGCGTGTAGGGCAATAGATTTAGATGGATCTTTTGAAAAATCACTCAATGATATGAAAAGTAAAGGTGTTAAAATATTAACAACCTCTGACCTTTAAGTTTAAACCCCTAAAAAACTATATAATTTTTTATGATCTTTTACGACTTCATTTGCTTCAGCTGTGTAGACAATAGAACCATTTTCAATTACTAAAATCTCATCAGCTATGGATAAAATAGCCTCTACTCTTTGTTCAACTAAAAGTATTGCAACACCTTGTTTTTTTAGTTCTAAAATACTCTTTCTTATAAGAGAAATCATTGAAGGTTGTAACCCTTCAGTGGGTTCATCTAAAAGCAAGAGTGAAGGTTCGATACAAAGTGCTCTTGCTAAAGCTAACATTTGCTGTTCACCACCAGATAATGTTCCAGAAATTTGATCAAGTCTTTCCCTAAGTCTTGGAAACATTGTTAAGACATTGTTTTTTATATTTTCACCTTTCTTTCGAGTTAGAAGACCTATTTCAAGATTTTCTTCTACAGTTAATTCTGAAAAAAGCCTTCTACCTTGAGGTACGTAACCAATACCTTTTTGGGGAATTAAATGAGCTGATATTCCTGATATTTTCTCACCATTAAAGATTATCTTGCCTTCAGTTTTATCAACTAATCCCATTAAAGACTTGAGGGTAGTCGTTTTGCCTGCACCATTTCTTCCTAGCAGGCATAGGACTTTACCTTTTTCTAAATTAAATGAAAGGTTTTTAAGAATTTTTATATTTGAATAATATGATGTTAAATTTTCAACTTTTAGCATCAATCCCCCAAATAAGCTTTTTGCACGATAGGATCATTTTGAATAGTTTCTTTATCACCGTCAGCAATAATTTCACCAAAATGCAGTACAGAAATATTATCTGCAATAGACATTACTACATCCATATTATGCTCTATCAAAAGAATGGTTGTTGATGAAGAGATATCCTTTATTAATTTTTTAAAATTTTCAATTTCTGAATCTGATAGTCCTTGTGTTGGTTCATCTAGGATCAGTAATTTAGGTTTTTGAGCCATTCCCATTGCTAACTCAAGAAGTCTTTGGTGACCATAACTCAAATCACCACTTCGTTGCTCAATTCGGTCTAAAAGGCCAACTTTAGAAAGAACTTCAGAAACTGAATTCTCTTCTCCATTTGAATTATCTTTCCTAATAGCTAGGGCTACATTTTCGTAAACTGTTAAATTAACAAAAATAGAAGTGATTTGAAAAGTATAGCCTATCCCATTTGAAATCCTCTCGAAGACTGGTAAGTCAGAGATGTCTTCTCCACAAAAAACCACTTTTCCCGCAGAGGCATTGATCCTTCCGCACAGTAGAGATACAAAAGTCGTTTTCCCAGCACCATTTGGTCCAATTAAAGCCCTTATTTCATTCTTATAAATTTTAAAGTTAACATTATTTACAGCTTTAATACCTTGAAAATTCTTACTAATATTTTCTGTATAAAGAAGAATGTTATCTAAGGTATCCATTTAAAATACCTATACCTTAATTCACCCAATAAACCTCTTCTGGCATATAAAGTAACTACTAGAAGAGTAATACCCACTATAATCATGTAAGCATCTGTAATATCGCTCGCGTAATCAATTAGGTAAAACATAAAAATAGCTCCTACAAGTGGTCCTAAAACGGTTCCAACCCCACCAATTAACACCCATAGCAATGGAAATATTGAGTACGGTACTGCAGCAAAACTTGCTCCAACATAACCGAATAAAATACCGTAGCATGCTCCTGCAAGGCCTGAAATAGTTCCTGAGATAATAACTGCAAACAATTTGTATAAATGTACATTATAACCTAGCATAAGTGCCCTATCACTATTTTCCCTTATAGCTATCAACACTCTTCCAAAAGAACTTTTTGCTATCCACAGATTAAAGATTAAACATAATGAAAAAATTATAAGTGCTGCATAGTACCTTATTGTTGGATCAGATAAATCCAATGAAAGAAAAACTCTGCTTGATTGTTGAATTACAATACCTTCATCCCCTCTTGTAATACCGCCAAAGTATAAAATACATAAATAGCCAACTTGAGAAAACATGAGTGTAACTATCATAAAGGAAACACCAACAGTTCTTAAAGCTAGATAGCCTATTACCAGAGAAAAAAAGGCTGAAAAGCAAATAGCTAGTATTAGAGATTGTCCAACATTATAATCCAAGTGATAAATTGATAATCCTGAAGCATAAAGGCCTGCTGAGAAAAAGAGCGCGTGGCCAAGACTTAAAAGACCTGTATAACCAAATAAAACATTATAGCCAATTCCATAAGCAGCTAAGACTAATATTCTAGCAAAATTACCTTGATGATAGTCTGAAAAAACCCCAAGAAGTTCAAGAAATAGCAGTATAGCTAATGCTCCAAAATGAAGAATTAAATCTTTTCTCATACTTTAGCAGTTCCAAATAATCCGTTGGGCCTTATTAATAAAACAAATACAACTAATAAAGTTGCTAATATTTTTGCCAAAGTTGGCGAGAAAAAAACTGAAATTATTCCATCACTCATACCTATAAGAACTGCTGCAGCAACTGTGCCACGAAGACTACCTAAACCTCCAATAATAACAACAATAAAAGCTAAAAGTAATGGCTCGCCCCCCATCAAGTAATGTGCTTGCTGAATTGGAACTATTAAAACTGCACCAACTGCTGCTATTGCAGCGCCTGCGCCAAAAACAAGACTGTATACAGTTGAAATAGGTATGCCAAATGCCTGAGCTGTTTCACTGTCTAATTGAGTTGCTCTTAAAAGAAGGCCAAATTTAGTTTTAGCCATTACAAGCCATACTGATAATAAAAGGATTATAGAAGCAAATATTACAAAAAATTTATATGCTGAAAATCCAAACCAATATAAATCTAACCTAACATTAAATGGTTGCTCGACCGGTCTTGCATCTGGGCCAAATGTCATTAGGGCAGCCTGTTGAATAATATATAAAATACCTATTGTAGCTATTATCGTTGCTTCAGGGTCGTATTTCAGATGCTTTAGAATTAGCCAATCCGAAAACATTGCAATTATCCCTGCAATTATAGGTGCTACCAATAGAGCTAATAAAAATCCTAATGCAGGATTACCTAAAACAAAGCTTGATACCCACCAAGCTAATATGGCTCCAAGCATGAAAAATTCACCATGCGCTACATTAACTATCCTCATAACTCCAAAGACTAGACTCAATCCTAGAGCAATGAGGGATAGTACAGCTGCATGGACTAGGCCCTCTAAAGAAGCAAAAAGTAAATAAGGGCCCAGATCCATATAAGAATTAGATTATAAAACTAAAATGATTGTTTTGTATAATCAACTTCATCAGGATAAAATGTATCCTCAATGGATGTTGTGTGAGCTAGAACCAACTTTCCATTTGTCATCTTGGTAATATATTGGTGTCCAAATGTCTGATGAGTTTTACCATTAAAGATTTTGGCTCCTTGAGGATGGGCCTGAGATAAAGGCATATTAGACATACTCTCAACAGCTTCAATTAATTTAGCCCTATCTCCAGGTCCTGCGTATCCAGATTCTTCCATTCCTTTTTTAATAATATGTAAAGTTTCCCAACAACCAAACATATGCGCATAAGTAGATACATCTTTAGGGTCTGAAACAGAAGCACCATTTGCATCAACTCCAACAGCATTTCTGTAAAACTTATCATGTTCTGTCTGATTGGCTTGAGCATACCTAGGATTTCCTTCCCAGAAATAACTACCATCTAAAAATTCCAATCCTGGTGTATTTAAGTCAACAGCCTCTAGGCTATCAATAAAACCAAAAAGTTTTGGACTTTTTGAACCATAAAACTCACCTAGCTCTTTAACAAAAGTTAACACAGCAGGCCCCACCATCACGTGATATATGACTTCTGTATCTCTTGGAATTTTTGGAAAGTATTTAGAAAAACTAGATTCAGTTGGTGGGATTGGAACCTTTCCAACAATTTCACCACCTTGTGCTTCAAATGCAGCTGAAAAATAATCTCTATGATCATGACCAAAAGCAAAATCTGGATATATCATAGTAACTTTCTTGCCTACATTCTCCTTTACAAATGGAGCCATTGCCTGAACCTGACTTTTCACATCGGTGATACCTGGCTGCAGAGTATATCTATTCAGCATTCCTGAGGCGACATGGTGACCCTCTGAAACAACAAAGTATGGAAGTTTTAATTCGCCAGCTCTCGGAGCAGAGCCAATTACAACATGTGAAAAAAGAGTTCCAAACGCAACATCACAATTATGTTGGTTAGCAAATTTTTCTAGTGCTTCGGCACCCCTTTTTGGATCGGTGCCATCATCTTCCGCCACTATTTCTATTGGGCGTCCATTAACACCGCCTGCATCATTTAAAATTTTTACTGCTGCTTGTGTAGTTCTATCATACCATCTCCCATAAGCTGCTCCAATTCCAGTTCTGTGAACTTGGAATCCAATCTTGATTGGAGATGAACTAGCAGCTTGACTGTATCTTACAAAACCAGGCATAGCCGCAATGCTTCCTGCAGCTGCAACTCCCTTCATTAATTTCCTTCTAGTAATATTATTTTTAAAATTTTTTTTCATAACTAGCCACCCAATAAATTAAAATATAAAATTATTCTTAAGACTGATATATAAAGATATTAATGTCTAGTAAATTAATAAAAATTAACCCACAGTTGGTGTTGAAAGTATCCATAGACCAAGAAAAGTATATGCAACCATAAAAATGCTTATAGGAAGCTGGCTTATTAATACTGAAGATTTTGTTTTTAAATAATTTTCAGAAATTGAGTGTGCAAGTAAAACTGCTATTACATGGCCAATAACAATTGCTGAGGCTTGAATAAACCAAATTAATTTTACAGTTTCAATTGTATTAAAAAAACTTGTAGTGACATTAAATTCTCCAATATTGATTAAATCCACCCCTAAATTTAAAGGGTCTGATAATACTTTATAGAAGTATTGAATATCTACTAAAAATGAAGTGAGATAATGAGCTATATGATAAGCTAGCGCTATTGGCAAAAGAGCAATTGAATTAATGCCAATGATATCTCTAAAAATTATTTTTTCTTTAATGAAGGCATGGCCGAGAAATATTGTTAAATTAAATATAATAAATAACATTATTGCGAAAAATATTAATCCAAGAGAATTCTCTGTTATTACTGAGGACCTTCCATAAAATTCTAATGGATTGACATTTATTATTTGAAACCAAAAAAAAGTTTCATTTAAACCATCAAATGATAAAGTAGCTAATATTATTGATAAAAATAAAACTGATAAAGGTGGATAAAATTTATAATTTTTAAGCTGAGATCCAAAAAATCCTACAAATAATGTACCGTCTTTAAACCAAATTAATGAAAGCTTTGATAGAAGAGTGTAGAATGATGTAAAACACTCACCTTTTGTTAACCATTCAACACCAAAAAAAACCATTAAAAATAAATTTAATGTAAAATATAGAAGAACAACAAAAGCTAAAATATCAGGGTCATCTGGAGCTATATAAACTAACATAAATAGTGAAAATAAAAGAAAGCCAGCTGAGGAAAATACAAAAGAAAAATTATCATTAATTTTTACTTTAGGCTTGTTAAAAAATAATCTACCTATCCCATACCACGGATTTAAAAATGCCCATAAATTTCCAACTGTAATTTGTATCACTGGCATTAATAAAAACCAAACTGACCAAATAAAAAGAGTTAGAGGGTTTGCTAAAGGATCTCTAGAACCTGAAAAGCCAAGATACACTAGAGCCATAAGAAATAGAAAAGAAAATAAGCTTGTGATTATTTTAATTTTTTCAAAACTTCGGTCTGAAATTATGCTGAAAAAATTAAAGTTCTTAATTTGATAGTAATTAAATAAAGAAGAGATAAAAGAAGCAGGTGTTAAGTAGGCTATTAAAATTGTTAAAATTAAAACTGAAATTCCTGCAGGTATATAAAATTCGGTAGGCAGAAGTAAGATTAAAGCTCTTTCTGATACATGCGCAAAACATTTTGCAGGAAAAATAACAGAACTTATTAAAAATAATAAAAATCTAAATCTCATTCATTTTTCCAGATAATTCCATCTACAGCTATATTTTTTTCTGGAAAGACAAAAAGTGGATTAATTTCTATTTGTTGGACATTATTAGATTTATCTAATGCAAAGTCTGTAAGTTTTTTTAAATTTCCCAATAATAATTTTCTATTGATTTCTTTTTTTCCTCGATATCCTTGAAAAAGTTTATTAATCTTCAGTTTTCCAAGAGATTTATCTAATTCATGAATTGAAGCAGGGAGTAGAATTGTAACCGAGTCCTCAATAAGATTAGCAAGTACACCTCCACTTGCTAATGTCATTACATATCCAAATTGCAAATCATAAAAAATCCCGACTAAAAGCTCACCTAAAGGCTCGGGTTGCATCTCTTCAACAAGAAAGTTATTTGAAAAATTTTCTTTGCTTTGTTCTACTTGTTTTTTGATTTTTTCAAAAGAAGTTAATAACTCTTGGTAATTTTTGATATTTAAATCAATTGCCCCTATGTCAGTTTTGTGTTGAACTTCTCTACTAAGCATTTTTAAACAAACGGGAAATTTTAAAGAAAGCTCTTCAGTTTGTTCATAATGCTTAGTATAATTTTTTTCATTAAAAAAATTGGGAATTGCCAAACCAATTTTATTTAAAATTGATTTTGATTCCATTTCATTAAGCATAGAAGACTTTGTTCCCAAACTTTTAATAGATTTTTTCACTTTAACTTTACCTAATAAGAAATCCTGATGGCGTTGATAAAATTTATAGCTCCTATTGATTGCATTCAAAGCTTCTTCCAATCCTTGCATTGGAGTTACACCCTGTGAGACAAAAAATTTGCTTATATCAGGATCATTGTTTTCAGGTACTGTACTACAAATTATAGTGGGTAAATTTTTGAGTTTTGCTTCTTTTATAAATGCCTTCGCATCATATAAATAAAATTTATTGAGCTCATTAATATTTGGTGGCAAATAATCTTGAACTAAAATTGCAGCATCATACTTGTCATGAAAAAAAATATTAAAAACAGGACCAGTTTTTTCAGGCTGACCCCAAATGGGTGTAGTATAGTCTAAAGGATTTGAAACAGTTGCAGTTAATGGAAGTAATTTTTCCAAAACTTTACTTACTTTATTTGAAGGTTGATTAAATTTTAAATCTATTTTTTCTGCATAATCGGCCAGCATAGTTGCGCCACCTCCAGAACAAGTGAATGCAGCAACTTTGTTGCCTGAGACAGAGCCAGATATACATAAAAACTTGAGCGTTTCTAAAAACTCATGAGGGTTGGAAACTCTTACTATACCCAGATGTTCAAAAAGGGAATTATATATTTCGTCACCACCAGATAGCGAACCTGTATGGCTGCTTACAAGATTATTCCCAATTTCAGAGGAGCCTGTCTTAATAGCAACTATGGGGACATTTCTTTCTAAAGCCTTAAGACAACCTTTTTGAAACTTTTCAATATCTTGCAAACCTTCAATGTGCAGTCCTATTGCTTTGACTTCTTCTTTTTGTGAAAAATAATCGACGTAATCTTCAATTGACAAAACTGATTGGTTGCCAGCTGATACCATATATGCAAATGGCATTGATCTTCTGCTTGTCGATAAATCATTTGAGAGCATTCCACTTTGAGTAATAATAGCGGCTCCAAAACCTGGAAACTCTCCTCCATGGTCAAAAGGCCAAAGGGCGATTTTGTTTACATAATTTATCATTCCATAACAATTTGGACCAATTAATGCGAAATCACCTACATTTTCTAAGAGACTTTTTTCTAATTCTTCACCTTTTTGGCCTACTTCTCTAAATCCCGCTGTATAGCATACACCTCCACCAGACTTCATCTTATTTAATTCTTTTACTACTTCAATTGCGGCTGATCTTGGAACAGCAATAAATGATGCATCAGGACCTTTTGGTAAATCTAAAACAGATGAAAAACACTTTATCCCATTAATACTTTCTCGTTTGGGGTTAACTGGCCAAATTTCACCCGTGAAACCCATTTTTTTGCATTGAGAAATTACAATTTCAGCATCGTTACCACCGAAAACAGCTATATTTTTAGGGTTAAAAAGCCTATTTATATTATTAAGTTTGTTGCTATTCATGCACCAAGAGGTCTTAATATTGACCTTGTAATTATATGCCTTTGTATTTCAGAAGTTCCATCCCATATTCTTTCTAAACGAGAATCTCTCCATAACCTTTGTATCGGTAATTCTTCCATTAAACCCATACCGCCATAAAGTTGAAGGGTATTGTCGGCGGCTCTGTTTAACATTTCTGAGCAATACACTTTTACCATAGCAGCATCAGCATCAGACATTTTACCTTCATTAGCTCTTCTCACTGCATCATTAACCATAAGATCTGCAGCTCTTAATTCAATAGCAATATCAGCTAATTTAAAACCTGTTGCTTGGAATTTCCCTATTGGTTGTCCAAACTGTTTTCTTGTTGAAGCCCAGTCTTTAGCAAGCTCAAATAAACGTTCAGCTTTTCCACAGCAGGATGCTCCAACCCAAATCCTACCCATGCCTAGCCACTTTCCAGATAACTCCAAACCTTTTCCTTCTTCACCTAGAATTTGATTAGGACCAAGTCTTACATCCGAAAAATTTAATCTGAAGGCGTGATAACCTCTGTAACTTACACATTTTGTTCCAATACCTATCTCAAATCCATTTTCACCAACATCTACTAAAAATGCAGTTATCCTTTTTCTTTTACCTCTAGGAGTCTCATCTTCTCCAGTTGAAGCAAATACAATAGCAAAATCAGGCATAACAGGCCCTGATATAAAATGCTTAGACCCATTCAAAATCCAATCACTGCCATCTTTTTTTGCATGAGTTTTCATTGACATAATATCAGAACCTGCTTCAGGTTCTGTTAAAGCAAATAACTCTCTTTTTTCACCCGTAACACAAGGGTCTAGATATCTTTTTTTCTGTTCTTCGTTACAAGCTAAAAGAATTTCAGTTGGTCTAGCAGCCCAAGCATGCAATGCATGACTTGTTTTTCCATATTCTCTTTCAATAAGAAGCATACTTTCATAGTCTAAACCACCTCCGCCTACCTCAATTGGGAGGTTCGCTGCAAATAAACCAAGGTCTTTAGATTTTTTTTCTATATGTCTACCAAGTTCTAGAGGCACTTCTCCATTTTTATCAACAGTTTCTTCGTGAGGGTATAATTCTTCTTCTACAAATCTTTTTACTGTATTTTCGAGTAACTCTTTTTCGTGATTTTTGTTCATTAACATTTTTTAATCTCAAAATAATTTAATTTAAAAACTCTGGCATTACTTCTTCAATAAAAAGATCGATCGATTTTTGTTGCTCTTCATGACCAAGGCCAAAAGTTGCATAATAAATAAATTCATCAACGCCAAGTTTTTCATAAAGTTTTAATTTTTTAATAATTTCATCCGGTGTTCCAAACATTAAATTTTCATTGAGCATTTCAGGTTTATATTGCTCTCTATTCTCAAGTTCATTTAATGGAATAATTTTTGTAAAACCATTCTCAACATCACCAAGGTTTTTAAAAAGATTTTCAAACTGCCCAAGGACTCTTGTAAGAGCTTTTACTGGAACTTCCCAATCATTTTTATTTTCATAAACAGCAGTATGCCTCATCATAGCAAAAATTGGTTTTGGTTTATTTGGAAATTTACCCATAGCCTCATCTAGTCTTGATTTGTAAAGTTCAGCTTCGGACATAGGTCTTGTCAGTGGCCATGACATTATATTGCATTCATTCTCAACTGCAAAATCATATGTTATAGGCGCTCTCGCAGCAACCCATATTGGTGGGTGAGGAGATTGAATGGGTTTTGGTACAGATGTTGATTTTGGAAAAGACCAAAATTGACCTTCATGCTCATAATCTCCTTGCCATAATGCTTTCACAGCAGGTAGAGACTCTTGCATATACCTCCATCCATCAGTTTGTTTCAAACCAGGAAACATTCTATCAAATTCTCTTTGATAAGCTCCCGACCCAATACCAAACTCTAGTCTTCCGTTTGATATTAAATCAGTCATCGCGGCTTCACCAGCTAGCCTAATAGGATGCCAGTAAGGTGCAGCAGCAACGGCTGTACCTAACCTAATTTTTTCTGTATGAGTGGCCCACCATGTAAGAAGTTGGAATGGATCTGGAGCAATAGTCATTTCCAATGCATGATGTTCAGCTGACCACACTATATTAAACCCGCCTTTATCAGCTTTTTTTACCATTTCTAATGTATGATAAGCGACTTCGTTCATATCTTCATTTGAAGATTGTCTCTCAAGATTAATTGCAAGCTGAAATTTCATAAATATTTCCTTAATACCTAATTATGTCTAGTTAAAACTATATCAATAAAAAATAAACATTTTTTTGTAATTTTTAATGTATTGTTTATAT
>CACMFN010000011.1 GCA_902612965.1 uncultured SAR116 cluster alpha proteobacterium | reverse complement strand
ATGAACCCTTCCAAATTTGATATTATATTGGGATGCAATTTTTTAGGGGATATTTTTTCTGATTTAGTTGCAGTATTTTCTGGCGGATTAGGTTTGTTGCCTTCAGCTTGTTTGTGTGGCCCTCCAAAAAACTTTGTCAAAGGTATTTATGAACCAGTTCATGGGTCTGCTCCTGATATAGCAGGAACTGGAAAAGCAAATCCTATTGGTATGTTTTTAAGTATAGCAATGATGTTTGAATATTCGTTTGAGAGAAAAGATATTAGCACCATTATTGAAAAGGCTATTGATAAATTAATTTACAAAGTTAATCTAACACCAGATTTAAATGGCAAGCTTTCGACAGAAGAAGTTTTTTTAAAGTTTATAGATGAGTTAAATAATGAAGCTAGAGTTTGATTACGTAATCGCAGGCGGTGGATCTGCAGGATGTGCTTTGGCATCAAGATTATGTGAAGATAAAAGCATCACTGTTTGTATAGTTGAAGCCGGTGGCAATGGTAATAATTTATTTATTAAAATGCCTGCCGGAAATGGTTTTGTTTTTGGAAATCCAAAATTAGATTGGGGCTATAAATCAATTCCACAAAAAAATTTAAATAATAGAACTATTTATTTTCCAAGAGGTAAAAGTTTGGGTGGATCATCAATTGTAAATGGTATGATTTACATGCGGGGGATACCCTCAGACTATGATAGTTGGCGCCAGTTAGGATTAAATGGGTGGGGATATTCAGATATATTACCTTATTTTAAAAAATCAGAAGGATCAGAACATAGAAATGATAAATATCATGGAAATAAAGGTCCTCTTAAAATAGAGAGATCATCAAATTATGGCATACTCGAAGAAGCATTTATTAAATCTGCAGTTAAAGCTGGACATAAGAGTATTGACGATTTTAATGGATCAGAGAGAACTGGTGTTTCAAGGCTTGATAGCACTGTTTCAAATGGAGTTAGACAATCATCTGCAATTTCTTACTTAAAGAAAAAGCCTAATAATTTAACAATTCTTACTCATCAACAAATATCAAAGTTATTAATTAATAAAACCGATGTAATAGGTTTAGAGACTTTGAAAGGCACAAAAGTGTATTGCAAAAGAGAGGTTATTATTTGCCAAGGTGCCTTTGGCACCCCTCACCTTTTAATGCTGTCTGGCATTGGTCCAGCAGATCATTTAATTGAAAATGACATTAACCCCATCATTGATTTGCCAGGTGTAGGTTCTAGTTTAGCAGATCATGTAATCGCATCTATGCAGTACTCTTCAGATAGAAGTGATTTATGCCATTCCAAATATCAAAGAATTGATAAGGCATTTTGGCTAATGGCAAACTGGCTTTTTAATGGCAAAGGGCCAGGAGGTGGCGCTTTCTGGTCAACTGGTTTATTTCACGCTTTTGAAGATCCTCAAATGCCAGAACTAGAAGTATTCATGACACCAATGATAGTAGAGGAAAATCTTAATAAAGGTCAATACGAGAAAACACCTCTTCTTAAGAAGTTTGGACGTAATTTATTAGTAAGAGGAAGAAAGGTAGCAAAGCCTGGAGTTCAAATTGATATTAATCAAGAGAGGCCAAAATCACGTGGAACAGTAAGACTAAGAAACTCTGATCCAACAGAATATCCATTAATTGATCCAAATTATTTTTCTGACCCTGAAGATTTAGAACAACTAGTAAAGGGAGTTGGTGTTATGAGAGAAATAATGAGCCAAAATGAAATAAGTCAGTATGTAAACGAAGAAATACACCCGTGGTTAAATGCCAATACAAGATCTGAAATAATAGAAGCTATAAAAATAACTGCCTACACTGGGCATCACCCATGTTCAACTGCTAAGATGGGTGCGAAAAATGATCCGATGGCTGTATTAGATGAAAATTTAAAGGTTAGAGCATTAAATGGTTTACGAGTATGTGACGCCTCCGCTATGCCAACTCAAATAACTGGTAATTTGTATGCAACTGTTTTAGCAATGGCAGAGAAAGCAGCAGATATAATTTTAGATAAACCACCCTTAAAAGAAAATTTATGAATTAAATTTTTGTGATGGAGTTAATTTATGGCTGATATTAAAAAGTATAAATATTTTCATTCCAACGAATGGCATGAACCCATTTCAAAGAAATGGTTTAATAGCGAAAATCCTGCAAATGGTAAAGTGTGGGCAACAGTACCTGATTGCAGTAAAAAAGATATTGATATTGCAGTAAAGGCTGCAAAAAAAGCTTTTTATGATGGGCCTTGGGGCAAATTAATGCCAGCAGAAAGAGGGCGTGTTCTTCGAAAAATAGGTGATGTTATTAGCAAAAATGCTGACCGCATAGGTTCTATTGAAACAAGAGATAATGGCAAATTACCATCACAAATAACTCCCTCACTCAGAGAGGGTGCATGGCTTTTAGATAGTTGGTATTATTATGCGGGAATGTGCGATAAGTTTGAAGGAAAATTAATTCCTGCAGAGTTACCAGATATGCATAATTATATGAAGTGGGAGCCCTTTGGTGTTGTCGCTCAAATATTGCCTTGGAACTCTCCAATTGGAACATTAATATGGAAACTTGCTCCTTGTTTAGCAGCTGGAAACACCGTGGTTTTAAAACCATCTGAACAAGCAAGTTGTTCTATTTTGGAATTGATGGACATACTTTTAGATGCAGATATACCACCAGGAGTTTTAAATGTTGTTACAGGATATGGCCATACAACAGGAGAACCTTTAATTAATCATCCTGATGTTAGAATGGTTTCATTTACAGGTGGTACTAATGGTGGAAAAGCAGCTGCTAAAATAGCTTCACAGCAAGTTAAACCAATCGTAATGGAATTAGGAGGTAAATCACCTCAAATTGTTTTACCGGACGCTGATATTAATCTTGCCGTAAATGGTGTTGCATCTGGAATTTTTCCAGCTGGTGGACAAAGCTGTATATCAGGATCACGCTTATTAGTTCACTCTTCAATAATTGATAAATTTACTGAACAATTAGTAAAAGTTTGCAAAAGAGCTACTGTCGGAGATCCTTTACAAGAGAGCACTTCTATTGGTCCTATTGCAAATAGAGTTCACTATGAAAGAATTTTAGAGAATATCGATAAAGCTCAAAAAGAGGGGCATAACTTAGTCTTGGATGGAAGAAATCAATGTAGAGATGAAGGATTTTATATCGGACCAACAATATTTAAAGATGTTTCAAATACTACATACTTAGCACAAAATGAGATTTTTGGACCTGTTGTATCAACTGAAAAATGGGATAATGAAGATGAAGTTATAAAAACAGCAAATGATACGATTTTTGGCTTAGCTGCTGGCATATGGTCTAAAGATATTACAAAAGCTATGAAAATAGCTGATAATATAGAAGCAGGAACTATTTATATAAATAATTACTTCAATGCTGCCGCTCAAAGTCCTGTGGGAGGATATAAGCAATCAGGTTACGGTCGTGAGAATGGTTGGGAAGGCATGAGATGCTTTATGCAAACAAAATCTGTTTGGCTATCAACAAATCCTAATCAACCAAGTCCTTTTTAAGATTTCTGTATCTTAAAAAATGGAAAGCAAATTATACTTAAAAACTAAAAGAGTTAAAATAGATTTAACCGAGTCTATTGATGTATTAACAAAAATTTTTCTTAAATTAGGTTGCTCTAATGAAGTTAGCCAAGAAGTATCAACACATTTATCGGATGCAAATCTTTGCGGAATGGAAAGTCATGGGATAATGAGAGTTCTTCAATATGCAGAGCAATTTCAATCTGGGTATATGAACCCTAAAGCAAAACCAAAGGTATTTTTAGACAAAAAAGGAATTAAAAGAGTAAGTGGAAATGAAGGCATTGGCATACCAGTAATGAAGCTTGCTTATATGGCAGGTGTAAATGACGCTAAAATAAATGGAATTTCAGCATTATCAATTAGAGATGTAGGGCATACAGGTCGTCATGGAGCTTTTGCAGATTTTGCCGCTGAAAAGGGGGTATTATCAATTTGCATTGGCGGCGGTAACAGACAAACTTGGAGGCAAGTTGCTCCATATGGAGGGATAAAGGCATTACTTCCAACCAATCCTTGGTGTATAGGAGTACCCGGAGGAAAACTTGGTCCTGTTGTTTTAGATTTTGCGACATCCAAAATTGCTGGTGGATGGATTTATGCTGCACAATCTGCAAATGCTCTTCTTCCTAAAGATTGTATAATAGATAAGTTTGGGAAAAGTACTCGAAAGCCGGAAGACTATTTTAATGGTGGAGCAATTTTACCTTCAGGCTCTCAGAAAGGTTACGGGCTTGCATTAATAGGTGAGCTTATTGGCGAGGCCTTACTTGGACCGTCTACAACAGAAGCGAATTGGCTTTTAGTATCAATTGATACATCAAAATATCGACGTAGCTCAGAAATATATGAAGCTTCTGAAGATCTTTTAAATGAAATAAGAACTTCTAAGCCAGCAAAAGGTTTTAATAAAGTAGAAATTCCTGGAGAAAGGGAAAGATTAAATAGAAAAAACTCTAACGGAAATATTAAAGTACCCGAAAAAACGTGGAAACAAATATTAGAACTGCATAAAAGTCTTTAAAATTTTATATATTAAGTTTTTGAAATAATTTTTTTTATTTTTTTAATACTTTCTTTTCCTCTTAAACTCATTAAATTTAAATAATCATCATTATTCCAATTCAAAATAGCTTTTTTGTAATTTTCTTTTTCTTTAATCATTGAGAACCACTTTGAGAGATATTTTTTTTCTTGATATAGAAAAGATAATTGCAAATGCTCAAATCTTGTAAGGTACGGTGTATAAGCGGCATCTGCTAAAGTATAATTATTTCCTGATAAAAATTTAAAATTAGATAAATGTTTATCTAATTCATCGAATATTTTAATAAATTCAAAAATAGCACCTTCAAAAAAGTTTGAATTTAATCCATTAAAAATAGTATCCCTGCTAATTTCTCTTCTTTTTTCATCAGGTATTTTATCAATTAAATTATTAATTTCTCCTTTATCGTATTTTTCTAAAAATTGATATCGAAATGCCACACAAGAACTAATAATCGCAACAGAAGAATGTAAAACTTCATCTAATTTTTTATTCCATAATCTCATCTTAGCTTTATACTCTGGTTTAAAAGGTCTTAATGGATTTTCAGGAAATTGATCTTCTAAATATTCTATAATAACTGTTGATTCTATGATTATATCACTTCCATATACTAAAGTAGGGACAACTCCATTCTTATTTAATTTCGCGATATATTCTTTTGATCTTGTTTCACCTTTTCTTAAATTCATGTGATGCCCTTTCCAAGTAAGATTTTTTTCTTCCAGAGTTAATCTTACTTTCTGAGAGCAACTTGACATATCATTATGATATAGTTCTAGTTCTGGCATTTATACTTCCTTGATTTTATGCTAATAAATAGGTTTTTTTATACCGTCTTTATTAAAATCCTTCATGAAAAAACTTTCTTTTTCTAATTTAAGCCAATTTTCAAATATCCATGGCTCGCAATAGTCAAGTTTTTTATTAGGCATATACAATTCTACCTCAACTTTTAATTCATCAGATAATCTAAAGGCTTGAGCCTTAAATCTTGAATAATTTTCCCCTTCAAACAAATCTAATTTATTAATTATTTCTTGATTATGGTTATATACAATGAAACCTAAAATGCGCTTTTGAGAATGTGTATTTTTTAGGATTAATGGATAATTAGTATTTTTTACCCTGAATACATCATACCCAAGTATAAAACCCTTAACTAAAGTTAAACTACATTCTAATTTACTTAAAACAGCATGTCTGACCTCTTGAGATCTCAAAGTCCCATAGAAAAAAAGAGGATGATGCTGAGAATTAATCATTAGAATTAATCCATAACATAACGAAAATTATTAATTTCAATATTAAGCAGATCAATATTTATATTTTTTTTATTTTCAACAATAAAAAGTGCCTGCCGCCCACATGTTTGTTCTTTTTTAATGAATTTTTCTATAACATGGTAATAAGGACGATTATTATAATCATCAAATATGATTTTTGTATTTTCTTTACCATATTTTATAGATGTCAAGAAACAACAAACTCGAAATCTTCCATCTATTAAAACAGTGTCTGGTAAAATATCTTGGTTCCATATCCAGTTGAAATAATTAATGAAATTATACGATTTTTCATAACCAACTGGTCGTCCCCAATTCTCAACTTCACCTAAATCTACGTATTTTAATTTTAGCCTTTTTTTATATGCAGCATTTCCTGAACTTATTCTATCTACCCAAACTTTTGATGAATCTACAGATACTATGTCAGCATTTGTGTTTTTTAAAACCCACTCTGTTGATGAACCACAACCATACTCTCCAAAAATTTTTGAAGTCTTCAACACATCCTTAAATAAACTATCATCACCATCAAAAAGCATTGTTAATTTATGAGACATATAATTCTAAATCTAATTTATTTTTTTACTTAATCTCTGTTTTATTTTCTTTTAAAAAAGGTACCATTGAATTCCAAACACCATCTTGTTTAAACCTGTGATATATTGAAGCAATTACATGCAAAGATATTAACCAGTAGATTATTGAAAAAAAACTTTCATGAACAAAGATAGAAAATTCAATTAAGTAACCTTCTTTTATTCCAAACCAATATAAAAACCCTATCATAAGTCCTGATGAGACAATGCCAAAAAGACAAAAATACATTGAAAAATGCACCAGCTTAGCAGCTAATTTTTGAACTCTAGAGGTATTATCAGGCAATGAAGAGCTTTGAGTTTTTGTCATGTATACAAATCGAAATGCAAGAAATAATAAAAAAATAAATGCAAAAAAGATTTCAAATTTTAGTAGAGAAAGATCTTCTAAATCACTTAAGTCTTCAACTTGTTTATATATTCCATAAGCAAACAAAATGACAAAAAACCAATGTAACCATTTTGCTAGAGAACTGTAATTTTGATTTGAATTGTTATTATTTTTCATATTCGCTTGCTTATTTTGCAGACCATAAAATATTTAATTTTAACATATAATGCAATGATCAATTAAAATTGTTTTATTTCTCTCAACAAATATTGCTTGGTTTATTAGTTCATCTTTTGATGATGAAATGAATTGTTTCCATATGATACCAATAGAATTTTTTCTTCTAAAAAGATGAATAAATTTTCTTTGGGTAAAAAAAGCACGTGGTTCTTTTGATAACTGTAATTTAAGATTTTCAGGCGTTACAATTTTTTTCATTCTTTCAGTAAAATCTCTAGTATGTTTAGCATAATTATCTTCATTAGATCCTCTTAGGCAATTATCCATCATAGGTTCTATAATTCTTAAAATTTCTTTTTCTTCCATTTTAACAAAATTCATTATTTAACTTCTCTCAATTAATAGCGTTTAATTTGATTAGGGCATGTGCAACTTGTGTAGACTTTCAAGATCCTAATAATTTTATTTTTAACGGTGATTTAGAGTAGCCATTTATTAACCAGTTGAGAGGTGTGAATTTAATAAACAAATAATATATAATTTTTTTACTCCCGCTCAATAATACTGTTGATGTAAAATATTGATTTTGTTAAATTTTTAATAATTTGAAACTACTTTGAAAGCACTTAAGCGTAATTCATATTATAATGGTTTTCTCTATCTGCTTTCATCATTCCTTTGGTTTCATCCATAAAATTATTTCTATCATCTCTTGTCTTAAATACCCATATGCAAACTGTATTACTGCTATGATATATTGCTTTCAGTTCGTCGTCTATTTTGCATATTTCTTCTGGTATATCTATTTTTAAACAGTACATGCGATATTGCCTTTATTATTTAAGTTGTTGATTTTATATGATTTTTAATCATTCCCACTCTATAGTTCCTGGAGGCTTTGATGTAATGTCATAAGTAACTCTATTGATCCCTTTAACTTCATTAATAATTTTATTTGATGTCTCACCTAAAAAATCATTATCAAAAGGATAAAAATCTGCTGTCATTCCATCAACAGAAGTTACAGCTCTCAAAGAACAAACAAAATCGTATGTTCTTCCATCTCCCATAACACCTACAGATCTTACAGGTAGCAACACAACAAATGCCTGCCAAATTTTATCATATAGATTATACTTTTTAATTTGATCTATAAAAATTGAATCTGCTTTTCTTAAAATATCTATTTTATAAGATGTTACTTCTCCAGGGCACCTTATCGCTAATCCTGGACCAGGAAATGGATGTCGGCCAATAAATTCTTTTGGCAATCCTAACTCAAAACCAAGCTGTCTAACTTCATCTTTAAATAACTCACGTAATGGCTCAACAAGCTTTAGTTTCATTTTTTTTGGTAAACCGCCAACGTTATGATGTGATTTAATCGTTTCGGAGGGCCCGCCAGTAAAACTGACACTTTCAATCACATCTGGATAAAGCGTGCCTTGAGCTAGGTATTCTATGTCACCAAATTTTTCTGAATATTTAGTAAAAACTTCTATAAAAAGATTACCAATTATTTTTCTTTTTAATTCTGGATCAGATACACCTTTTAATGATTTTAAAAAATAATCTCTTTCATCTGCATGAATTAAATTGAGTTTGAAATTATTTTTAAACATGTGAATAATTTCTTCACTTTCATTTAATCGCATTAAACCGTGATCTACATATATACATGTAAGTTTATTTCCTATTGCTTTATGAATGAGTGCTGCAGTTACAGAAGAATCAACCCCTCCTGATAATGCACATATGACTTTTTTATTTCCAATTTGGTTTTTTAGGTCATTAATTTTTTCTTCCTTAAAGGAACCCATTGACCAATTTTTACTAAATCCAGATATTAATAAAAAATTATTAAGAAGTTTTAAGCCATTTAAAGTGTGATATACTTCAGGATGAAATTGGACCCCATATAACTTTTTATTTTCATTAGCGACGATAGCAAATGGAGCACCCTCAGAAGAAGCAATAGCCTCAAAACCTTCGGATAACCCACTTACGTGATCTCCATGAGACATCCATACTTGTTCTTGGCCTTTAAAAAACAAGTCATTAATTATTTTTGAATTACTGCCTGTTTTTTTGAGCATTGCTCTTCCAAATTCTGATGTACCACTGCCACTATCAACCTTGCCTCCCAATAGTTTCATCATTATTTGAAGCCCATAACATATTCCAAGTATAGGAATGCCTAGATCAAAGAGATTTGGAGGTGGCAAAGGAAATTTTTTTCCTAAAACACTAGAAGGACCACCAGATAATATTACAGCTTTAGGATTATAATTTTCTAAAGTTTTTTTGGATAAATTTTGATATGGAATTATCTCTGAAAAAACATTTAATTCTCTCAGCTTCCTCCCAATCAATTGTGTAAATTGACTTCCAAAATCAATAATTAATAACTTTTCAAGATTACTATTCATAGTTTTTAGGTTTTACTTTTATAGTGCATTGCCAGCACATATGACTCCACAGATTCTTTTCTACTAGCGTCTGGTTTTACATGTTTTACCACTTTAAATGATTTATTCAAAGTTTCTAGGACACCTGCCTCTGCACCACCCTTAAAACATTTTCCAAGAAAAAAACCATCTTCATCAAGGAAATCTTTTGCAATATCAATTGCACTCTCTAAGAGCATAGTAGTTCTTAAGTGGTCTGTTGGTCTATGCCCAGTTGTATCTGCTGCCATATCACTAACTACACCATTAACTTTTTTGCCATTTAATATTTTATTTATTTGAGAAAGAATATTTTCATCATTGATATCACCTTTTAAAATTTCAACGTTGGGTAATATATCTGTATCTAATAAATCAATGCCAATTAGTTGGCCTTTCTTATTTTTATTAATTATATCAGTAATTACTTGAAGCCATCCACCTGGAGCACAGCCTAAATCAATTATTACCATACCTGATTTAAATAAATTAAATTTTTCATTTATTTGAAGTAATTTAAAAGCTGAACGTGATCGATAACCTCTTTTCTGGGCCTCAGAGACATAAGGATCATTAAGTTGCCTTGATATCCAACGTTTAGATGACTCTGTTCGTTTAGACTTTTTCAACTTTTGTTTAGAAGATCTAGAACTCGCAAACTTATTTTTTTGGAGATCTACTTTTTTTTTATTCATCAAACTCTCGAAAATTTTGAAAATATTCTACTAAATATACGAGATATATCAGAACCTATGCCTAGAGTAGATGGGATTACAAATAATACAAGAAAAGTAGTCACACCTAGACCAAATGTTATAGTTGCAGCCATTGGTATGAGATATTGAGCTTGTAACGAAGTTTCGAACATTAATGCAGACAGGCCTCCAATTGTTGTACAAGATGTAAGTATTACAGGCCTTAATCTATCACAAACACCAGAAATTATTGCTTCTTCAGGTCTATCTGGGTTCTCAGCTAGTCTTCTTTCAATTGTAGCAACAAGAATAATGGAATTGTTCACAACAATTCCCGCCAAAGCAATAATTGCAAACATCGACAAAATTGACATTGTAAGTCCTAAAATATAATGGCCTGCTACTGCACCTATGAAACCAAAAGGAATCATGATCATTACAGCAAGAGGTCTCAGCCAACTTGCAAATACCCATGCAAGAACTATATAGATTGACAAAAGGCCAATAGTCCCCCCTATTCTCATGTCTGCAAATGCCTCTTGTTGTTCCTCATCTCTTCCGGAATAACGATAATTTAAACCATAAGAAGAAATGATATTTTTGATGCCTAATTCTTCAAGTTTTTCTTTTGCTCCAGATGTATTCAATAATGTTTCATCTAAATCACCTGTGATTTTGACCTCTCGAGAACCATCAGTCCTTCTTATGACAGAAAAACCAAGATTATTTTTTAATGATGCAACCTCTTCTAATCTTATCAAAGATCCATTAGGTGCAATTAATTTTAACTGTGCTAAATTATCATTCTCAATTTCATCACTAGGTAACTTTATTCTAACAGTAACCTCTTCATCACCTCTTGCGAAGCGCCTTACAATTGCTCCCTCAAGAGCTGACCTTACTTGCACTCCAATTTCAAAAGTACTAAAACCTAATGATTTTCCTTTGGGTGTAAGTTCAATATGTATTTCCTCAGCACCATAATTAAGATTACTTGTAACATCACTAGAACCGGGCAATGTTTTAACTAAGTCCATCACTTTATCAGAAGCCTGTTTCATTAAGTTTAAATCGTCGCCTGTAATTCTGATATCAATATCTCTTCCTGGAGGGCCTCCAACTGGAGCTCTAATAGAAATTTTTTCAAGACCAGGTACTGGATTTATATTTTTTTTCCATGTAGATATTAATTCTTCAACTCTAACATCTCTTTTATCAGCAGTAATTAATTCAACTGTGACACTAGCCCTATCATAAGACGCACCAAATGCATCATTCTCCTCAGTATTATTGGCTGAACCAAAACCTAAAAGATTGAAAGACATCAATACCAATTTACCTTCCTCACCTACAAGCTCTAATTCTGTTTGCTTTAATGCTTTTTCCATTTCATTAAGCATTTTTGATGTTTGAGATCTTGATGAACCTGATGTCATTGTGATATTTGCAAAAACAATGTCTCCTTCAGGTCCACTAAAGAAAGCAAATGGTACTCTCCCCGAGGAAACCATTCCTACAGAAAAAATCAATAAAGCTAAAGCTGAAGATATAGTGGCATATCGCCAATTATATGAAATTGTAACCAGTTTTTTAAAAATTTTCTCTTTAAACCAATTAAAGCCTCTATTAAATGGTTTTTGAATTTTATCTAGTAACCATACAAATGGGGAAAAAATATTTGATATTATAGGATGGACGCCATGTCTCAAATGTGCGGGCATTATTAGGAACACCTCTAAAAGACTAGCAGCAAGAACTGCGCAAACAACAGCAGGTATGGCGAAAATAATCTGACCAATAATACCTTTAATAAAAAATAGTGGTAAAAAAGCAGCAACTGTTGTCAACATTGCTGAAATTACGGGTGGTGACATTCTAGTGGCTGCTAAAATTGAAGATTTAGATGCATCCATTCCTCTATTTTCTTCTAAATGCTCAGAATGCTCTCCAACGACAATTGCATCATCAACAACTATACCCAGGGCCATTATAAGTCCAAATAAAGAAATCATATTTATAGTTTGGCCAGTTAATAACATCACACCGAATGTAGCTGCAAAAGCAACTGGAATTCCCAATGCTACCCAAAATGCTGTTCTTGAAGTTAAAAAAATAAAAAGAACTATCAAAACGATTATTAATCCACTAGTAGCATTGCGAGTTAATAGATTAATTCTATCTGAAATCAAGTTTGCTACAGTTCCAAATTGTTCAACATTTAAACTTTTTGGGAAATTATTTTTTTGTTCTATTAGATAATTTTGAACAGTTTCGTTTACCTTTAGGGCATCATTAGTTTTACTACGAAGAACTTTTAAATTTATTGCATTTTCACCGTTTCTGTATGCCTCAACCATCGGATCAGAAAAAGTTTCTGATATTTTTGCAATGTCACCTAATAGAATTCTTGTACCATCAGGTTTAACAATAATTTCTATTTGTGCATAATCCTTTCCAATTTCTTTTAAACCAAGTGAACGGACCCTCAATGCACCATCAGCAAAACTGCCAGCAGGAACATCTACTGAAGATGATGAAATAATCCTTGATATATCATTCATTGATAAATTTAATCGAGCTAACTCAGTCTCAGGTATCTCAATTAATATTTCTTCACTTGGATTTGGTGCTATATCAATTTTATCAACACCTAAAGCTAATAAATCTTCTTTGATAATTTTTGCTTGTGATCTTAAAGATTGAATTGAAAATGGCCCTGATAAAACTATATTTGTCACTTCATCTTTGAATTCGGCTTTAAATACTCTCGGTTTTTCTGAATCCTCGGGCAAATCAGTGTCATTTACTACCGCCTCAACATCCGATAGTGCATTTTGCATATTGGTTCCAAAATCATACTCAATTTGAAGAACAGCAAGGTTCTCAGATGACGTTGATTTTACTTTTTTTACACCAGATAATGGCCTTAAGTCTGGAACAAGTTTTTGAACGATATTTTTATCAACATCTTCAGCGGATGCACCAGGCCAAATCGTTGAAATTACTATTATTTCAATATCTAAATCTGGGAAAAGTTGTCTATTTAATCTTTCTAATGACAAGAGCCCAAAGACGATAAGAAATACCATTAATAAATTTGCTGCAGTTTTATGCTTGGCAAAAAAACTTAATATTGAAAAATTATTCATACTTACTTCGTAGTTTTACCCCTTCACCAATTCCTGCCAATCTTGAAATTACCACTTCATCATTTTTACTTAATCCACCGTTTAAGTATATATAACCAGGCTCTTTATGAGATATTGACACTAATCTTTTTTGAGCCCGACCATTTTTAATAATAAAAACTGAATTACCTTCGTAAATTGCTTCTTCAGGGAGTTTTACTACATTATATAATGTGCCTATTGGATACCTAACTTTAACAAATGCACCTGGGGGTATAGATGAAAAATTCTGAGAAGGACTTGGCAGGGACGCAAAAACTTTCCCTCCTCCATCCTGTGGATTAACTATTGAGTCTCTTCTTGAGATAGTGCCTTTTAGAGTAGAAACTTCATTTGAGCCCTGTTCCCAAATAACCTCAACATCTTTACTTATGATGTTTTCAAAATTTGCAAAAACTTGTGATGGAACATTAAATGAAACCTCTAAATAGTTTAAATCGCTTAACCTACCAATTAACTGTGAAGATAATAAATTTTCTCCTAATGCAATATTAACACTACTTAAAGATCCATCAAAAGGCGCTTTTAAAATAGTATCATTAATTGCTCTTTTGGCTTTATCTATTGATATTTTTAGTCTCTTATTTGATAGATTTATTTGATCTTTCTTAAAAGTTAATCGTCTGATATTTTGTTCTCTACTTAAAATTAAGCTTTTGGCATTTGACACTGCCAATAATATTTCATCTAAAGCACTATCAGTACTTGCCTTGCCATCTATCATTTTAATGATTCTAGTCTTTTGTTTTTCTCTTATGTTAAGTTGATTGTTTAATTCATTAAGTTGTAACTTATCTGATTGAATTTCGGAATTTATCTCGTTTATTTGAGAGTTGTTTAAAGATAATTGAATTTCTAAATCATTTAAATTTGATAATTGAGTAAAATTATCAAGTTGGGCTAATATACTTCCCTTTTTTACATATCCACCAGATTTAAAATCTTTAGAAATACTCAAAACTTCACCAAATATAGGAAATTTTAAATTTGCTTGCCTAGATGATGAGACAGAGCCAAAGGCTATATTTTCTGGATTATAATTATTAAATACTACTGATTGAGTTTGAACAAAAAAACTAGTTTCCTCCAACTTCTCTACGGATACTTCATCTTCTGTATTTTTCAACCATAAAAAACCAAACACTCCTGCTGCTAGTATAAAGCAAGCTATCAAAAATTTTGATAAATTTAATACAAATAATTTAAGCATTAACGAACCTTATTAATAAAAACTAATCATTTGCTTTTTTTAGAAAAAGTTTTGCATTTTCAGTTATGGAATTCCATTCTTTATTTTTTATAATTTCTTTATTTACTATAAAAGATCCACCAACAGTAAGCACATTAGGTAATTTTATATAACTAGAATAACTATCACCATCGATCCCACCCGTAGGACAAAATTTAGCTTTACTAAATACTGAATACATTTGTTTAATGAAGTCAACACCGCCCATTGAGGATATTGGAAAGCATTTCATTGTTTGAACATTTTTATTTAAACAATTTATTATTTCACTTGGGCAAGAAATGCCAGGCAGGAAAGGGAAATTGTTGAGCTCATCTAAACATAAATCAATAATTTCTTCATTGTATCCTGGAGAAACAGCAAAATGGGATCCTATTGAAAAAGCTTCTATTATTTGAGCTTTGTTAATGACTGTACCTATACCAACATTTATTTCAGGAATTTTTCTTATAATTTGCTCTGAAATTTTAAAAGCATTTGGTGTTCGAAGAGTTATTTCAATAACATTTATACCACCTTTCAAAAGTGCATCACAAATATTAAGTCCATCATCTAAATCATCAATAACTAGTATTGGTATTATTTTTGACTGAGACAAAATTTTATTTATTCCCGAGGAATAATTAATTAAATAATCTTCATTAATAGTCATTTTATTTAGTGTAATTCTTATAAAAAAATTATATAGATACATAAGATTTATATTAATTTTAGTCTACACTAATTTTATAAATAATGATCCATCAATATTTAAAAAAAGTTGAAAATGCTTAGAGCTATTATTACCATATGGCCTTTATTCTTGGGAATTGCACTTATACAATCTGGAAACGGTCTACAAGCCTCACTACTTGGTGTAAGAGCGTCATTAGAAGATTTTGGCACCTTTACAACTGGTATTGTAATATCTGGATATTACTGGGGATTTTTAATTGGCTCTCAATTAGGGCCTAGATTAGTTCAACAAGTAGGTCATGTAAGAGTTTTTGGTGCATTTTCAGCTATTGCTAGTTCAACAATACTTATGCACTCTCTTTTTCCTGATCCAATTTTATGGTTTTTTATGAGGGTTTTAACTGGGTTATCATTCTCAGGGATATATCTCGTTGCTGAAAGTTGGTTGAACAATGCTTCAGATAATAAAAATAGAGGACAAATATTATCAATATACATGATAGTACAAATGGGCAGTTTAATTGTGGGTCAATTACTACTCGGTATTTCAAACCCTATGAAATTTGATCTATTTTTACTAACCTCAATAATTATATCAGTAGCTGCTGCTCCAATTCTAATTACTGCTGCTAAAGTACCTGATTTTGAGGTTTTAGAGAGCATGCCTCTTAAAAAAATGTATAGTGTATCCCCACTAGCTGTTGTTGCAATTATTATTTATGGCATTGCTAATGCAATGTTTTTTGGAATGTTTTCAGTTTGGACAACTCAATCTGGAATAGACAATCAATTGACTGGAATTCTCTTTGGTTGTTGGACATTTGGTGCAGTAATATTTCAATGGCCCATTGGTAAATTATCAGATATCTTCGATAGAAGATTAATTATAACTGTAACAGCTTTTTTTTCTTGTAGTTTCGTAATTTTAGCAGGAATAATTTCACCTTCAAATTTGTTTTGGTTTATTGTCTTTATAATTTTATATGGTGGGACATGTAACCCTATGTATTCATTATGTGTAAGTTATGCCAATGACTTTCTTACTCCAAAGCAAATGACTTCAGCAGCAGGAACTCTTATTTTTGCTTGTGGATTAGGCATGATTGCAGGACCTCCAATTGCATCAGTAAGTATAAAAATTTTTGGTTTAAATGGTTTCCTACCTGTTATGGGTGTAATACATTTTTCTCTTGGCATCTATGCACTTTGGAGAATGACTAGGAGGGCCGCAATACCGCAAGAAGGCCAAGGGCCTTTTATTTCTGTACCAATTAAAAGCACACCAATTTCTGTTTCTTTGAACCCAGAAATTGAGATAAATGAAGAAAATGAAAATAACAAATAATTTTTAATTAGATTGATAAAAATGAAAATAATATATATATATTCACAAATAAAATACGAAAGTTTGTAAGGATTATTGATGAATAAACTAAAGTTTAAATCAATTTTTATTTCTGATGCACATTTAGGAAGTAAGGGTGCTCAAGCTGATAAGTTATTGGATTTTTTGAATAAATCTACTGCTGAAGCTATTTATTTAGTAGGTGATATAATTGATGGCTGGCAATTAAATAAAAAATGGCATTGGCCTGATAGCCATGGAAAAGTATTAGATAAATTGATCAAGCTTTCTGAAGAAGGTAAAAAAGTAATTTACGTATCAGGAAATCACGATGATTTTCTTAGAAAAGTTGGTAATTTTAGTATGGGTGGAATAAAATTTTGCTCTGAAATCACTCATAGAACCCTGAAGAAAAAGAAATATTTGGTAATCCATGGCGACCAATATGACAACATCGTTAATCATGCAAAATGGCTTGCCATATTAGGTGATGTTTTATACAATTTTACCCTTAAGTTAAATCGCTACCTCAATTCTATTAGATCCTTCTTCGGTTATGAATATTTTGCTTTATCAGCGTGGTTAAAAAGAAGGATTAAGCTTGCAGTAAATTTTGTATCAGATTTTGAAAAAAGAATTTCAGAAGCTGCATCTAAAAGAAAAATGGATGGTGTAATTTGTGGCCATATTCACCATGCAGAATCTAGAAAAATTGGTAAAGTTGATTACTTGAATTGTGGAGACTGGGTAGAATCTTGCACTGCATTAGTTGAGAATATTAATGGTGATATGCAGCTCGTTAATTGGTCTTGTTCTAAAAAAATTAAAGAGCTTTTAGAAAATTTTAATACTAAACCTCGACTTATAAGCCCAAAAATAGCTGCTTAATCTATAAAATGCCAAACTCATTTAATTCTGCCATCATCGAAGATGGTATTTCATTATTATTTTTATCAGAAAAAATATCTTGTGGTACTTTTTCTTGTGTTAAGTATCTCCAGCCTTGAAAGGGTCTGTGGGCAATACCAGCAACTTTATATAGTTTTTTATCAAAAATTATTTTGCAAGCACTTTTGCCGTCTCTTCTTATGACATCCTGGAATTCAATAATTTTTTGCCGAGCAAAAAATTTATTTTTAGCAATCCAATATATAGAACCATCTGGTAAAATTTCATTTATTTTTTTTGGTTTCATTCTTGTAGTATGAAATAATTGTCTATTACACTTCAATTCATTATCTTGCCATTCTTGAAGCATTTCAAAAGATTTTATTCCAACACATAACTTTTTTAAATGTAACATATAAGATAAATATAATATTAATTTGGAAAGAAAAGTTGTTGGCCATTCTTTTTATATGATGAAATATAATTTTGTCCTTCCATTGAAAGCATCCAATCAATAAATATTTTGGAAAGATTTGTTTTAACAGATGGACATTTGTTTGGATTTACAGGAATTATACCATATTGATTGAATAAGCTTTCATCTCCCTCAAATAATATTAAATGTTGGCGTTTATTTTTAAATGCAAGCCATGTTGCTCTATCACTCAAAACATAGGCGTCCATTTGAACAGCAACATTTAAAGTAGCCCCCATTCCAAGACCGAGTTCACGATACCAACCTCCACTAAAATCATTTGTGTTCATGTTCAAATTATTCCATATCTTAATCTCGGCTTTATGAGTTCCACTCTCATCTCCTCTTGATGCAAAAATAGCTCTTTCATTAAATATTTTTTTAAATGCTTCAAAAGCATTATCTGATGATTTTACTTTAGCTGGATCATTTTCTGGACCTATAATTACGAAATCATTATACATGAGATCTTTTCTGTATATGCCATAACCGCTTTTAACAAAAATTTCTTCCGATGTTTTTGAGTGGACTATTAAAACATCTCCATCACAATTCTGAGCATTTTTTATTGCTTGCCCTGTTCCTACAGCGACAACTCGAACGTCAATATCATTTTTCTCAGTGAATTTAGGCAAAATATAATCATACAAACCAGAATTTTGGGTAGAAGTTGTAGACTGTAGTATTATATATTCCTTACCAAAAGTTTGTTTATAACAAAAAATATTGATTAATATTGAAAATAAACAAATTTTTATCAGATATATATTTAAATTAGATAAACTTAACTTATATAACATTTAAAACCTAATTATAAATTGTGGTAATATTTATTTATGTTATAGTCAACATATTACAAATTTTGTTAAATATCGAATAAAATATTATGCATAATAATACTGAAAAACTGATCGACCCTTATGGAAGAGCCGTAACTTATCTCAGAATATCTGTAACTGATAGATGTGATTTTAGATGTGTTTATTGTATGTCCGAAAACATGACATTTTTGCCAAAAAAAGACCTTCTAACTCTAGAAGAGTTAGAGTTTGTGTGTAAAACTTTTATATCAATGGGTGTTTCAAAAATTAGACTTACGGGAGGTGAGCCTCTTGTAAGAAAAAATATAATGCAATTAATAAATAATTTGGGAAGTGAAGTTGGCAATAGTTTAGAAGAACTAACTATTACTACAAATGGAAGTCAACTATCTAAAATGGCTGCTGAATTATATAATGCAGGAGTTAGAAGGCTAAATATTTCATTAGACACTCTTAATAAAGAAAAATTTGCTGCAATAACTAGATGGGGCAAACTGGACCAAGTTTTAAGTGGGTTACAAGAAGCAAAAAGAGTAGGCCTCAAAATAAAAATAAATGCCGTTGCTCTAAAGGGTGTCAATGATGAAGAATTAGCAGATATGATTACTTGGTGTGGTCAAGAAGGCTTTGATATGACTATCATTGAAGTAATGCCTATGGGTGATATAGGCAGTGAAAGAAGGCTTGACCAGTATTTACCTCTTTCTCTTGTACGATCAAACTTGTCACGAAAATTTAACTTAATCGACATACCAGAGCGAACTGCTGGTCCAGCTAGATATGTCAAAGTCCAAGAGACTGGTGGTAAACTTGGCTTCATTACACCATTATCACATAATTTTTGTGAATCATGTAATAGAGTAAGAATGACTTGCACAGGTGAACTTTTTATGTGCCTTGGCCAAGATGACAATGCTGATTTAAGAACTGTACTTAGAGAAAAAGGAGAGGAAGCTCTTAAAGAGGCTGTTTATAATGCAATTAACCGTAAGCCTAAAGGTCATGATTTTATTATTGATAGAAGATCAGGCACAAAGTCAGTTGCAAGACATATGAATGTCACAGGTGGTTAATTATTTTAATCTTTGATTTTCTTCTAACCATTTTAAAAAACTTGATGTAACTTCTTTTACTTTTTTATCTGTCTTACTAAATCTAATTATTAACTGAGAGCCAAGTTGTGTTAAAACAGTACCCCTAGAAACTCCTCTACCTCTACTTGTGACGTATAAAGGATCTTTAAAACACCTTTGCAAAGTATCAAGAAGAAACCACGCTCTTTTATAATCAAGTCCCATTTTTTTAGCTGCAGAAGAAATTGAACCTGTTTCACCTACAATTCGAAGTAATTCTAGCTTTCCTCCACCAACCATATCCTCTCTTACATATACTTTTAATCTAATGCCTGGTTTTTTAGTTTTATTATTTTTTATTTTCATTTAAATTGTACTTTTTAATTTTTAAACTAACTATTTAATATGGAATATTTTTCAAATTCTCAAATTATAATTAAATTAAAATTTTTCATAATCTCAAGTATATTTGTCATCTTTATACTCTCCCAACAAGCTTTTTCTCAAAACGAAAGTTGTTTGGAAGAAGATGAAATTTGTAATTGGATGAAAAAAGTTGTTGCTATAAAAACACCTACCATGGTTGCAAGTGGTATTCTATTATCAGATAATTTGATTGTAACAAATAAGCATGTAGCTGAGGATAGTAAAAAAGTATTGGTTAGAATGCCAGATAAAAAGATTGTAGCAGCCATCCCTATTCCAAATGACCATCCAGCTGATATAATATTTTTGTCATTATCTGACAGATCCCAAAAAATAGAATTCGAAACCATCGAATTTCAGCCTAAAGAAGTAATAATGGTGGCTTTTGATATAGGAAGAAATAGTATTAGAATTTTTGAGCGAAGTAAAACTTTATCTTTCCCTAATAAAATAAATAAACAAGCTAGGATACACTCTTCTACTAGAAATCTCCCTGGAACAAGTGGTGGTGCATTAATTGATAATAAAGGGAACCTTATAGGAATAATTGCTTCTGGAGGTGGTCAATATAATGAAGCTATTCCTGCAATATTATTAAAAGATATTTATGAACTAAATAATAATGAAAGTAAAAAATTTTATGAGAGAGGGAAAAGCATCCGTCTTTGTGCTGATGGATTAGAAGAAATAAAAGAATATCAACAATCTCCAAGTAATTTACTTATCAAAAAAATTCAAAATAATTGTGAGTTTTCTAATAATAAATTTTTGTTAGATATGGCTGGTCAAGCCTTTGGCAAAGTTGGTTTATTGAATGATGCTATATATTTTTTAGAAAAAAGCACCAATCTAGATCCTCAAAGCCCTACAAGCCTTCACTCCTTAGCAATAGCTTTGCACTTAAATAAATCCTATGAAAGAGAAATTCCAATACTAAAAACATTATTAGAAATTATTCCTGAAGATCCTCAAGTCTTGCGTCTTTCTGTTCAGGCTGCAGCTTTCACAAAAAATAAAGCCTTTGGAAATTATGCAATTTCTTTAATGAAAATTCATAATCCAGGAGCTGTTTCACTGGCTCAAGATTTTTTAGATAACGCATTAAATTAATTTAATAAATAATTATCAAGTGGGTCAGGTATCCAGCCATATTTCACTTTTTCATTCGATCGAATAGCTCTTGATATTAATTTTGACTTTATATCAAATATATTTGCATTAGGATTCTTTGATAAAATTCTTATTGCCATTGCAACAACTCTTGGAACAGCAAAACTTGATCCAGATGCATTTGTCTTTACTCCCCTGTGGTCAATAACAGGTATTTGTTCACCAGGTATCAAAAAATCAACTGATACACTGCCAAAATTTGACCCTTGTGCAAGGTTCCCAGAAATATCAGATGAAGTTATAACAATTATATTTTCAAGATCAAATGAAGCTGGATAAATTTTATCAAAATCAATATTCTTCCCATCATTTCCTGCAGAAACAAAAAATAAAATATTTTTATTACTTTTTGCTGCTCTATAAAAACATTGCCAGTCATCTTTATTGACTGACCCCATAGAAAGATTAACTATTTTAATTTTATTTACAGATATATGCTCTACTAAATTTTCAAATTTGCACATTTCTGACCTTGGAAATCTATAAACAACTAACTCCGACATAGGTGCTTCACGTAATATTATACTTGATACTGATGTGCCATGATGCATTGGGAAAAAAATAGAACGACCAGTATCTATATCATAAGGCAGGCTATCATTATCTTCAAAATCATAACCAGTCAAATTTGACTCATCCATTCTAGATATTTTATCAGCAATAATACCGAGATTATAATTTACACCGGTGTCAACAATTGCAACCTTAATGCCCTTAAATGGTTTTTGTTTTTTCAAAGGTGGGTTAAAATACTCAGAAGATTTAACTTCAGAGAGATCTGAAGAGAGATTATCAATTGAAAAAATTTTACCAGTCATATCTCTTTGAATTAGTCTTGATACCATTATATTACAGTTTTTATCGACATTAACTAAAAGTAATGGCTCCTCGTTTTCATTATAAAAAGTAAATCTTATACCATTGATTTTTTCTCCTCTAATAAATGGAAATATTTTTATTTTAATTTTACTAGAAAGATGAAAGTACTCTTTGATATTATCTATTTCTTCTACTCTCCAATGATCACTCGAAAATAAATTATCTTTTTTGTTATATAAGAAATCACAATAATTATTTATTGTTTCTTTATGGAATTTAAGATCTAAATTTAAAGCAAATGATTGATGCAGAATAAAAATATTGAAAATAAAAATTAATAATATTTTTATAATTATACTCATTTTAATAAATGCGAAATCGTTTCAATTAAGAGTTCTGATGATATAGCAAAGTTAACACCAACATTTGTATCACTTTGCTTTGTAAAAATTCCACTCATAATACCAATCAATTCTCCATTTTCATTTACAACGGCTCCACCTGAAGATCCAGGGTTAGCTGCGGCGTCAATCTGAATAAAATCCTCTTTAGAGTTAAAGCCTATACCAGACTTTCTATTTGATGAGACAATTCCACAAGTAATATTCAAGTCAAGACCAAACGAGTTACTTATTAGACAGGTATTAGATCCAATTTTTGGTCTTTTTAAATTTATATTAATTTTATTATTATTAATTTTAGTTTTCAAAAGCGCTAAGTCTGTAAGTGGATCATCAAATATAACTTCTGCATTAAACTTATTCCCATTGATATCACGAACAATAACATCAGTAGCTCTACTAACAACATGAGAGGCTGTTACAATTAAACCATTATTTGATACTATTACACCAGATCCTTCTGGTGCAGTACCAGCAGGAGCGCCGAAACCTGGCTTATTGTAACCTGGCCATGTCGGTAAGACAGAGACAACTGATGGTGAAGCAATTTCCCATGTTTTACTAAAGTCTGCATAAGAAGGTGAGATAAACAAAATGATCAAACAACTAAAAGTAATTATTTTATAATTTAATATAAAAATGGTATTCTTCATGTGAACATCCTTTGGAGAGTAAAATGAGTACCAGTCCAGTATTTCATAATCTTTGGCCAACCACAATAATGTCTGTGATACTTCCTGGATCTGAGATGGCTAATCAGGTTTTAAGTGAATTTATAAATGAATTAGATGATGAAAGAAGTGACCTAACAACTCAGTATTTAGATCAAGAATTTCTTGAAATTGATCATCCTGTTATAAAATGGCTTAGCGATTGTTTTAGAAGAGCTACATTTGATTATACAAAAAATGCTGGTATTAAATACGATGTTGATTTTCATATTCAAGCTTGGCCAAATATAAATAGATTTGGAGACTACCACAACCTCCACAACCATCCACATTCTTGGCTTAGTGGCACATACTATGTATCTGTTCCTTCGGATGATCCAAGTATTGGTAGCAGAAATGATCTAAATCCAAACAATATTAGTTTTTATGACCCAAGACCACAGGCAAATATGATATCAATAAATGGTGACAAACAAGTTGACCCTGAATTCAGACACAATCCTAAATCTGGAGAACTACTTCTTTGGCCAGCATTTTTACATCATTTTGTCCATCCTAATTTATGCCATGTTGAAAGAATATCTGTGTCTTTCAATATAGTACTTAAGTGGAAAAAAGAATACTTACCTAAATAAGAACTATAATCTAACAGAGGAGCCTGAAAGTGCTGTAGCAGTATCGACAGCTATTCCATTAAGAACGTAATAGGAAACTATAGCTATTCCTATTGCAACTAATGAACTTAATATAATTACTCTCATTTTTTAACCTTTTGTAGTTTGATACATCTTAGTTTTTTTATAAAAACTTTTCAAATATTATTTTTTATTTTATTCTGTAGCCTTTTTTAGAAACTTAATTAAATCTACTCTATCTTTAGAACTTTTCATCCTTTGAATAGGCATTTTAGTTCCGGGTAAAACAACATCAGGACCTTCAGTAAATAATTGATGAATAGTTTGCTCATTCCAAACTATTGTACTATCTATTAATGCCTGAGAAAATTTATATCCTTCAAGTGTTCCAGCCATCCTCCCAAACACTTTATACAATGTAGGCCCGGCTCTTCTTTTACCATCAGGTTCAAGAGTATGACAAACACTACATTTTCGAGCAAATTGTTTTTCACCATTAGTCATTGCAAGACTTGGATTAAATCTTCGAGCTGGGCCTGGAGGTACAATAACTGGTTGAGGATATGTTACTAAATCCCATTGATTTATAAAATCGTCCAAGCCTCCAACATATAGCATTGTCGTATCATTTTTTAGAGCTAAAGCCCAAACTGGACCATGAGCTGCTCTAAAATCTCTAACCAGTGAATAATCTTCAAGACTAATCATTATAACTCGGCCTTTTGCATTTCCTAGAGCTATTGTTGTTTCCCCATTGTCTATGCACATTGTTAAAACAGGTGTTCTTTCATCTCCTATTTTTAATTTTTCTTTATTTTCATTAAAATCATATAAAATAACAGAGCCGTCTGTTGTTCCGTAAATTACTGAATTTTTTTCTTCATCTATAAAGAATACATTTATACCCCACCCATGGGACACGACTATTCCCTTAGAATTATTATTGAAAATATCAAATTTCCGAATTGTGCCATCATATCCAGATGTATATAAATATTTTCCATCATTTGAAAATTGAACAGCATTTATTGGACCCCTGTGACCTGCATTTGTTGATAAATATTCCTTCTCATTATGCATGTCCCAAATAATTACATTACCTCCCCAACCAGAAGAAGCCATTAAATCACCATTTTTAGAAAACTCTACATCAGAAACCTTACCCAAGTGTGAACCAAGTTCACGCGCAGATGAGTTAATTGAGAGTTTTTCAACATCATAAACAAGAACTCTCATATCATCTCCACCAGTAATTAGTTTTTTGTCATCTGGAGAAAATTTTGCTACATTTACTGCTGCCAAATGATCAGTCAATGAGGCTAACTCATTCATTTTGTCAACGGACCATACGATAGATGAGTAATCGAAACTTGTACTTACTAATAGCCCTGTCTTAGAAACAGTTAAACCTTTAACCGGCCCACCATGACCAATAATTTTTTCTTGTGAAAATGAAATAAACGGGCATACAATTAAAAACCCAAATAAAAAGTATAACTGAAGAAAGTTTAAAAAACTTCCTTCAGATTTTAAAAAATTCTTTTTTTGATTATTCAGCGGGTTGTTTAATACCGTCTTTACCAGTATCATTAGCTTTTTGATCTTCTTCTTCAACCCATAAACCATGATGTTCTTTAGCCCAATTTCTATCAACTTCACCACTATTCATCGCATCAAAAGCACCTTGCATACCTAATGAACCGATATAAATATGTGCAATAATAATAATTATGAGAACTAACCCAACTATACCGTGCCATATTGTTTGAAGTTGTTGTTCTTGTAAAGGGGTTAGATCTGTAGACAGATTAAAACCAACCATATTAAGAATACCAAAAGTTTTTGCCATCATTTTGGTCTCAAATGGAAACAAAAGTGCCCAACCTGATAAACTGATTGATAAACCACCTAACATTACAGCCCAAAAAATTATCTTTTGACCAGCATTAAACTTTCTTGCTGGTGGATGAGCATCATCACTAAACAAACCACCGCCTTGTTTTAACCATTCAATATCTAATTTTGAAGGTATATTGTGTGTTACCCAGCAAAAAAATGACATCACCAAACCAATCATAAATGCAAATGCTAAAAAGTTATGTGAATATTTACCAGCAACAGTTAACGCTGAGAATGCATCAGGTCCTAAAATAGGAAGAAGAACAAATTTTCCGTATACCATATTTAAACCAGTAATTGCTAAAATAACAAAGGAGCCTGCCATTAACCAATGTGAAAATCTTTCTATTGCTTTAAACCTAGTGATTGTTTCACCTGAAAAGCCTTTAGCAACTTTTATTCTTCCTCGATAAGAATAAAACCATGCTAATAAAACAAGCATTCCTATTAACCCATATGCACCATATCTTGATAAGGGTCCGTTTCTAATTGATCTCCAATTGTCACCTTCTGATTGTATCATAACGGCGGACAATTCTGATCCTAATTGACCTATTTGCGAGTCACCAGAATTACCTTGCCTGATATATCTCCATAAATCAGCATCTGAATTTAATCCTAAAGAAGAACCAGGTACTTGACCTGCTGTTTGTGAGAAAGAATTAAAACTAAAGTTTAAGACAATGAATAATGACAAAAAAATTAAAATATAAAAATTTTTAACAGAAATATTTTTAAAAATCATTTATAGGCTCCAAATTATATTAATACCAGGATTGACCTGAAGTTCTTTGTTTAAGTATTATTACTGAATTTTCGTCTAATGATGAGTCTGGGATACCTTCATACACACCTTTATTATATGACAAAGGCCTTCCCTGCTCCTCTTTTTTACATCCATATAAAGTCAAAGAAAATAAAACCATATATAAATAAATTATATTTTTAGATATAGTTTTCATTAATCCAACACTCAAATTTTCAAATTATTTAATTTATAAGAATAAATATGGGGCCAAAATCTGGCCCCATATAAATTTATATTAAGTACCTTTCATGGAGTAAGCTGTTCCCCAGCCCCATGCTCCAGCACCAAATCCTCTAGCAACAACTCTTTCTCTAAAAATATCAGAGACGATATCGCCATCACCAGCTAGGAGTGCTTTGGTAGAACACATTTCTGCACATATAGGTAACTTTCCTTCAGCAAGTCTATTCCTTCCATACTTTTGGAATTCGTTATCAGACATATCAGCTTCTGGTCCACCTGCACAAAAAGTACATTTATCCATTTTACCTCTTGAACCAAAATTCCCGGATTGTGGAAATTGAGGAGCTCCAAAAGGACATGCATAAAAGCAGTATCCACATCCAATACATAAATCCTTTGAATGTAGAACTACCCCTTGGTCTGTTTGATAAAAGCAATCAACTGGGCAAACTGCCATACATGGTGCATCTGAACAGTGCATACATGCAACAGAGATTGACCTCTCGCCAGGTTTACCGTCTTGAATTGTTACAACTCTTCTTCTGTTAACACCCCAAGGTACTTCGTTTTCATTTTTACATGCAGTTACACATGCGTTACATTCAATACATCTTTCTGCATCACATAAAAATTTCATTCGTGCCATGATATACCTCCTTTACGCACGTTCAATCAGACAAAGGGAACACTTAGATTCCTGCATCTGAGTTACTGAGTCATATCCGTAGGTCATCGCTGTATTTGCAGCCTCACCTAATACGTATGGATCTGCCCCTTCTGGGTATTTATGCCTTTGATCTTCACCTTGGTAATGTCCACCAAAATGAAAAGGGAGAAACGCCACACCAGCTGCAACACGTTCAGTTACCATTGACATAACCTTAATGCTAGCACCTTCAGGAGTTCTAACCCACACCATGTCTCCGTCTCTTATTCCTATTGTATTTGCATCTCTAGGATTAATTTCGACAAACATATCTTGCTGTAATTCTGCAAGCCACGGGTTTGAACGCGTTTCATCACCACCACCTTCATATTCTACTAAGCGACCTGATGTTAAAATCATAGGAAAGTTCTTAGAATGATCAACATCTTGAATAGACTTATACATTGTTGGAAGTCTATAAGCGTGTCTATCTTCATATGTTGGATAGTCAGCTACTAAGTCACGTCTATTAGTGTATAGTGGCTCTCTATGAATTGGAACTGGATCTGGAAATGTCCATACAACAGCTCTTGCTTTAGCATTACCAAATGGTGCGCAACCATGTTTAATTGCTACCCTTTGAATACCGCCAGTAAGGTCTGTTTTCCAGTTTGTTTTATCTCCAGCTAAACCTTCAATGAAATTTCTTTCATCTGTGGTAAGATCTTTATCCCATCCAAGATCTTTAAGCATGCCCATTGTAAATTGCGGGTAACCATCTTTGATCTCTGAACCTACTGGATATGATCCTTCTGCAAGAAGATTTTCACCATCACGCTCAACTCCAAAACGAGCTCTAAAACATAACCCACCCTCAGCAACTGGCTTTGATGTGTCATACAAATTAGGTGTTCCTGGATGTTTCATTTCAGGTGTGCCCCAGCAAGGCCATGGCATACCATAATATTCACCATCTAATGGACCACCAACAGCTTGAAGTGTTGTCTTATCAAATGTATGCTGATACTTCATATGGGCTTTTAGACGCTCTGGAGACTGACCAGTATATCCAATTGTCCACATTCCACTGTTCCATTCGCGAGTAACGTCTTCAATTAGCGGCTCATCATTTTCCACTTTAATATTTCTGAACATACGATCAGCAAAACCAAGTTTTTTTGCAAACTTATAAATAATCGTATGATCTGGAAGTGAGTCAAAAGAAGGTTCTATAATCTTCTCTCTCCACTGAATTGTCCTGTTAGAGGCTGTAATAGAGCCGTATGTCTCAAACTGAGTGCATGCTGGCAACAAATACACGCCATCTGTTCTATCTGAAAGTACAGCAGACATTGTTGGATAAGGATCAATAACAACCATCAAATCAAGCTTTTCCATTGCCTTTTTCATATCAGGAAGTCTTGTTTGAGAGTTAGGAGCATGACCCCAAAAAACCATCGCCCTTAAATTATCAGGCTGATCCATATTTTCCTTGTCTTCGAGAACTCCATCGATCCATCTCGAAACAGGAAAGCCTTTTAGGTTCATTAACGACTTCTCTTTGCCGTCTTTGCCCTTGATTTTATCAAATCTGCCTTTCAGCCAATCAAGGTCTTCGCCCCAAACCCTAGACCAGTGAGCCCAAGCACCGCCTGAAAGACCATAGTATCCAGGTAGTGAGTGTGATAAAACACAAAAGTCTGTAGCACCTTGAACGTTACAGTGTCCACGGAAAATATTTGTTCCGCCACCTGTTACTCCCATGTTTCCAAGAGCTAACTGAAAAACACAATATGCTCTGGTATTATTATTACCAGTTGTATGTTGTGTTCCACCCATACACCAAATAAAGGTGCCAGGTCTGTTGTTAGCCATTACCTTAGCTACACGTTTTAACTGTGATCCTGGAACGCCAGTAACTCTTTCTGTTTCTTCAGGGGTCCATCTTGCAACTTCTTCTCTAATTTGATCCATTCCCCAAACACGCTGGCGAATAAATTCTTTATCTTCCCATCCATTTTCAAAAATGTGATACAAAATACCCCAAATCAAAGCAACGTCAGAACCTGGACGGAATCTAATATATTCGTCAGCGTGAGCTGCAGTTCTAGTAAATCTAGGATCTGCAACGATTAGAGGTGCATTATTTTGCTCTTTAGCTTTCATCAAATGCACTAATGATACTGGATGAGCTTCAGCAGGATTACCACCAATTACAAAAATTGCTTTTGAATTATGGATATCATTGAATGAATTTGTCATTGCACCATAACCCCAAGTATTTGCTACCCCTGCAACAGTTGTAGAGTGACAAATTCTTGCTTGGTGATCACCATTATTAGAACCCCAGTAGGCATATAGCTTTCTGAACAAATATGCTTGTTCATTTCCATGCTTCGCTGAGCCTAACCAGTAAACTGAATCTGGACCTGATGATTTTCTTATATCGAGCATTTTATCGCCAATTTCATTAATGGCTTCATCCCAACTAATTCTTTGCCACTTACCAGCAACTAATTTCATAGGATATTTTAATCTTCTTTCGCCCTGAGCAGTTTCTCTAACAGATGCACCCTTTGCACAATGTGCACCAAGGTTTATCGGGCTGTCCCATCCAGGCTCTTGTCCAGTCCAAACACCATCTTGGACTTCGGCCATTACCGTACAACCAACTGCACAGTGTGAGCAAACTGATTTTTTTACTGATATGTTTCCACCAGCTGTTGTTGCTAATGCTGGTTTAACCATTTTTCCAGATAAAGCTGTAACTGCCGCAATACCGCCAACTGCCAGACCAGAACTTCTTAAAAAAGTTCTTCTATCGACAACCTTTGAAGCAACTTTACCAATGAAAGATGATGTACGGGAGCCAATCGCCACCCCATTCGTCTTCTTTCTCAACATAATCTATTCTCCTTTTAAATTTTGTTGCAATTAAAATCTTGTTGATAAGTAATAAGTTTTAACTAGTTCAGTTTCCCTGTAACCAGTCTTATTACTAAAACTTTTTGTGTCTGCAGAAACTGATTTTGAAGCAATAACAGCAGCTCCACCAGCAGCACCCACAGCCGACATCTTTAGAAATTTTCTTCTATCGACTTTCTCTTTATTTTTTGACATTTACCTGTCTCCTTAATTAATGTCGCCTAAAAGGCAATTAAACAACAAGGGCCAACGCTACCTTGATGCATCCATTGAAAAAGCTTCCTCTTCAATTTTAATAAACAACTTACCTATTGTTCCAACAGGTGAATAAAAAATTGCAGACTTTGCTCCTTCTAAATCTGTAAAAAAATGCTCAGCCCAAGGCTGAATATGTTTTTTAAAAAAACTTCTTTGCTCGGGAACTGAAAAATATTTACCATATTCACCAGTAATCATTCCCGACATGATTTCACATAAACAAGCAATATGATCTTCGGGCTCTTTGAAATCGTCACCTCTTTTAATTCCCATTGCGTTTAAATCTCTTCTAATAGAAGCGAGTGGCTTATCATGTAAAAAACCAGTGATGTAAAATGATCCAAACGGTAATAACTCACCCCTTCCGACACCAATGAATAAGTTTTGATATTCATTCCTGATATCATTTGAACTAACCTTTTTAGATAAATCTGATAAAACGCTAAATGCTTTACCAATATCTGATTTGTCACCTTTCAAATCATTATATCCTCTAACGAGATCGTCAGAAGGCTCTCTTTGAAGAACTCCAGCTAAAAAACAATACATATCTGAGCGAATTTTATCTTCTTCAGATATACTATTGTCGTTCTTTAAATTATGCATATTTAAACATTTAAACTAATTAGTACTAATTCAGTACTGATTTATATAATAAAATCAAGTACTTAAGAATCACTTAACCACAATTTTAGCGACCCTACAAGCATTTTTTATTCCAAAAAAAATATAAATATCGATATAAATTTTATTACAAATAGTACTATTTTTGTACTGTTTTGATATTTATTGGAATACTAAGAATAATTGGTTTTAAAGATTTAAGGATCAGATTTAAATTTGAGATATATTTAATTAAAATTAAAATTTTATTTTTTAACAAAGACCATTCTAGACGCTTTTAATGGTTTACTATTGGAATCAGTTTCTAACGATATATTTTCTTTCTCTTTATAACTTACTTTATTTTCACTTTCATCTTCATAATTATGATGTTTCTCTGAAATGCGGTTTGTTTCTTCATACTTGTTTGTTTTATCAATTTTTTTATTATGTTTTTCAACTTCTTCATTAGATTGAGAATTTTTTGCTTTAGCACTTTTCTTCTTTGAAGTTTTATTATTTGAAACTTTATTATTTGAAACTTTATCCTCTTGTGATAAATTATCATCGTCTGTAATTAAGTCTTTACTTTTTTCTACGACTTTATCTATGTAACCTTTCCCAACAATATAAGATGTCTGTAAATTTTCTATAACAGTTGCAGCATCAGTAAAATCTTCACCATACTCAACTAATTCTGAAATTTCTCCATAGGCAGGGACTAATTTCCATAATTTTCTTAATGCAACTTGTTTCAGTCTATCAGGAAGATTTTCTTTTAATATCTTCTTAAGATCTAGTGGATTATCTATTTTTTCAGGATTTGTGACTTCATATTTTTCAGCAAGCTCATCATTTGAGAGTTTATTCTCTTCTTCTTTTAACTCATCCTTAACATCAAGAGTGTTTTTTTCATTTTGCTCACTTTTTGAAGAAACTTCGTTTGACTCAGACTTTCTTTTAGACCACCTAGTTAAAAAACTGGAATCATTTCCCAAATTATCATCTTTATCATTATTTTTCATATGTTAATTGTTCTCAATTTTTTTTAATATTTCTTTTTGGCGCTCTGTAAACATCAGACTTTTGACGTATTCTTGGATCACCCTTACCTTCAACAACTAGATCTGTTTTATCTTTTCGATCCCTTTTCCTTTTAATAAATTTTTCAGGCTTAAAGTGATTTTTTACAAAGTCTTCTAAGAAATTTGCTATAGCACCTTCTAATTTAAATTTTTCAATTATATCTTCACCAATATCTTCATAGTCTTGAATTCTATAGGGAGATAGGCAAACACTATCAAGAGTAACGCCATAATCAGTAGGATCGCTATCAGGCGCATCAGGACTTAAAACAACGTAAATGGCTGGATCTGTTGAACCTAAATTCTCAACATATGCTTCAGCTTCTGCTCTGTGAAGATCAATTTCAGTTTCAACTTTAAATAAGTCATACTTATCATTTTTTTTATCTTCAAATATAGGCTTTATTGTGCTGTCATTATTTCCACTTCCTGGAAGGACATCAACTACAGACCACGTGTGGTCAATCCATTTATTATTTGAGACACTACGTTTTAAAATTACTCTAACAGGCATTAAAACATGTTTAAACTCAGGTTTTATTTCTGACATCACTTTTCCCAATTACCATCAATTCAACGTTAATTATTTAATTTGAACATTGACAGTTTGTACCCCTCTTCTATGTTAGAATAATGCAATAAATTTGCAAAAAATTAAAATTTTATTTTTTAATAAACAAAATCAGTAAGTTAGTATAATTATGGAAATCAACGAAACAGAAGTCTTGATATGTAATTGTGGTGAAACAATGCCACTTGATCCAAAAAAGATTGGAGATGGTTGTAATTTAGAAAGCAAACCAAAAATTTTTAACTCATTGTGCACAAATGAAATTAATGAATTTGAAAGTGCGCTTATAAATTCTTCGGAAAATAACAAAAAAATTGCAGTTGCTTGCACCCAACAAACAAAACTTTTTACTGAAATTGCAGAAGAGAATAATCAAGAAATACCATATTTTTTTAATATTCGGGAAACATCAGGATGGTCAAAATCATCTAAAAAGGCATCTGCTAAAATCTCTTCCCAAATTTTAGATGCAGTTGAAATGTTGAATTCTAAAAACACTTCTAGGAGCCTATCATTTAATTCTGCTGGCAGGTGCTTAATATACGGAGACAATGAACGAGTTATTGAAGTTGCAGAAGCATTGTCTGAATATTTGGGTGTTAGCGCACTTCTTACTAAAAACATATCAATTATACCACCAACAAATACTAATTTTAATATATTAATTGGTAAAGTTAAAAGCTTAAAGGGGTATTTTGGAAATTTTGAAGTGAAAATTAACAATTTTGCTGAAGCTCTTCCACAAAGTAAAGATGAAATTATTTTTGGAGATGTTAGCCAAGACGTATCATCTGAGTGCGATATCTTTATTGATTTATCTGGCAGCGATCCTTTAATTAGCTCTCATGAAAAGAGGGATGGTTACTATAAAGTTAATCCTGAAGACAAAACAGCTCTTCAAAAGCTCATACTTGATGCTCAAACTAAAATTGGTGAATTTGAGAAGCCAATTTACGTAAATTTTGATGAAAATTTATGTGCGCATTCTCGAAATAAAATCACTGGATGTTCGAAATGCTTAGAAGTTTGTCCAGCCAATGCAATTCAAATCAATGGAGATACTGTTGATATAAATACTGCTGTTTGTGGTGGATGCGGTTTATGCGGTGCAGTATGCCCATCTGGGGCAGCTGATGTGATATGGCCTTCATCAAGCCATTTGTTGAATAGATTGCAAAAAATCTCTAGTAATTACCTAAGAATTGAAAATCAAATGCCAAAATTATTGTTTCATGACAGCGCACATGGGGCAGGAATTATTTCTTATTTATCAAGAATATATGATGGTCTCCCCCATGATCTAATTCCAATAGAAATTCATTCAACTGGAAGAGTAGGCCATGATTTACTTGTAGGAGCCACAGCTGTAGGATTTTCAAATGTTTTGGTACTCTGTAATCCTCAGAAAAATATAGAAAATGAAACTCTTTATGATCAAATAAACCTTGCCAATGCCATGGTTGGAGAAATTTCTAATGGAAAGGCTTTTTACAAAGCTATAGAAACAAATGATCCAGAAAAATTGAACGATGAGCTTCTTAAACTGGAAAAACCCCAGAAGTTTAACCATACACAATATGTTGCCACTGGCACAAATAAAAACATTGTTCGTACAGCCCTTAAAGGCCTATCTAAAGAGAATAAATTCAAAACTGATGTGATAGAATTACCACAGGGGTCACCCTATGGTAATGTGACCATTGATGAAAATAATTGTACTTTATGCTTGGCTTGTGTAAGTGCTTGTCCTGCGGGAGCTTTACAGGACAATCCTGAAACACCTCAACTACTTTTCAGAGAAGACGCATGCATTCAGTGTGGTATATGCGTTAAAACCTGTCCTGAAAAAGTGATTTCACTTAAGCCCCAAATCAATCTAGCCGATAGTTCAATGTCAAGTGAGTTAAAAGTTGAGGACAAACCATTTCCATGTAAAGTTTGCGGAAAGATTTTTGGGACACAGAAATCTATTGAGTCTATTCAAAAACGATTATCAAATCATTCAATGTTTGTTGATGAGAAAAGAATTGATCTAATTTTAATGTGCGAAGATTGTAGAGTTGAAGAACAATTTAAACAAGATGATAAAATTATGGATGTAGGCGAAAGACCTAAACCAAGGACAACAGATGATTATAACTAATTTAGAATAGGCAAATTAACCAGTAAATTTTGAGGTTTACAACTTATAACTCCGAATTCATTCATTGATAAACCAAGATAAACTGGATACCCCCTCATATCTTCTTTGAAAATATTTTTATTATCAGGATTTAAAGAAAACAAAGCTAGAATTTGCTTAAGTTGCTGTTCAGAAACTTCTTTACCATTGTATAAATCGTTTAATATTGAGTTTGATGAAACATCCAATCCAATATGCCACTTCCATTTATCATCCTCAATTTTTGACATCGGTCTGATCTGACAAGAAAATTTTAAAAAATGTGCTATCCATGCTTCATATACTCTGCACAAACCATCTAGTCCTGGTTGACCAAAAGCAATATCAATTGCTGTATCAAAATTATCTGATCTTCCCCAATACTCATTGCCGCTATCCTCAGTAAGAATATCAATTTGTGTCATATTTGATGGATTTTTTTCAGTATTTAGAGAACTTTGTTGTGTTTGAAATTGAACAGTAGAACGGTCTGCGACCATAATTCGCCCATTATCTAAGGTTACGCTTTGTTCCCTAAAAAGTATTTCTGAGGCCCTTAAGTGTATTGGGTCAACCCAGCCATCTACAATTGATCTGACAATTACATGTACAATTTGACTAACAAAAAGAGGTGGAAAATTTATTTTTTCACCCTTTGAAATATTTACAAGAGCAGTTTCAAGCGTCAATTGTTGCAATATAAAATCTCTAAAGTTTAAGACCATTTGATAATTAAACGCTGAGTCTTTATCCTTAAATTTTTCAAGATCTTTATTCTCTACTTTCATAGTAGGGTTTAAAGTCAGTTTTTTATGAAGGTCTCTCTCATTACTACAAGATTCTTCAATTGGTACGAGTTCAGGCCTCTCAAAATAAGCAGCAATAAAATCTTCAGTTACATTAAGATAACCTTCGTCATTTTTATCTAAAAGATGCCACCCTGAGGATTTCCAAAAATCTTGACCAAGTAAAACCATTATACAATTTTTTTTTATTAATTAATTTTCATCTGTGACTGTAGTCCAAATTTTTTGGTTTGAACAGGCGTCACCTTTAGGTATATGCCTGAATTTTTCATGAATGCCATCATTTTCCAATGTTCTAAAAACAGTCAATAATGAACCTAAATCATGGTCACTGCAAACGTCTATCATGAAATTAACCTCTTCTTCAGCAACACTTGAAGCTTTAATTATGTCAGGAGCTCCATAACTTTGCACAAATAATTCAGCTAATTTTTTTACAATTATTACTTTTTCAGGTTCATCAATACTTGAAATTGAAACGAAAGTTGATCTTCCAAAGGAATCTAAACCAAGGAAACCATTTGAAAAGCTTTGTTTTCTTTTTCCCTTTAAATTTTCTTTAGTATCATTTGAGAATTCAAATGCTCCTGAAATTGCCCATTCTCCTTCCTCAGAAGGATTTTCAAAAATATTTAAATCTGAATTATCAAATCTAATTGTTTTTGGAAATTTCATTTTTCAAATTAATATCATTTAAAGATAGAGAAAAGTGGTCTTTATTGTTTTTGAAAAGTCCTAATCCATTTTCATCCAACCCTATCCAAGTGCCTTTGAATTGTTTAGATACTTCTTTTACTGTAAATTTTGGAACTATTCTTTCCATCCATGTATCGTAAACTGGTTTAAAGCCCTTTTCTTGCCAAGTACTCAGCCAAACAAAGAAATGTCTTGTAATTGCTTCTATAACTCGAACATTTGATAAGAATGAAGCGCCTTCATCTTCAAAAGATGTTGCTTCAATTGTTTCATGAAATTTTAAGCATTCGACTTCACGTCTAATTTGAACACCTGTCACTATCCAAGAGGGAACTTCATTTAATTCTTCACCCGAAGTATAAAGCAATACTTGACCCATTACACCTCTGTTCATAAACATTAAATTAGGCCAAATATGTGATATCTCAATTTCGGGGGGGACTAAAGCAGCAAGAGTATCACTTAATCCTAATGTCATTAAGTAGTGAACTTGAATTGCTTTAGATTTTATGACTTCAGGATTAAGGGTTATTGCAACATTTAGTATTCCCTCATCACAGGAATAGAAAACAGTACCAACATCACCTGAATTTGCTGCAGTAACTGCTTTATTAAATACACTTTGACCATTTAAAACCTCCTGTGAACTGAACATAGGTGGCAGTTGAGGTTGATCACCCTCTTTTGGTGGATCCAATTCGTAAAATTCAAAATGTTCTGACATAAAATTCTCTTTAAATTAAATTACCTAAATTAATCAATAAACTTAAATTAAATTTCCAAATCTTTAATAAGTTTTTTTCCTATATCACGATAACATTTTGCTTCAGTTGAACCAGGTGATGAAATAACAACCGGCGAACCTGAATCAGAAGCTTGCCTTATATTTGTATTAAGAGGTATTTGCCCTAATAATTCAAGTTTTCTTTTTGATGCTTCCAATGACACACCGTCCTCACCAAATATATGATCTTTCCTGCCACAATCTGGACACTCCCAAAAAGACATGTTTTGTACCATTCCGAGAACTTTTACTCCTGCTTTTTCAAACATTGTCATTGCTTTTATTACATCTAACAAAGCGATGTCTTGAGGAGTAGATACAATTACAGCACCAGATAATTTAACTTGCTGAGCTAATGAAATCTGAATATCTCCTGTACCCGGTGGTAAATCAATAACCATTACATCTAAATCACCCCATACAACATTATTTAACATTTGAGTTAGAGCAGACTGAACCATAGGGCCACGCCATACCATCGCAGTTTCATCAGGAACTAATAAACCCATGGACATAAGTGAAATACCGTGGTTTTTAATAGGTGAAACCATATCACCATGGATTGCTTTTGGCCTTCCAGAAACACCAAGCATTCTAGGCTGTGATGGACCATAGACATCAGCATCTAATAAGCCAACTCTATATCCTTCTATCCCAAGTGAAACTGCAATGTTAACTGCAGTCGTTGATTTACCTACACCTCCTTTACCAGATGCTATTGCAACAAATTTCTTAACATTACTTTCAACAACTATACTTTTTTTTGGATTAGATTTTGAACTTTCATCTGCAATATCACTATTATTAGAACTATTTGAAATTTTTTCAGAGTGAGCTGTAAGTATAACGATACAGTTTGAAACATTCGGTAAAGATCTTACTGATTTCTCTACTTTATTTCTAATGACCTCAAATGCATTGGCTCGATGGCTCTCAACCTCTAAAGTAATTTGAACGTTATTATCTTTGATATGGATGTTAGTAACAATTCCAAGACTGTAAATATCTTTACCACGTGATAAATCATTTATTTTCGACAGAACATCGACTATATCAGCTTCACTCAAAGAGTTCATATTAATCTGGGGCTGTTAATGTTCCATTAAGTTTATGAGATACATTCAAATTTTTTATAGTTATCTCTGCATCAACCTCAACTTTTGATCCTGTATCAATCTTCCCATCCTTAACAGCTTTTCTTAGTTCATCTTCAATTAATTGGTGCCCAGTAACACCCAAATGCTTTAAAAATTTTCTTATGCTGGTAGTGAATTCTTCGTCAGACATGTTTTTTCCTCTCTTATAATTTATTTTTTATCAATTTTCTTTAATTGTTCCAAATAACTAATTAAATCATCGATTTGATCAAGTTTTAAATTTATTTCAGAAACAAAAGCTGGTAACTTTTTAGACCTTTCAGTGACATCTACAATATTTACCAAAGCAGGATGAGGAGGTCTTATGTAAAACTCAGTAAATCTTATTCGCCAATCTTTCATTGCTCTTAACCCAAAAAAAGATGGGGTAGTTTCTATACTACTATACCTATTTTCATTGCCAACTACATGGCATCGACTGCAATGTTCTTGTGCAATTTCTAGCCCTCTCAGTGCTGCCTCAGACATTGGCGCAGTATCAGCTTTTGATACAATTGAGAGGAAAATTAATGTTTTTATTAGTATTATTTTTAATAATAAGTTCATTTACTTTTACCTATTAATTATACTGCAGGATCAGCAAAATTTTCACGCAACATATCCCTATATTGATTTGTAAGATGGTTAATAAAGTCCTCTTGATTTTCGACTTCTATTACATTTTTTCCAACATGGGCTGCGTATCGAGCAGAAGCATACAACATTGTATATTGAATGTCTGTCGCAATTGTTCTTTTATTAAGAGTGTTAGCTAAATTTACAAATCTATCTGCAGTTCTGATAAAACCATCCCTATCCAAACCACCTTTTTCTGAAGACGAACTCCTATCATACCAGTCTTTAAATTCCATATTCTTACCCATTAAATTATTTTCTGTTTAATATATTTTGAATTTTCATAAACAACAGGGAAATCATCTCCCATAAGTTTGTCACCATCTTTTAAAGTAATATGATCGAATGGAGGTGATCCTTTTCCCTTCCTGTCAACAAAGATTGCATCATCGCCAACCCACCTAGCTGAGAAAACCCTTCTTCTAAATTTTGAGCCAGTGTTAGCAGGTGCACCATGCAAAGTTTTAAAATTGAAACCGATGGCATCTCCAGGCTCCATTGGCCAAGATAAAATTTCATATTGATCTAAATTATTATCAATGTCAGGAACATCCTCAGAGTTATCATTCTCAAATAGATCAGTGCCGTCAAACCTCTTAGGTTTATGCAATTTACCCCATTTATGTGACCCAGAAATACAACTTAAAGTATTATTCAAACTAATATTATCCAATGGTATCCAAAAACTAATTGTCTGTTTTCCAGAAGTGCAATAATAGGATTGATCTTGGTGCCAAGGTGTTACAATCGAAGAACCTGGCTCTTTTACTAATACATGGTCATGAAAAAATCTTGATACGTTCGATTGCATTAGCTTGGATGCAACTTCACCAATATCAGAATTAAAAATAAATTTCTCAAATTCTGGAATTCTCTGCCAATTACATAAATCTTGAAAAAAAGGAGCAGTTCCGTCTTTTGGTGTGTATGATCTTTCTCTAGGGCTGGGATTATCAATTAATTTTTCAATACCGGATTTAAGAACTTCTATCCAATCTGTAAAATAACCTTTCAAAAAAATAGCACCTTTTTTTGAAAAAAAATCTATTTGCTTTTCATCTATCATTAAAATAGTTGTATCAGTTGCGAATTACCTAATTGGAAAAGTAACCTTATTTTCTTCTTTGAGCAACAATTACTCCTAAACCAACTACAAAAGCGCCTAATGCTTGTATCCAATTCCATGAACCTCCAAAGAAAAATACTATGATTAACATAACATAAAATGGCAAGCCGTTAGAATGAAGAGACGCTAATAATACTCCTAACTGACCTGCCCCAAGTATCCAAATAGTTTGAGAAATAGTTTGAGAAACTAAAACAAAAATAAATAACAAGACAATATGATAATAATCTGCATTTCCGACTTGCGTTTCACCTAATCCAAAAAAAAGTGAAATTAAATAAAAGACTAATGAAGCAATCATCCCACCTGTCATAGTCAATGCAGATTGGCCAAGATAAGTTAAATTGCTGAGACCCTTTGTAGAAGCACGCGTGCCCCAGGCAAACAGAATAACTGCCATTATACAAATAATTGCTCCTAAGCCAAATTGACCATCAGAAAATTGAACTCCAGTAGCTAAATAACCACCAACTAAAGCAAGTGAAACACCAATAAGAATATTAAATGACATCTTGCGTCTATCGTAAATAAGTTCAACAATTGCTCCAAAAATCGGCATCATTGCAGCACAAATTGCAGTTGTCACTGGGTCAGATAATTTTTGGCCAATAAGAAGGAAATTTGCTCCAAGTCCCCATCCTATAAAACCTATTATAATTGATTTATATATAGGCGCTTTTATAAAAACTTTTTTTCCTTCAATAAAAAGCCATACAGGCATTAAAATAAGAATTGTAACAAAAAATCTTATGAAAATTAATGTGACTGAACCCCAACTCTCTAATAAAACTTCTGCAGCTGGGAAACCAAATGCCCAAAGGAACATTGCTGAGAAACAAGCAAAGTTATACCTTAAACTCAAATTATTCATGATGTTTTAATAATTTTTATTTTTCTAATTTACAATCTTTTTAAATGAGAGAGGAATAAATCATTTGCTTAAATAATGCAGAGGCTCCAGGTTGATCTAGATTTTGAGCCATAAATACAACGTAAAATTCTTCTAATGGATCAACAAAAAACATGGTTTCTGCAGCACCAGCCCAACCAAAATCTCCAACTGAACCAAATAATAATGACCCTGATCCTGAGCCTCTTATTCTAAACCCAAGCCCAAAACCGTCGCCATCAAGCCCTGGAGATGGCTTGAAGATATTATTTATTCCTAAAGGCTTCATCTCAGATTTTGTATGATCTGTTAACATCAGCTCAAATGATTTCCTTGATAGAATTAAATTACTTTTTTGTAATAAAAAAAATGCAAAAGTTGAGTAAGCATCTAATGTTGAAAAAAGCCCGTGTCCCCCTCTTCTAAATTTGCTATCATTGGTTGGATAGGTATTATATAGATTAACTTCTTTTAAAGATGGATTGTTTGAAAAAATATCTGTATTTCTTATTGCCAAATCCTTGCTAAAAATATCTACATCACCATAGCATGTCATTAAATTTAATATTTTTGATTCATCAATTTTAAAGGAAATATCTTTTATACCAATTTTTTTGAAAAGGTAACTTTTTAAAACATCTTCTAATTCCATATCTGCTGCACATTCAATAATGTATGCAAGAATGTCTGTAGAAACAGAATAGTTCCATTTACTACCTGGTTCAAAAAGTAATGGGCAACAAGAGATATTTTCTACCTCATCTTTGAGGGATACTGAAGAGTGCAATAGTATTTCTTTTGATCTATATATACTTGCAATATTGTCTGGCAAAAATCCATAACTAAGTCCCGATGTGTGCGTAAGCAAGTGAAAAATTGTCATCGGAGAGTAAGTATCAAAATATTTTTCGTTATTATTGATTATTTTGAGAATCTTAGGATTTTTAAATTTTGGAAGAAATCTACTGACATGGTCAAACAACCGTAATTTACCCTCCTCAATAAGTTTTAAGGCAGCTATAGTGACTATGGGTTTTGTCATTGAAAAAATACGCCATATTGAATCTTCACTAGCTCTTACATCTGATTTACCTAAAAAATCTTTGAAAATAATTTTTCTTTTTCCACTGCAACTTGTTCCAACCTCCCAAGCCATATCATTATAAAAACCAATATCACAAAGTGATTGCATTTTTTTTGAGATTAATTCTAATTTTTTTTCAGAAAACTCAGGCATAATACTAATTGTTTATTCCTCTCTAAAATGATGAACCTTTTTGCTTTAAAAATTCAATCTCTTCATTTGTAGATAATCTACTTAAAATTTTATTTCTATGCGGAAAACGTCCAAAGCGATGAATAATATTTCTATGACTTATAGCAAATTTGTATACACGGTCATTAGTATAATTTTTAAATAGAGGTAAAGATTTTTCTTGTATTTTAATATCTTCGCTATGCATCATAGGCATTAGTAGAAATTGTCTTTTTCTTTTATCTAAGTCTACAATTCTCCAGCTTTTAAGAAATTGAAATGTGATATTAAGTGCTTTTTCATCACCTGAAAATGATTTTGGGCTCCCTCTAAATATATTGCGGGTAAATTGATCAAGTAATAATATTAAAGCAACTGAGCCATCTCGATTAACTGTCCAGTCATCAAGTTTATTTTCTAGTGCTTCGCAAACTAAATTATAAAATCTTTTATTTATTATAAGATCAAATTTTTTATCCTTAACAAACCACTGTTGTGGTTTGCATTCATTAAACCAAAATTTTAAAACTTTATTTAAATTAAATAATTTAGGTTGAATTAAATTAACATTGGTCATTTCTAATACCAGAAGGCATTACAGTATTACAAAAAATAACACCTTCTAATTTTAAGTTAATAATATTAACTTGCTCTAAGTTTGAATTTGTTAAATCAACATTAATCAGTGTTGCATTTTCTAAATTCGCTCCTTTTAAGTTGACACCAATTAGATCAGTATTAGTAATTTTAGCATCAGTTAAGACAGTGCCTTCCATATTAGTGTTTGTAATTTTGGAATTACTGAATTTTGCTGATTTTAAATTTGCTCCAATTAAGGAAGAGTTCTCAATTTTCATATTATTTACTTCTGCAAGTTCAAAATTCATTAGATCCATATCAGACTTAATAAAAGAAATATTTTCCAAGAATTGATCTTTAATCACTGTATTTTTAAATTTTGAGTTTAAAAATTTAGTGTTGTTTATATTTGTTTCTAAGAAAATAATATTTATAAATTCACTATTTTTAAAAATAGAACCTGAGAAGTTTGCAAAAGATACAGTTGAATTTGAAAATATTAAGCTATTAGAATTAATTCCTTCTAAATTAGCTTTTTTAAGCTTGGCATCTGAAAAGTTTAAATTATTCATATCACTTTTACTAAAATTAATAGCTTCTAAATTACTATTTTCAAAATTTGTGTTTTTAAATTTTGATTTATGAAAATTTACTTTATCTAGCTTAGAGTTAGAAAAATCTGTATCTGATATAATTGAGTCATTTAAATCTGTTTTAGAAAGTGTCGAAGATGACAAATCACAATTATTACACATTTTGATTACTTTGAAACGAAGTAATTGTTTTTCATCAAATGAGTAAACAACAAAAGGAACAAATGTAAAAATACAAATTAAAAACAGTATATTTTTCATACAAGTTATCAAATTTATTTAATCATACATTATCATATAAATTCTTTATTTAACTAAAATAAATCAAAATTTCATTTTAAAGATTTAAAAATTTTTAAATTACTAATGTGAATGTTTCATATCATGAATTTCAAATTTTATAATTATCTTGCCAGTTTTTTCAAAATATAAAATTGCTTTTTCAGTTTTTCCAACTTCTAAATTTTTCAATAATTTTTTAAACATTATGTGATACCCACCAGGCTTTAAAACCAATTCATCTCCACCAGGCACTTTCAAACCACCATCTATTTTTTTCATTTTCATAATATTATTTTTCATAGACATTGCATGAAACTCAACATTATCAGAGAAAAGTGTTTCAACTTTCACAAGAGCGTCACTTTTTGTTCCTTTGTTTTTTATAACCATATAGCCTGCTGCATGTTTCATGCCTGGCATTGGTTTGGTTATGTAAGGGTGATCTATAGTCAACTTTCCTAAATAGTAATCATGTGCTAATAACTTGTGCCCTATTAGAAGTGTGATTATTATAAATAAAAAATATTTAATAAATTTAAAATTCATGTGCCATACATTTAATCTTTTGGGTCTTCAGTAATCATTAAAGGCAAGTAAAATAAAAAGAAACAAAATTACAAATATATTATTACTTTTTATTATAATGACATGCTTTGGCAGTAGCCCAATGTTTATTATTTGGTCACTCTCGGAATTTAATTCCATCTCATCTGGAGCTGGAAGGATTATTATAGCATCTTGTGCGACCATATTGTTTTGTTTTATTTCAGGAAAAAAACTTCCAAAAGATCTTACCATCTGGAAATTTTCTATAATTTACAGTTTTTTTTCCATATCGTTACCATTTTTAATGGTACCACTAGCACTCAATTTTATAACAACTAGTGAACTAGCCATTTACTTAGCTTCTATTCCACTATTTGTTCTTATTCTGGCAAAGTTAATACTCAAAGAAATAATCACATTAAAAAAATGGATTGGTTTTTTTATAGGAATTATTGGATTAATTTTTTTATCAGAACCACATAAATTTATGATTGAAAATTTTAACGAACTCATTGCGTCTTTCATATGTATTTGTATAAGCATTTGTTTAGCCAGCGGAGGAATTATTATTCAAAAAATGCCTAAATGTGACCCTATTTCGTTCAGTGCAAGTTCTTTTTTAATTGCACTTATTATTTCTTTACCAATCTTTTTCTTTTTGAAACCTGAAGAAATTAATTTTGGCAAACCATTAATGGGTCTTTTATTAGCAGGCATTTTGAGTACCTCCTTGGGAGGGTTAGCAAGAGTGTTATTAATTAGGCGAGCAGGAGCGGTATTTACTTCAATAAATGGCTATTTAGTGCCTTTAGTTACTTGTTCATTTGGAATTTTATTTCTTAATGAAAACTTAACTTTAGTAATGTGCATATCTTTTATTATCGTTATATTAGGTATAATAATATCTCAAAACATTGATGAATATTTTTTTAAAATTATAAAGCGCCCTCTTCCTTAAGCAGTTTTCTTTTTTGTTTTATCCCTCCTTTACCACTGTAGCCTCCAAGTTTACCATCAGATCTAATTACCCTATGGCAAGGAATTTCAATTAATAAAGGATTTTTTCCACATGCATTTGCCACAGCTCGTGATGATTTTGGTTTTTTAAGCGCGAGGGCAATATCTTTATATGTTTTAGTTTGGCCTTTAGGAATTTTTTTTATTTCCTCCCAAACACTTATCTGAAATTTTGTGCCGTTTAGTTTTTTCATTACAATAATTAAAGAATTATTAATTACTCACATTAGATAATTTAGTATGAAAAGTCTTTAATAAATTATGTTAAAAAAATTATAGAAAATTACTATGTTAAAAATAATTTAATTAATAATGATGATAAAAAAAATGTTAAAAAATTTTCATATTGGTCTAATTTATAGATTTCAAAAGCAATTCAATTTATCAAATTACTCAATGTTATGGATAAGCTATATAGAAGGTATTTTATTAGGGTTTATATTTGGTTTTATTGTTTTTAAACTAATTTAAATTACCCATTATTTTACTTTTTACTTCCAAGCTCATGCCAATTAAATTATAAGCGCTTCCAAAGCCTGTTATAATAGTTCCTTTTATTGGAATTATTTTTATTAAGTGAAAGTCTTTAAATTCTTTAATAATATCAATTGTATTTCCGTGTTTATTTGAAATTATATCTGTAATTTCTTGAAAATTTGAGATATTCCTTCTTATTATTGAAACTTTTGCTTGGAATTTCATTCTCACTCTAGCCCAAATATTTTTTGTATCTTGTTCATCTTTTATAAGCATAAATGTTCCAACTTTTTTATTAATTAACAATTTTATATGAGATGAAAGTTCACTTGAAAAAATATAAAAATAATTATCTTTATAAATATATGGTGCATATCCAATATCTGGATGATCATTATCAGAAACTGTAATTACAAGAGATTGACAAGAATCTATTAATTTAGATTTAATTTTTTTAATTTTATTTATTTTAGGATCCAAAACAATTTTCCCATACAATATCTTTTTTTTTGACACATTTACAATTTATCTTGCATTTTGAAATTACAAAATCAAATTTTATGTTATAACATAAAATTAAAGGGGAATTTTATGTCAAATATTGGAAAAGTAAAATGGTTTAACCCAAACAAAGGATATGGGTTTATTACACCAGAAGATGAATCGAAAGATATATTTGTGCATTCAAGTGCATTAGAAAAATCAAGTATTAGAATTTTAATAGAGGGTCAAAAAGTTAGTTATAACATTGCTAAAAATAAAGGTCGGACTTCAGCTGTAAATATAAAAATGGTTGAATAAACTTTAATTCAAATTGAAAAAAAATGTCATGCAAGTTCTTTGCTGTAAAATATATTTTTAATATAAATATAAATTCATAGCTGTGTTTTTTTAATATTCTATCTGAAATTTAGTCTGAAATAGATCAAAAAAAAAATAAATAATAGTGGTTAATTCTACAAAGCTTTCAATATATGAATGGATATTATAATTTTTCTAGATAAGAAAAAATTATGGATAAGTTTAAAAATAAAATACCACCAACAATTTTAACATTGTTATTTTTAATCTTTAATTATATTTTAAGTTTTAATTTTCTGAAAATTGAAATCCCTTATAAATATTTTTTTACAACTTTATTACTTATTTTTGGATTTTATATAATCATTCGATCCAGTAGACTTTTTGCACAAGCAAAAACTAGTATAAATCCATTAAGACCATTTAAAAGTACTTCTCTTATTACGAATGATATTTATAAATATTCTCGTAACCCAATGTATTTTGGATACCTTTTAATAATTTTAGGCTCTTCAGTATACCTTGGAAATGTAATTAGTATTATTATTATTCCATTATTTATATTCACTATTAATTTCTTACAAATTATACCTGAGGAGGAAGCACTCAAGGATCTTTACGGTCCAAGATATGATGAATATCTCTCAAAGGTACGGCGATGGATCTAAGGAATAAAAAATTTTTTTTGTAAAGTTATATGCAAAATTATCATAGATGAAATTAAGATTTTACAATTTTAATTTCTGTTTATTATTAGTAAGGAAACTCAATACTCCCATTTAATATCATAAATCTCTTTAGTGTTTCCTCTTATTAATCAAAGAGATTTATGATTTTTTTTGAAGTTTAGATAACTCATCTAATATTGGGCAGTCTGGCCTTCCATTTCCCTTGCAATTATCTGCAAGATGTGACAATTTTTTTCGCAAAAGAGTTAATTCTTTTAATTTTTGATCAATTTCATTTATTTTTTCTATAGTTAACTTTTTAACTTCTTTATTTGATCTGTTTTTATCTTCATAAAGCGACAATAAATCTCTACATTCTCTAATACTAAAATTAAACTTTCTAGCTTGGCCTATAAAACCAAGCTTTGCAACATCGTCATTATTATAATCACGATAACCATTTTTTTCATTAATAACAGGTTTGACGAGATCTATATCTGCGTAATAACGAACTGACTTAACTGTTAAACCTGATAATTTTGCTGCACTTCCAATATTCATTTTGAATCCATTATTAATATTATTATTAATACATTTATATTAAAAGAATTTATAAAATATCAATATATACTCTTTGTAAAATTGAATTGTTTATTTTAAAATTTTTATAATGAAAAAAAAATAAAAAAATACTTTACCTTCCCCTTACAGGAACGATTATATACCATCTATGGAAAATGTTTTAGCTTTTAAAGAACAAATTTCTATTAATTGGAAATGTAAGCACACATGGAAGAGATCAGGTTATAATACTTTTTGGTGCCTATTAGGTTGCTCAATTGGTGATTTTGGTACAATTGCTTTTTTTCAATTTTCAGAGATTGATTGGCCTATTTTAGCAATTATGTCACTCGCTATTTTTAACGGTATATTAACGTCAATTATTTTAGAGACTATAATCCTAATAAGACAAATGACGCTTTCACTTGCATTTAAAACTGCTATAGGCATGTCTCTAATCTCTATGATATCTATGGAAGTTGCTATGAATGTTACTGACGTAATACTTACGGGAGGTGCTAAACTGACTTGGTGGGTTATTCCATTAATGCTGATTGTTGGTTTTCTTACGCCTCTGCCTTACAATTACTGGCGATTGAAGGCACTAGGGAAATCCTGCCACTAAATGCAAGTGAGTACTAGGACTATTTCTATTATGTTTTTTTTTGTTTTTTCAATACTTTTAGTTTGGCTTATTTACACAAATTATATGAATAAAGATAACGAAATAAGACTTTTACCTAATGATTTATCATTAGTCACATTAGGCCAAAATATATATTCAGAAAATTGTGCTTCATGTCACGGCATAAATTTAGAAGGCCAGAAAAATTGGCAAAATAGAGATGATGAAGGTTATCTCCCTGCACCACCACATGACGAAACTGGGCACACTTGGCACCATTCAGATGAATATCTTTTTCAAATGACTAAATACGGTATCGAAAAAATTATTGGCAAAAAATATCTTAATAACATGCCAGCCTATGAAAATATTTTGACAGACAAAGAAATAGTTTCAGTACTCTCATTTATAAAGAGCACATGGCCAAGTCAAATTCAAGAGATACATAATAACATAAATACAAGGAGCAAATTAAATTGAGGAGACTTTATGTTTAAAAAAATTTTATTTATCATTTTCATTATTTTACCATTATCAGCTTCTGCACATTCACCAATTGCTAATTTGATCCCAAGTGATGGTGCAGTTTTAACGGATGCACCTAAAGAAATACAAATCGAGTTTGTCAACCCGGCAATGTTTACAAAGTTTGAGATAATTAATACAGAAAATAATAACGAGAAAGTAGATTTGCCTAAAGAGTTTTTAATGGTTCTGTCAGACAAGCACACAATTAAACTGCCTGATTTAGGTAGTGGTAAATACAAAACAGACTGGAGAGCAATGGCTTCTGATGGTCATGTTATAAAAGGTAAATTTACATTCGAAGTTTATTAAGAAGAAGTTTATTAAGAGGTATATCAATGGAGCTGTGGACTTTTTTAAACCCTATTTTAAAAATATTCTTTTATGTATCAGTTGTTGGAACTGCAGGAACTGCACTGTTTATCTTTCATTTTAGAAAATTAATGGAAAAAGAAAATATTCTATTTTGCAATAAAGTAATGCTTACTTCGTCAGGATTAGGTATTTTTGTTTGTATTTTTTATTTTTTTTCAATCGCCGGAAATTTTGGTGGTGATATCATGAGTGCATTTAATTTTGAATTATTGAAATTGGCATCAAATACAACAGTAGGGCAAGTTGCCATTTTGACAATTATAGCTCATACTTTAGTTTGTTGTACAATCTTTACAGTTAATAAAGTTGGACGAATAATACTTATTATTTGCACTATTGGTATAGTGTTATCTTTTGCAATGGTTGGTCATTCAAGCACTAACGGTTATTTAGCACAATTATTATTACTAATACACTTAACATGTATATCCTACTGGCTTGGTTCTTTTATTCCTTTACGTCAATTATGCAAATATTCAAATTATAAAGTTGTAGGTGATGTGGCTCATAAGTTTGGAGTTTATGCCGTCAGTTATGTTGGTTTGCTAGTATTGTCAGGTATCTTTTACAGTTACATACTTCTTGGAGATATAAGAAATATTTTTTCGACGTCATACGGAGTAATATTACTAATTAAATTTATTTCAGTTAATTTTTTACTTTTGATAGGTGCATTAAATAAATTTAGATATGTTCCCATGATAGAAACTCATCCAGAAAAAGGCGTTGGGAAATTATATTCCTCTATCAATTATGAAATCATGCTAACAATATTTGTGCTGATCTTGACAAGCTTATTAACTACATCTTTCATGTTGCCAATGTACAATTCAACTATGTACGATTAGATGATTTCCAGAAGAAAATTTATTCAAAATACCGGTGCAGGATTATTTCTAACAGCTATTCCGTATACTACGAACGCTCTTAATAATATAAAAAAATATGAATTGACTGCCAAGAAGTCAAAATATAGTTTTGAAAAAAATCAAAATAAAACTGACCTCTGGCTTTTTAATAATAATTGTCCTGGACCATTAATAACAGCAAATAAAAATGATGTAATTGAAATAATTTTCAATAATCAACTTGATGAACCATCGGCAGTGCATTGGCACGGAATTCGTAATATTAATTCAATGGATGGCGTACCAGTTTTATCTCAACCATTAGTCGAACCTGGAGAAAGTTTTGTTTATCGATTTCCCGTTAAGGACGCAGGGACATTTTGGTATCATGCTCACAACAAAGCATGGGAGCAAGTTACACGTGGATTGTACGGGCCATTAATAGTTTCTGATAATGATCAATTAAAAGAGAAAAATGATATTTTAGTTCTAGCAGATGATTGGCTACTTAACGAAGATCTGCAAATGGATGTTTCATCTTTAGGAAACTTGCACGATTGGTCACATGCAGGACGCTACGGAAATCGCCTTACTATAAATGGTGTTTTTAAACCTAATATTGAGGTGTTTAGTAGTGGTCAAGCAAGATTAAGATTTTTAAATACAGCAAATGCAAGAGTTTTGAAATTTATGCTTAATGATGATATATATTTTCGAGTTATAGCTGCTGATGGTTCACCCTGCAATCCATTCAAAACAAATAAAGTGGTGCTTGGTCCGGGACAGAGAATTGATATTCTTATTGATGAAACCTCAAAGCTAAATCACCTAAAAGAAGTTAGTACAGGCAATGAGCTAGTTGCAGCTACATTTGAACCAAAAAACCAAAGTGTTAGTGTTTTAGATTTTAACAAAAAACCTTATTACCCTTTCCCGTCATTAAATAATGCAAAAGTTATTAATATACATATGCAAGGAGGAGCTATGGGTAATTTAAAAAGTGCCATTTTCAATGGTGAACGAAGAGAATTTAGAGACTTAGCACTAAATGAAACAAAATTATGGGCGTTTAATAAAAATGTTGGTGACTACAACTATAAAATAGCAAATTTGAAACTTGGTGAAATTGTTATCTTAAGATGTTGGAATGATACTAGATGGCCACACACTATGCACCTTCACGGACACCATTTTTGGGTTAATTCAAAAGAATTTGAGAATTTAGAAATTGATCTATTGAGAGACACGTATCTGATGCAACCTGATGAAAAAGCAGATTTAATTTTTGTTGCAAACAATCCGGGTAAATGGTTGTTTCACTGCCATATGCTAGAACATCATGCATCCGGTATGATTGGCTATTTATCAGTTATTTAAGAGTATTCCATTCAAAGTTATTTTAAATGTTAAGTAGTTTTACTAATAAACTAGCGTATTCTCTGGCATCATCAATTGCTTTATGCGTATGATTTTTATTATCGTGTAATTCAATAGGGTAATTATTTCTATTAATGTCCGTATAATCTTTTTGAAGAACTCTCACAGCATAAGATTTAATATCAAAAGCTGGCATAGATTGAAAAAAGGGATAGTGTAAAGGATATTGATCTAACCTATCACGAAGAAACTTTAATAAATAAAAATTGATCCATGCAAAGTCTATTGGTGCCGGATGAGCTGCCATAATCCTCGGAGTTGGCAGTTTCATAAGCCAATTACCAAATTTGGTCATTGCTTCATTTGGTGGTATCTGATTTTTTTTGCAATAATCATATGCTTCTTTTGCTTCATTTTTAAACCAATCCATTGTGACTGGATCAGAAATAGAATTTTCTAATGGTAATAAATTAATTTCAAAGTCACCTAAAGTATCACCGTTTTTATTAATTGCTACAGCTCCTAAACTTATCATAGAATTTATACCTGGCAATGGCCCATCAAACTCAGCATCTATAACAACGTATGTGATCATAAACTATAGTATATATATATATTTAATTTTGAATATAGCTTGATCTTTATATATAAGTTAACAATTATAAAATGAATTTTTTGAAAAGGATTAAATAGAGCTAATTTATGTATGTAAGAATTAATCAAGTAAAGTTTCCGAATAAAATGGCTAAAGAAGCAGTTCAGAAACACGCTAAAAGTACATTATCAAATTTTGGAGTAAATGGAAGAATTGCAAGACTTACTGTAAATATTTCAGAAATTAGCCACTCTGTAATTTCAATCTGGAAAGACAAAGAGACATTTAAAAAATATGGTGTTGATGAAATAAATAAATTTATTCAAATGGAAAAAGAAATGGGGGCGGTGGTAAGTTTTTCAGAGGGTGAAGCTTCTGGTGAAATATCTAAAATGTTTGACAAAGGTATTTTTGAAGAAAAATAAATTAAAGGCCATAAAATTTAATTGGAGTTAAATATGATATTAATAACAACTGAATTATTTTATTTATTTTTGACAACAATATTTTGTTGTCTACTATGGATTCCTTATGTAACTGAAAGATTTTTTAGATTTGGTATTAAAAACACTTGTGGTTACGAAGACAATACCATTAACATTCCAAATTGGGCTATCAGGGCTAAGTCTGCACATTTAAATTTAATTGAGAACCTCCCATTATTTGGTATTTTAATTTTTATAATTACTTTTTTGGATTTAAGTAATAGTCAAACACAATTAGGATCAATAATATTCTTTTATTCTCGTCTTTTACATTATTTGTGTTATTTATTTGCTGTTCCATGGTTGAGAACTGGTTTTTTCTTACTTTCTTGGGTTGGTTTGATAATATTATCAATACAAATTATCACTTTCATATATTAGAAAAAAAATTGCAAACTCTTTAGAAAGAGCAAGCTATTTCTTTCCATTGAGACATAATGAAAATATTAATTTTAATTAACTACAAGAAAATTCTGAACGCATTTTACATTAATCTGATAATAATGTAGTAAAATCGAATGCTTCTTTCCTTTAAAGAAAAATTAAAAGAAGTTAGTGGTGGATTTGCACTTGTTGTTCTAATAGCAATTTCATCAAACTTTTTATCAAATCAATATAATGCACCTGTTATACTTTTTGCATTACTAATAGGAATTGCTTTTAATTTTTTAAATAATGAAAAAAATTGTAAAGAAGGAATTGAATTTGCTTCTGGCACTATACTCCGAATGGGAGTTGCCCTTTTAGGCCTAAAATTAACTTTAAGTGAAATAGAAAGCATTGGATATTTTCCTATAGTTGCATTGATCATCCTAGTAATTCTAACTTTTGGATTTGGCACTTTGCTATCTTATATTTTTGGTAGAAAGCTGGCATTTGGTTTACTTGCTGGAGCCTCTGTTGCTATTTGTGGTGCTTCGGCGGCTTTAGCAATTGCATCTGTCTTACCATACAATAAAAACAGAACTAAAGATGTTTTGTTTGTTGTAATTGGAGTAACCATTTTATCAACAGTATCTATGATTATTTATCCTATACTCTTTAAAAGTTTAGGGATGAATGAAATTGAAAGTGGGTATCTGATTGGAGCTACAATTCATGACATAGCTCAAGTAGTTGGAGCCGGTTATTCAATAAGTGAAGAAAGTGGCATCATTGCAACTGTAATCAAAATGATTAGGGTAACATTACTACCAGTTGTGATGATAATTGTAATGTATACATTTCCTGGCTCTCAAAATAGCAAAGTTACCTTACCTTGGTTTATATTATTATTTATATTTTTTGCTATAGTAAGAAATATTTTTAATCTGCCTGAATTTTTTATTGATTACATAAATGAAATTTCAATATGGTTTATAATAATTGCGATATCCGCTTTAGGGATAAAAACAAACCTGCAAGAGTTTTCTAAAGTTAGTTTTAGCTACTCAGTAATTCTTGTTTTAGAGACTTTATTTTTGTTGATATCTGCACTTGTGTTGATTAACGTTTTGGATATATAAAATTTAAATCTAGTTTAAGGTATTATATTCATATGATTGATAATTTTAATAATATCTATTTATTTTTACTTTTTGCTTTTGGTTGTGTTCTTACACCTGGTTTTTATGCATATCAATTATGGGAAGCGAAAGGCATTTTTAGAAGATATAATATTGATGAATCAGCCACCCTAGTACAAAGATTTGCAGCAGCATGGCCCACAGCAGAGTCACTGACTGGCATTCTAATTCTTTTTATTGGCCCTCAAGGAAATTGGGCTTTTTTTACTTTGGGTTTAATAGTTTTTATTGCAAACTTAATTTATAATACTGGAGCTTATTTTGGGTTTGCATTCACACTTGGTAGAGACAAATATAAAGTAGCACCAGAGGCCATGTATGCATCAATTTTTAAAGTATTTGTTTATTTAACTTTAATAATTGGCCTAAGGGACAAGTTATTTATTTAAAAATTTTTATTTTTTATCTCTAAATTATATGTACAATCAGTAACAAATAATGATGGTTCAGTTTTACACCAAATAATTAAATTAGATAAATTTATTTATCTTTAATTAAACTTTCTATAAAGCCAGTTATTATTAAAGATGCTCAAATAATTTGATCATAGACTTCTTTTTGATCTAAAAATGTTTTCCAAAAGCATATAATTATAGAACGTATAGTTTGCTTTAATAAAACTAAAAGTTTTATTTTCATGTTGAAATATAGTAATCTAAATTTTCATTTAATTTATACTTATCAATAATTAATATCATTGTTAAACTCATTAGATTTTAAAAGTACTAATCTTCTGTTAATTATCTACTAACACGCAAACTACAAATAAAAAAGGAATATCAATTGGAAAATCTCCGAGGAATAATATTTATGACACTTTCTATGGGTGGGTTTGCAATTGAGGATTTGTTTTTAAAAATCTTATCAGAAACAATCCCCGTTTCTCAGATTTTAGTTTATGTTGGTCTTTCTACAACATTTTTACTGGGTTTTATATCAATAATAAAAGATATCCCAATTTTGGAAAACAATATTATAAAAAATAAATTTTTCATAATTCGTTGTATTGCAGATATGATGGGAGCTGTATTGATTGTAACATCTATTTCTTTGTTACCTTTATCAATAGTGTCATCTATTTTACAGGCACTCCCACTATTCATAACTCTTGGAGCTGTTTTAATTTTCAAAGAAATTGTAGGTTGGCGCAGGTGGAGCGCAGTTTTTTTTGGTTTTTTAGGAGTTATATTGATATTGAAGCCTGGGCTTAATAGTTTTCATACTTCTTCCTTGATAGTTTTATTGGGTGTAGCATGTTTGGCATTAAGAGATATAGTTACTAAAAATATAAGTAAAGAAGTTCATTCAATAACTGTTTCCTTATATGCATTTATATTAACTACTATTGGCGGCATTATCTCAATACCCTTCTTTGGAGACTTTATTGCTCTAACAAACTTTCAATGGCTTGTAGTTTTTATGATAACTATATTTGGTTGCTTTTCATATTTTATGTTAGTGCTTGCTACTCGAAAAGGTGATATATCAGTTATATCTCCATTTAGGTACTCAAGGCTTATTTTTGCAATTTTGTTAGCTATGATGGTTTTGGGAGAACGACCTGACAAAATTACTCTTTTGGGTGCAATAATTATTGTAGTAGCTGGTTACTATACTATATGGCGAGAAAGGAAATTAGCTCTAAAGTAGAAATTTGCAAATCTCTTATATTTTATACAGATATTTAATATGAGAGCTCTAAAATGATAAATATAATTTATAACACATATTTCTTGATGATTGTATTATCAAATATTTATCTTTTACTTTTTTTTCTGTCTTTAAATTTAAAACTTCTTTTTTTTCCCTTTTTTTTATATTTATATTTTTTTTGAATAGATCTTAATTCATTAAGTGAATTATATATATCCTCTACATCTTCAATTGGTGATAAATCCTTCTTTATATTTTTTATATAAGCTAAAGCAATTTCTCTTATAGAAAATTTATCAATAATTTCTTTTAAAATGATTTCTTCATTATCTGGAACTCTTTCATTTAAAAAGATATTATTAATAATTTTTTCATTATCTTTATTTTCTATTTCCTCTTTTTGAAAAAATCTTTTGAGCCTAGGTTTTATTTTAGCTTCAAAAATTAAATTCTCATAAAACTTAATTTCTTTAGGTGAAAAGAATAAAATGCATTTACCTTTTTTACCTGCTCTACCAGTCCTTCCACTTCTATGCAAAAGATTTTCCCTATTTTTGGGCAAATCAGCATGAATGACTATGTCTAAATCAACTAAGTCTATACCTCGGGCAGCCACATCGGTTGCAACACAAATTTTAGACCTTCCATTTTTCATGTCTTGAAGAGCTTTAAACCTTTCAGATTGACTCAGCGCACCAGAAAGACACACAACTTTAAATCCTCTATTAAGTAACCTTGTATGGACATGAGTAACGGAAGCTCTTGTTGAACAGAAAATTAAAACATTTTTGTTATCGTAGTATCTTAATAAATTAAAAATAGCATTTTCATTGTCTTTTTTATTTATAAAAAAGGTTTCGTACTCAATATCTGAATGAGGAATATCTTGATTAGACACTTCAATTTTTTTTGGATTTGTTAAATACTTATTTGCCAAAAATATTATTTTTTTCGGCAAAGTTGCTGAAAATAAAAGTTTTCTTGTGTTTATTGAACAAGACTGAATAATAGCTTCTAAATCCTCCTTAAAACCTAAATCAAGCATTTCGTCAGCTTCATCTAAAACCAAAAAAGACAATTGTGATAGATTTAAAAACTTTTTTCTTAGATGATCATTTATTCTACCAGGTGTACCAATTAATAAATTAAACTTTTTAGAGATTTTTTTTCGTTCTTTGCTTATATCCATACCCCCTATTGAAGTAACAGCAATTAATTTTGTGTTTTTAAACAACCATTGTATTTCTTCAAAAACTTGAAGTGCAAGTTCTCTTGTGGGCGCAACTATTAATCCAGTAGGTGCTGAATTAATTTTTATTTTTTTTTTCAAAACATCATCTGATATAGATAAACAATAAGCTAAAGTCTTACCAGATCCAGTTTTAGAACTTACGAGTAAATCACAGTTATAATTATTTTTTTTAATTACATTTTTTTGAACATCTGTGAAACTAGTAAACCCCTTATTTCTTATATTTTCAAAAAGTGTTTTATTTATTTTATAAATATTTTCCATCACGCTTAGTAACAGAAAATACTATTTATTAATATCATTAATATATATTTTAATTTTACTTTGGATTTTTAATTTATTTTTGTTGCTTAGAAAGATCTAAAAGTAATATTTTTAATATTTACCTTTATCTTCTAAATTGTTAATAGCAAACAATTTCAATTAGCATTTATTTAAAATAAATTAGGAAGTTAAATATGAGAGATGATTTAGATGAAGACGTTATATTTATAAAAAATGCTATGTCAAAAATCCCTGATCATAGTAGAGTTACTGAATTTATTCCTGGACCAGGAATTCATAAATTAAAGCTCAAGTTTGATATCAATAAACTTAGGGATTGTCTTCACAAATTGAAGTTAGAAAATATAACTCAGAATAAAAAAAACGATTATGGGTTTAGTGTTTTTTCTTTGACACAAAGGCCAGGACAAAAGGAATGGACAGAAAATGATTTATCTGGAAGGTATTGGATTAGAGGTGATAAACACTACAAAGAAGAACCCAGAGAAGAATTAATTGAAGAAAAACAATTTTCTGAGTTTAATCCAAAACTTAAAGGAACCTACTTTGAGAAAGTTTACACTGAATTGATAAAAAGGTTCCCAATTGGTCGAATGAGAGTTTTATCAAAAGGAATTTATAATTGTAATTCATGGCACAGGGACCCTGAACCTAGAATCCATATTCCAATTGAAACAAACCCAGGTTCCCTATTTATTGTAAACCACCATTTAACACACTTACCAGCAGATGGTTCAGTTTATTTCACAGATACAAGAGGATACCATACCGCTTTAAATGGGGGTGAAGAAACAAGAACACATATTGTTGCTGCATTAGCTTATGAACAAATTAAAAATTAAATAAGCTTTTAAAAGTTGTAAATGATATTAAATCAAAAAAAGTTGTTATGATTACAAAATAGATATAATTACATAGATAGTTGAAAATAGATAAAAGGTTTGAAGGATTAATTAGAATCTTATTTTATCTAGAATGATGGCAATCTATTTGGTAATTGATATTTTTTGTCCTGAAGAAGACCCATTATCAGTTTGTCTTTTGTCATTTTATTTGGTGTGTTTAATTCCCACTCTTCAGCAATCTCATCAAATCGATTAATTTGTGCACCTAAAAGGCTTGTTAAAGACCAATAAAAATATTCTGTTATCATGCAAGCATAGTCACAGCTTTGATCGTAATAATGATACCATGAACTCTCTGGATAAATTTGTGGCACTGTTTCAAAATAACCACCCCTTGCAACATCCATTGCCATGGAAATCCTAGTACCTTTAAATTCACCAAATACTTCTGGATAAGCATTTGCATACCCTACTTGGGTTACTAAATGAAGGATTTCTTCAAGATAAGCTATGTTAGGTTCATCAGATATCAAACCTACAATCGAATTCTCAAAATTATCGATATCAATATTCGCTTCGTCTAAAACATCAATTAGGTTTTCAAAAGAATTTTCTAAATCATCCTCTGATTGCCCCATAACTAAAATAGCATTATTTTTAATTAATGCGTCAATGACAAGATAATTATCAGGGTTTCCATCATTGTTATTATCCAACCATTGATTAAGAATATTAGCAGCTTTTTTAATATTGTTTAATGGAGTATTTTCTGTACCAATTATTTTAACTCCATATACTTCAATTTGTTTTGGAAAAAATTTATTTATAGCTTTTTGCAAATCCTGACCCGAAGTTGGCAAAGCAAAAAGTATCAGGCATATATTAAAGAGTGCTTTTTTCATAGGTTATTCAACTAGTTTGTTATTAGTTTCTTTTTTGACTTACAGATGTAAGCCTTATTACCTCCCATATAGTCAGTTTGGCTAAAATATGAGTGCCCTTTGTAAACTATAACTGGATAAATACCATCTATTAAATTTATCATATTTCCATTCTCTAAAACCTCTAAACACTCTATAGAACTTATATTACTACTTGTTTCAATTTCACTAACAGAACTTGAATTTGCATTTAAAGAAAAAATAATTAACAAAAAAATAGTACAATAAAATTTCATACCTTAAAACTTACCACCAAATTCATCACCAGAGAATATATTCACAAACTAACTCAAAAAACCTTTGCCTGAAATCCTTTACATTTCAGTAAAATTTACTTCTGTAGCTTAGAGTTTTAACTCGGATCTATTTCTGCAGGCTCAGGAAATAAACCAGATTCTTTTATAGCTATTATTGCGCAATATTCATCTTTTTCAGATGTGTCACCACTAATTCCTATAGCTCCAATAGTGAAACCTTCAGCATCTTCAATCAAAACGCCACCAGGTACTGGTATAAATTTCCCTTTTGATAAAGCAGCAAGAGCATTTAAAAAAGTTGGGCGTGATGACATTTTGTCAGCTATTAAACGACTAGACATACCTAAGCCAAGTGCACCCCAAGCTTTGCCATATGCGATTTCAAATCTCATATTACTTGAACCATCTTCACTTTTGCTTGCAATTATTTTTCCACCTGAATCTAAAATAACAACAGTGAGCGGTAATAAATTTTGTTCTCTTCCATTCTCTATGGCAAAATCTATTATATTGTTAGAAACATCCAAAGAAAGATTGGTTTTTAATTTCATCTAATTAATATTCTAAGTTTTAATTTATATAATAATAATAAATTAATTAAGAATCAAAAATTTAATTATTAATATAAAAAATTGATTAAATATAATAAAACATTTCATGCAAATAAATAACCTTTAATAAAGATCATATTTTTTGCTATTTTGATTCAATTATAAAGCTATGATTAAGATTTTTATTATATGTCTAGGTTATTATATTTCAAGAAAGTTGTAAGAATGCATTAGCATTTGAAAAATAAAGTTATAAAATTATTTATGAAAAAAATATTGGCTGTTTTAATTGTTTTGATACTTCCAATTATTTCTTTTGCTGATGAAATATTTATCCCTGTAGAATTATGGTTAGGTGCAAATATTTCTCAGTCAGAAAAAATAGTTTTTCCAGAGGTGAGTTTTAAATTTGGTTATAAAGAAAGACATAAAATTAAAGGCCCTATTATTTGGAAAAACTCAAAAACAAATGAGAACATCAAGGTATATGTTCGTTCCCGTTATAGTAAGAAAGAAGATAAAGAGATTTCACAACTCTGGACAATTACAAATAATAACCAATGTCTAGGAAGAGTTTTTGATGACAGGGGTAAAAGGTTTATCGAAAATGGATGTAAGTTTCCGATTGGATTTTGGAAGCCAGGAGAGAGTAGGTCATTTACGTCAAATTACTTTGATGAAAGAAAAGGAAATTATAAAAGAATTATAACTATTACTATCTTAAATTTAGAAAATAATGACAAAAGTTGTTTGAAATTTAATTGGAAATCGTCTCAAAAGGGCACTGTAATAGACGAAAATATTTATGAGTACTGTCCTAGAAAAGGCTTGATTAAGGTAAATGGTAAAGAAAAATTTTAGTATTTGTATTCTATGATAATTTTGTTAAAGGAAACCATTACATAATATGTCATTAGATTTAATCATAATATATTTAGTAATTTTTTTAGTTTTGATGAGTGTATTTTTTTGGCAATTCATATTGATCAGGGGTATTGTTTCAAGAAAGATAAAATTACCTTATATATGGGGGTTATATTTTTCTATTAGTTATATTTTCTTTTTCTCTAAAAGAATTATTACAGATACCGCAACTGATAGAACAATGAATATAATAGGAATACTTTTTTTGATAATGCTTTGGGGTATCTATCGTTTATGGTCTGGTAAAATGTCATGGGAAACTATTGAAAAAAGTTGGAGCATTGATGCATTAGATAATTTAAGTCAAGTAAAAGGGAAAGGGGCAGGCTTAACTCAATACATAGTAAAAACATTTGGTAAAAGAAATACCTATTATGCCTCAATAATAATTATATTTACCTTTCCATTAGCCTGTTTTGTATTGTGATAAAAATGCTAGTAGTTTCTTTTTTGTAGATAATTAATTTTTTTATATACTTTAACTTAATATCCAAGCAAATAGGATCTGATTCATATAATTTAAATATTATAAGTCGATTTTATTTTTTCTACAAAAGCAAGACACCCTTTATTTATATTTTCTTTCCATGTGTCTCCAGCATTTTCATCAGCTTTGTCAGATACATATTTAAAACATTTAAAATCAATTTTTTTAATTAAACAAATTTTTGCTATAGCATAGGCTTCCATATCAACTAAATCAGTTTTGATATTGGGACTTTCAGTCACAAAATTATCCCCAGTTCCACAAGATAAACCTTTTTCACTAAATTTTATTGTAGAAATGTTGTCAAAAGGCGTTTCTCCTAAATTAAAGCCTAATTTACTTGCATCCATATCTCTTTGTATAAAAATCTTTATTTCATTCAGACCAAAAATATTTTTATTAAGAGTTCCTGCTGTTCCAAAATTAATTATTATTTCAGGGTTGTACTTTTGAATTGCTTCTAAAGTTCTATAGGTTGCATTAATTTTGCCAACACCTGTATACTCTATTATTAATTCTGGAAGCATGGATTTTGGTAACTCCTCCTCTAAAGCAACTAAAATAATAAGTTTATTTTTGATTTTATTCATTCTTTAAATATCTTTCTAAGATAGAATTATTCTTGAGTTAAAGAATTTTGACTAAAAACAACCTCACCTTCATTAAACTCCATTTTCATCAATTTTGCCGCTTCTATACGATTTTTTTCAACAGCTTTGGCCGCTTTATCTGCAATAGATTTATTTGGAAAAACAGATATTAAAGTTGCCTTGTTAGGAGAAGTTTTTGTAATTGTTAACTGAACTGCCCCAACTTCAGTAACAACTTTTGCTCCAATGCTTTTAAATGTTTCTATCCACATTGTTAGTTGCATTTCACTTTGAGCAATTACATGATTAATTCTTGCATACATATCAAAGTCCTCTGGTTAAGCTCTAAAATAATTATTTAATTAATATTAAACATATCTCTATTAAATTAGTAACTATTTTAATGTCTTTATCAGTCTTAAAAAAGGATGAAATAATTTTATTCATCCAGTAAAGAATACACAAGTTTATATGTTATCTATAGGTACATTATTTATTAGTTAGGTGAAAAATTTCAATTTTGATAATCAAGTATATTTATAGCCCTACTGGCAGTTCTTTTTATATTCAGTTTTTTATAAAAAGATTCATTTTGTTTAACAAATTTTCCTATTTCGATCTGGCAATCCTGATACGATTTTTCATCTGCATATTCATAAATCAAGGACACTGAAAATCCACCAGTTTTATTCCAAACACGATTTATTCTCCATCGTATACAACCTAAAGTACTTAACTGTTCAAAATGATGAGGACCATTTTTTTCAAAAAAAACTAAATAAATTTCCATTTCAGCTTCAGATGTAAAATCGACTACAGTATAACTAATTAATTTTGCAGAGTTTTTTGTACTCATCTTTGTATTTAAAGTATTTTAATAAATAAAATCCTACCACCAAACTCATCACCTGTGAATACACCCTCAAAAATTTTCTGGTAATGGAAAGAACCTTAATATGAGAAATGCAATTTAAACATTGCAAATATTATATTAATATAAACAAGATAAATAAATTAAAATTATATTAGAAAGGAGATAAAATGTCTATTTATATAGGTCTTGGAAAATATTCAAATAATGGTGCTGAAGGTCTAATTGATGGTTCTTCAGATAGAAGAGCTGCTATGGAAAAGCTTACAAAAAGTGTTGGAGCAAAACTAATAGATTACCACATTACAAGAGGTGTATATGATTTTTGTATAACAGTTGAAGCAGATACATTTGATATGATTGCTGCAATGAATTTAAAAGCAAAAGCTGCAGGAACAGTTAGTGAAATAGATACATTGGAGGCAATTGACATAGATAGTGTTAGACAAGTAGCAAGGAGTGTAGATTTTTCACCACCAACAAAAGATTAAATATTATAGAAATTTAATTAACTATTGATGTGTCAAAGAATTTTGATTGAACACAACTTCACCTTCATTAATTTCCATTTTTAATAATTTACCTAATTCAGAAACCCTAGTTTTTACTTTTTCAGATACTTTAAGTGCTATTTCTTTATTGGGATATACATTCATTTGAACAGCTTTATTTGGAGCAATCTTAACAATAGTAATTTGGATTGCTCCTAATTCAGTTAGTTGATTAGAACCAATATTTTTAAACATTTCTTGCCACATTGTGAGTTGCGTTTCACTTTGTGCTGTTAAATTAATTATCCTTGCATACATAATAAAGTCCTTTAAATAAAATTATTGAAAATTAAATTAATGTTAAACATATCTCCATTAAATTAATAACTATTTTAATGTCTCTCCTTGACTCATACAGAGGATGTTGTGGTTTTTATGTACACATTAGGGTGAAGTAGTTTAAGTGAGTCAGAGATTGTTTGTAGGAGTCTGTAAGGGGGGGGTGTTTATTTTTGCTTACAAACAGTTTCATATATAGTTGCATAGTTAGCAGCTGCTAAAGTATAACGTGCAGCCTTCTCCTCATCCTTTTTCCATTCTTTATCTGCTAAAGAAGCAAAAATAGCTATTGCATTATAGACTTCAGTACAGCTTTTTTTAGACCATGGTTTATCAATATTATCTTCACCCCAACTAGGCAGAGCAAAGAGTATCAGGGATATGGTGAGGAGTGTTTGTTTCATGTTATTATTTATTAAAAATCACTGGCATTTTTCCTTGCCAATGTGACCAAAGATTTTGCTTTCCCATTAACTCACACATAAAATGAGCCACGTTTGCTCTTGTGGTAGTAAGTCCATTAAAAATAGTTCGAGGAGGTGTTACTACTATTTCATAATTAGAAATTTCAGCGTTAATAAGTCCATCTGGTCGTATCACCACCCATTCAATAAATTCATTTTCTGTACCAATTTCATCTCTCAAAAAAGCAGCGGCGGCTTCATTATCATAATGTGGTGGAATAAGATTGCGTAACAGATATAAAACAAACTTTTCTCCTCTGGTTACTCTCTCGCCAGGATTTCGAACGCCAACAGTATTCATCAGTAAAAATTTTATTTTAACTTTTGAGCGAGAAACTTTAATGGCCTTACTCAAGCGCTTTACTGCCTTTAGAACAAGCGCTCTAGGTTCGCCAAACATTCCTTTGAAACTCATAGTATGGCCCAAACAAGAGACTACATTACCACAACCTTTCACAGCTTCCTGAAGCTGTTTGTCAGATAAGTCAAGCAAACTTGCTTGTATGATTTTTAAGTTTGAGTTTTCAAGCAATTCTTTAGAAAACTTATCAGATGACCTTACAATAATTCGAAGGTTATAACCACGGTCAAGTAGTTGTTTTACAAGAGGGAAACCGGTATTTCCTGTTGCACCGACCACTAACACTGTTTTAGATATTGAGGGCATTATTTAGAATAAAGTTTTCATGAATATATTAATTTTCTTGTTATATATATAAAATCAAAGATGTCTATAAGTTTTTGGAAACCATAAAAAGAAGGAATTCCTCTTAAAAAATAGTAAATATTGTCCCTAGATTGTAAGTAATTAAAATCATTTTTGTGCATCATTTTGTACATCACCACATTGACGATTAAACCAAAACGCTTATATATCAACGTGTTACACTAGATGATGAAGAGTATTTGGTGCGGCTGAGAAGTAGTTCTATGCCTTGTATATGCACCACATTCCAACTGAACTTCAGCAATACTCACAGTTTATGTTTTACGTAGTATGCGTCAACAGGCACATAATCTTTCACAGTTAAGAAATCTTCTGGTAATGGAAATATTATTGCTTTGTTTGCCATTTGATGTAAGCTCAAATCATGGGAAATAATACAACTTCTTATAAGCTTTATGGCATACCTTATCTAGGTTCTATGGCAATCGAATTATTAATGGAAGAAGCAGGTATAAAATATGACATTGTTTTTACAACTCCAGAGGAAAGAAGTTCTGAAGAGTTTAAAAAGATTTCACCTAGAGGATTAGTTCCTGTTTTGATTACCCCAAGTGGGCAGTCTATTTTTGAGGGACCTGCAATTATTAATTTTCTGTTAGAAACACATGATACCAATTTAATCGCCCCTATTGGCAACCCAGATAGAGCTACATGCTTTCAATGGCTTTCTTTTCTTTCTACAGCATTAGGAAATGCCAACAATCGTTTTTTCTTTCCAGATAGATATGGTGAAACTGAAATTGTTATCAAAGAAAAAGCTGAGTTAGATAGAAAAGCTTGTTACGATATCTTGGAAAACCACGTTGACGGTTTCTTATCTGGGAAAACTTGTGGGATTGCAGACTTTTACTTTTATGTTTTAATGAACTGGGA
>CACMFN010000010.1 GCA_902612965.1 uncultured SAR116 cluster alpha proteobacterium | reverse complement strand
TGTTGCACCTGGGTCATATAAATTAATTTTTAATTTGGTTTCTTTCATCTCAGATGACCAAGCTCTTACCATACTATCAAGGCCAGCTTTACTTATTGCATACGCCCCCCAAAAAGGCCTAAAACCTTCTGATGCACCAGAGGTTATGAAAATAGCTTTGCCATTTTCACTTTCCAAGAGCAGTTTTTCGAAATGTTTTATTAACAACCAATTAGCTGATAAATTTATATTAATACTCATTTGCCAATCTTTATCTGATAAATGGGATAAAGGTGTAAGGTTATGTAGGAAAGCAGCATTAGAAATTAAGATATCAAGTTTGCCCCACCTTTCTTTTATTTCTCGTGAAAGATCATAAATTTTATTTAAATCACTTAAATCAAATTGGACACATGTGGCATTACCTCCATTCAAATGAATTTTGTCACTTATTTCCTCAAGTGCTCCAATTGTTCTGCCTAAAAGAATTACATGAATATCTTCCTTTGCTAAGGCTAGAGATATTTCCTTGCCTATGCCTCTAGTAGCTCCTGTAATTAATGCAATTCTTTTTTTCATAGCCATAACAAAATCCTAATATCTATATTGGATAATCCCCAGTAAAACAGTGATCAGTAAATTGTGGTGCATTATAGTCTCTTTTTTTGTATCCTAAAGCTTTATATGTTCCTTCAAGTGAAAGAAAAAAAAGTGATTTTGCTCCTAAGAATTTACACATTTGATCGACACTTCTTTTGTAAGCTAAAAGCTCTTTACTTTTGGGTGTATCAATACCATAAAAATCAGGAAATTTAATAGGGGGGCATGAAATTCCTAAATGAACTTCTTTAGCGCCTGTATCGTAAAGCATTTTAACAATCTTTTTAGCAGTTGTGCCACGTACAATAGAATCATCGATTAATATAATCTTTTTATTCTCAATACATGATTTGTTTATACTGTGTTTAAGTTTAACTCCAAATTGCCTTATGCTTTGTTCGGGTTCTATAAATGTTCTTCCAACGTAATGACTTCTGATAATTCCTATTTCGAATGGAATAAGGGATTTTTGCGAAAATCCTAATGCAGCTGGTGTACCAGAGTCCATTATTGGCACAACATAATCAGCATTGATTTTATTCTCTAATGCTAATTGTGCTCCTAATTCTTTTCTGTGCATGTATACTGTTTTACCTTTGATTTTACTGTCAGGTCTGGAAAAATAAATACTTTCAAATATACATGGTCTTTCATTCACTTTTGGAAAGGGCCTAAAAGAATTTAAGCCAGTTTTTGAAATCTCAAGTATTTCTCCGTTATCAATATCTCTTATATATTTTGCACCTATCATATCAAGAGCACAAGTTTCAGATGATAAGACAAATGATCTTCCAATCTTGCCTAAAACTAAAGGCCTTATCCCAAATGGGTCTTTAATGCCAAACATTTTATCTTTTGTAAGTACTACAAGTGAATATGCACCCTTAATTCTAAAAAGAGCGTCAATAATTTTCTTTATTGTATTTTTTTTCTTTGATTTAGCTACTAATTGTAAAATTATTTCAGTATCAGAAGAACTTTGAAAAATAGCACCTTCTTTAATAAGCTGTTTCCTGAGAAATTCTGTATTGGTTAAGTTCCCATTATGCGCACAAGCAAATCCTCCTGCTGCAAGATTTGCAAACAAGGGCTGAATGTTTTCTTCTAAGCTGCCACCAGAAGTCGAATATCTGACGTGACCAATTGCATATTTACCTTTCAATTGATCAATAATATCTAAATTATTAAAATTATCACCCACAAGACCTGCTTTGCGAATGCAAGTAAATTTTTCTCTATCACACGAAACAATTCCAGCACCTTCTTGACCTCTGTGTTGTAAAGAGTGCAAGCCTAATTGAGTTAGTACTGCAGCATCTTTATGGTTAAAAATTCCAAAAACACCACACTCTTCATTTAGTTTGTCATACATGTTTTTAACCCTATAGGCCTAAACTATTTTTTTCGTTCTCTAATATTTCAAAAGGTATAATTGGGGTAATTATCTTAGATAAGGAATTACTTAACTCTACTGTATATGAGTTTTTAATATTTAATGGGAATTTATTGATATCCTCAATTAAATAAATTGTAAATATGAAAATTAAATAAATTAAAAGAAAACCTCTAATCAAACCAAAAAAAGAGCCCATAAAATGGTCAATAAAATTTGAGTATTTAAGAACCAAAGGATATATTAAAATCCTATTTAAAATAGATAAAAATATTACAAAAACAATAAATGGTATAATCCAACTAATCAAATAAGCTAAAAGTTCAATTTGGACAAAACTTTTCGTATATTTAAAAACATTTAGAAATAAGGCATTTGATAAAAAATAAGCAATAATCCATATGATAACAGTTAAAGACTCTTTAATAAATCCACGCCAGGTCGATGCCAAAACGGAGAGTAATATCACAAGAAGTGAAATAAGATCAATAATTTTAATGTTACTAAAAATCATTAAGTTTTAATTCGCACATCACTATCAATATTAATAAATTCATTTAAAGTTTTATTTTTACTTTTCTTTAAATCTTGTTTTTCTCCATACCATATTATTTTTCCTTCATTAATCATTGCAACTTTATTTGCAATTTTATTTAAGCTACTTAAATCATGAGTTATTGTAATTGAAGTGCTGCCAAGTCTTTTTACATTATCAATAATTAAACTGTTTATTTTATTTCCTGTTACTGGATCTAGTCCAGAGGTTGGTTCATCAAAAAAAAGTATTTCTGGCTCATCAATAATAGCCCTTGCAATTGCAACTCTTTTTTGCATTCCACCTGACAGTTGTGATGGAAATTGGTACATTATGGAATTTGAAAGTCCAACCTGATTTAATGAAAATTCAACTTTCTCCTTTAATTGACTAAACTTGAAAAAATTATTTTGACTTAATTTGAAAGATATATTTTCCCAAATCCTCATAGAATCAAAAAGTGCGTTCCCTTGGAAAGTCACTCCTATGCTTTTCAAAATTAGATCCTGTTCATCTCTTTTGACAGAAAAAAAATTTTTATTTTTGATGAGTATTTCTCCTTGACTAGGTTTTAAAATACCAAGTACACATTTCATTAACAGAGATTTTCCTGATCCTGATTTTCCAATAATCACTAGGGATTCCCCTTTAGTAATTTTTAGATTTATCTTATTAAGAATATTTTTATTATCAAAATTTTTTGATAAATTTAAAATTTCTATTATGCTCTTCATTTTAGTTACCAAAAAAAATTGTAGTAATAAAATAATTTGAAATCAGAATTAAAATAGATGATATAACAACAGCATTTGTTGTAGCTTTTCCGACACCTCGAGCGCCTTGGCCACAGTTAAATCCTTGGAAACATCCAATTAATGTAATTATGAAACCAAAAACTGTGGCTTTTGCGAGTCCTTGAAGAACATCAATTAATTCTAAATACTCAAGTGTTCTATCAATATAAATATAAGAATTAAAACCTAATTGATATACTCCTATTATCCAGCCACCCATAATGCCAATTATGTCTCCTATTAAAACTAAAACTGGTAAGCAAATAATACCTGCTAAAATTCTTGGTATTACCAAAAACTGAATTGGTCTCGTAGACATAACATATAAAGCGTCTATTTGTTCAGATACTTTCATTGTTCCAATCTCTGCTGCAATTGAAGCACCTACTCTGCCTGCAACCATAAGTCCTGCTAATACTGGACCTAACTCTCTTGTTACTGATAGAACAACTACTGTTGCAACTGCATCTTCTGCCCCTAACCTTGCAAAGCCAGTGTATGATTGAATGGCTAATACCATTCCAGAAAAAATAGCTGTTAAGCCAACAACAGGTAATGACAAATAGCCTATTTCAAAAATCTGTCTAAATAATTGATTCCCAAAAAAAGGTTTTCTAAATATCCAATAAAAAAATTCACTAGCAAAGAATATTAATTTACCAATATTTGATAATGAAATTAAAGTAAATTTACCCAAATTTTGAATAAGATTTGTCACTTTTAAAATTTTAGCATTTTTTATTTTATGTAAACTCTTTTTAATCTTTTGCCAAATGAGGTCATGATCTCATAAGGTATAGTTGAACAATCTTTCGCCATATTTTTTATGCTATACTTTTTATCTATCAGAGGGATATGGTTGATCTCATCAAGTAATTTATTTGGAATTAGTGAGAGATCTACAATAATAGTATCCATAGAAACTCGTCCAAGTATAGGTATATTAAATTCTCCAACTTTAAGTTTTTTCCTTTTGTTAATACACCTTTTTAAACCATCAGCATATCCCACCCCTAATATACCAAGTTTTGTTTTCTTTGTGATTTTATAAATTGCATCATAACCAACTGTCTCACCAATATTTGGATATCTTATCTGTAAAATAGGAGCATACAAATTAATTGTTTCATCTAAATTAATTTTGTCATCATTTACATATCCATATAGTGCTATACCAGGTCTAGAGACTTCATCTTTTAATTTATTTTCAAGAAATATACCATGCGAATTTGATAGGCTTCTAGTTATTTTAGGGTAATATTGATTAAAACTGCTAAAAGAATTTAATTGAAGTTCATTGAGTTTTGAATTTTTGTTATCAGAACATGCAAAATGAGATAAAATTAAGATTAGTTTTTTAAAATTTAGTTTACTGCTTTCAAAAAGAATTTTAGCTTCCTTACAAGATAAACCTAGTCGGTTCATACCTGTATCAATATGTAACATAAATAAAATATTATCTTTTGAAGCATTTAAAACCTGATCAACAGTATTGCAGACTGGCACTAAATTATTCTCTTTCCAAAGAGAGTTTGTTGGATTTAAATATCCATCAAATATAGCTATAGTTTTTGACTTGGGTAAGTATTTTCTTAACTCTAAACCTTCTTCAAATTTTGCTACAAAAAAAAAATTGCATCCAGATTTGGATAGTATTGGACAAACCTCATTCACACCGCAACCATAAGCATCAGCTTTTACAACTGCTGCTGTAAAACCTGGTTTATTAAATTTAGATAAAAAAAGATAATTTTTAGTTATTTTTTTTATGTTGATTTCAAGAATTGTATTGCCCTTCTTGAAATCTTTATTATATAGATTCAAATTAAAATCCCTCAGGAATATTGTCATTGCGTATAAAATTTCCAAATTTTGTAAATCTATCATTAAAAGATAAATTTACAGTTCCTATTGGTCCGTGGCGTTGTTTTGCAATTATTATTTGAGCCTGACCTTTTATTTTTTCATAATAAGATTTCCAATTTTCATATCTTTCGTTAAGTTGCTCCTCTGTTTCACCACTTTTTCTTATTGGCTCCATCTTTTCATGATAATAATCTTCCCTAAATACAAACATAACAACATCAGCATCTTGCTCAATAGAACCACTTTCCCTTAAATCAGCAAGATTAGGTCTTTTATCCTCTCTTTGTTCAACAGCACGACTTAATTGAGATAATGCAACTACTGGTATATTTAATTCTTTTGCAATAGCTTTTAGTCCTCTTGTAATGGTTGATAATTCCTGAACTCTATTTTCATTATTTTTATTAAGTCCCATGATTAACTGGATATAGTCTATAACAATTAGACCTAAGTTACCATTAAGTTGTCTCTTTAGCCTTCTAGACCGACTTGCAATTTGCGCAATAGATATGGCTGGGGTTTCATCAATATAAAAAGGGGCCTCATAAATACTAGTATTTGCTTTAATTAATTTGTTATAAGCATTTTCATTTAAGTTTTTTCCCGTTCTTAAATGCTCTGAATCAATGTTTGATCTTTCAGATAGTATTCTTGTAGCAAGTTGCACTGAAGACATTTCTAAAGAAAAAAATAAAACAGGTTTGGAAGCCATTTTGTTATTTGGTGATGCAACATGAAAAGCAATATTTGTAGCTAAAGCGGTCTTTCCCATCCCAGGTCTCCCGGCGATTATCAGGAGATCTGAAGCATGTAATCCACCAAGTTTTGAATTAAGATCAATAAGGCCAGTATCTAATCCTGAGAGATTGCCGTCATGTTTCAGTGTTGTGTCTATTTGTTTTATAGTATCAGTCAGCACCATATCAAAATTTTTAGGACCTTGCTCCAAAAGGCCATTTTCAGCGAGTCCATAAAGTTTGCTTTCAGCTTGTTCAATTTGTTTTTCAGAAATATCCTCAATTTTAAGGTCAGATGCATCCTTTATCATTTCAGAGCCTATTCGAATTAACTCTCTTCTAAAGAAGCACTCTTTAATTTCTAGCGCATAGTCTTTTATTGCTGAAAAATTTCCAACACCATCAATTAGGTTTTGTAAATAATTCCTATTGCTTTCAATTTCAGAAAAATTTATCTCATCTTCTGAAAAAAATGCCTTTAAAGTTATTGGGCTTGCTAATTGACCTCTATTTATAAGTTTACTACAAGAACTAAATATCTTTTTATGCAAAGGGTCATAAAAGTGATTTTCTTTAATGCTTTCTGAAATTTTATCAAATGATTCATTATCATATAATATTGATCCTAAAACATTCTGTTCAGCCTCGATATTTTGAGGTAACTCTTTATCATTGTGGAAATTTTTTCCAATTTCACTTTTTTGAACTTCTGAAGACATGCTATTAAGATATAGCAAATTAAATTTATAGAATAGATAAAATTTCTAAAATTTAACTGTTAATAATGGTAATAATGGTAACTAAAAAACTTTATTATGAAAATAAAATATAAAATTTTAAATTATACTATTTTACAGTTAAGAAAATCAAAAAATATTATAATTAAAAAGATATTATAATTAACTTAAATGAATCTTTTTTAATTTTTTGGAGATTTATGATTTGGGTCATTGTCACTTGATATTTCATTTAATGCTTTATCCCCATCTAAATTTTCTATGCTAATTTCATCAATAGTTTTTGGGTCAATACTATCATCATTATTTTCTTCAACACTTTCAACAACTGCTTTGCCAGTTTTTTCTTGAATTAAGGCCTCTTCTTCTGTTCTTGCCACATTAAGTTTAATGTTTTTACCAACTTCAGGGTGTAGTTTAATTTCAATTTCATATATACCCAAGTCCTTTATAGTTTTTTCTAAAACTATTTGCTTATGTGTTATTGAGAGATTTTTTTCTTTAAGGAGTTTTGAAATATCCCTTGTACTTACTGAGCCGTATAGCAGGCCTGTCTCAGATGCTGGCCTTAAAATTATTAAAGAAACATCTTTCAATTCTTTGGACAGCTTTTCAGCCTCACTTTTGTTTTTATTGTTGTCTTCTTCTCTTTTAGAACGCTCTTTTTCAAAAATCTCAATATTTTCTTTAGTTGCTCTAATAGCTTTTCCTTGTGGCAGTAGATAATTTCTAGCGTAACCCGGTTTTACATGTACAATTTCTCCTAAGTTACCTAAATTATTGACTTTTTCTGTTAGTATAATATTCATGAATTTACTCTAAAATTAGTTGTGTGTTATAAAGATACATAAGGCATAAGAGCTAAAAATCTTGCACGTTTTATAGCTTTTGATAATTCTCTTTGTTTAATCGTTGATATTGATGAAATTCTGCTTGGAATGATTTTGCCTCTTTCAGTAACATATCGAGATAGTAATTTAACATCTTTGTAGTCAATTACAGGTGCATTTGGTCCAGAAAAAGGACATGATTTTTTTCTTTTAAAAAAAGGTTTTTTTGATGAATCATTTTTGAAGCTTAAATCATTCATTATTTTTCTCCACTATATTATCGTTATTCTGATAAATATCGTTTTCTTTTGTCTTAATTTTATTTTCTTCCGTTGGTTTGCTGTTTTCATTGCTTAATATTGATGGGGTTTCATCAATCTTATCAATCTTAATTGTTAAAAACCTAATAATATCCTCATTAATTCTCATTTGCCTTTCATATTCAAAAATTATAGTAGGAGCTGAGTCAAGATTAAGCATAAAATAATGCCCTTTTTTATTTTTATTAATTTTATAAGCAAAACTTCTTAAACCCCATTGTTCCTTTTTTACAACTTTACCGCCGTCTTTTGTTATTATCTCAGAAAGATCGTTTATAAGATTATCAATTTGAGTTTCAGTAAGTTCAGGACGTGCTATTACAACACTCTCATAGAAAGCCATGTTTTCTCCTTTTGGCTATTTAGACGTTTAAAACGTCCTAACCGGATAAACCGGCAAGGAGCAATTTTGTAGTGGCAATTATATTTATTTTATGGGAAAGTTCAAGTATTTAAATCAAAATGGTTTTATAAATGACAATTTTAGCTGTATTTCCAGGACAAGGATCCCAAAAAGTAGGTATGGGCTTGGAATTATGTAACAATTTTAAATCTGCACAAATGGTATTTGATGAAGTTGATGAAGCTCTGTCATTTAAGCTTTCTAAAGTTATGAAAGAAGGTGATGATGAAACTTTAAAACTCACTGAAAATGCTCAACCTGCTCTTATGGCAACTGGAATCGCAGTTGTGAGAGTTATAGAAGAGTTAACTGGAAAAACTTTAAGTAAAATAGTTAGCCATGCAGCAGGTCATTCATTAGGTGAGTATACTTCATTAGTGAGTGCTGGAAGTCTTACGATTTATGAAGCAGCTCGACTTTTGAAAATAAGAGGAATGGCTATGCAAAATGCAGTTCCAGTAGGACAAGGTTCAATGGCAGCTATTCTTGGCGCTTCTATTGAAGATATTGAACATTTTATAGCCTTAGTAGATAGTTCTAACGGTATAGTCGAGATAGCAAATGATAATGCTCCAGGTCAAGTGGTTGTAAGTGGCAATGTAGAAGCTTTAAAATTATTAATTCAGCTTGCAAAAGACAGTGGAATAAGAAAAATCATTCCACTATCTGTCAGCGCTCCATTCCATTGTTCATTGATGGAACCAGCTGCTGAAAATATGGAAATTGCTTTAAAAAATATTAAACTAGTTGAGCCAGATTTTCCTATTATTTGTAATGTTTCTTCCATACCTGAAACTTCCACACAAATAATCAAAAACAACTTAATTTTGCAAATAACACATAGAGTAAGATGGAGGGAAACTATGGAATCTCTCTCAAGATTAGGCATTAATCAAATAGTTGAAATGGGAACGGGAAAAGTATTAACAGGCCTTGCAAAAAGAGGTGCCCCTGAACTTAATTCTTTAAATCTTGAGAAATCAGAAGAAATTTTACAATGGATTAAATTAGAAAAGTTAGTATAGAGGATATAAAATGAGTTTTTTCAAAAATAGAGTAGCTTTAATTACTGGTGCCTCGGGTGAAATTGGTAAAGAGCTTGCTATTGAACTAAATAAAAAAGGAGCATCTATAATTTTAGCAGGAAGAAGAAGAGAAGTTTTAAATAATATTGGAAAAAATCTAGAAGGCGATGTTAAAATCATAGATGAAAGTATTGATAATTTCTCAAACTTCGAAAAAGCACTTCTGTCTATTGATACTAAAATAGATATTCTAATAAATAATGCTGGTATAACAAAAGATAATCTTCTTATCAGAATGAGTGAGAATGATATTGATAATGTTATAAATGTTAATTTGAATTCACTTATTAAAATTACAAAATTTGCTTTAAAAAATATGATGAAAAATAAATTTGGAAGAATAATTTCAATTTCTTCCGTTGTTGGATTTACAGGAAATCCAGGTCAGTCAAATTATTGCGCTTCAAAGTCAGGTATTATTGGTTTTACAAAATCCTTAGCTTTAGAGGTTGCCTCTAGAGGTATTACTGTAAATGCCATTGCACCTGGTTTTATTTCATCTGCCATGACAGACAAACTGACAGAAGACCAAAGAGAAAAAATAATATCTAACATACCTATTAACAGGCTAGGAACTCCAAAAGACGTTGCCAATGCAGTAATTTTTTTAGCAAAAGAAGATTCTTCCTATATAACTGGAAATACTATCCATGTTAACGGTGGATTGGCAATGGTTTAATTATTTTAAAGAATTTTGAAAATAGTTCTAGTTTTTATTAATAATATATGTTAATTGCCACGCGATTTATATTAAATTTTTAAATGAGGATAAAATGAGCGATACTTCAGATAGAGTAAAAAAAATTGTAGTAGAACACCTTGGTGTAGATGAAAGTAAAGTTAATGATGCAGCATCATTTATTGATGATTTAGGCGCAGATAGCTTAGATACTGTTGAATTGGTTATGGCCTTTGAAGAGGAGTTTGAAATAGAAATTCCTGATGATGCAGCAGAAAAAATTCAGACTATAAAAGATGCTATAGATTTTATAGAAGCTGCATAACCTAATATGTTTAATAGGCGCGTTGTTGTCACAGGTATTGGTATTGTTTCGCCACTTGGTTTAGGCCAAAAAAATAATTGGAAGAGGCTTATTTCAGGCGAAAGTGGGATTGATACCATAAAGTCTTTTGAAGCCTCAGAACTTACGTGTAAAATTGGAGGAGAAATTCCTTTTGGTTCTTTTGAAGAAGGAAACTTAAATTTAGATGAATGGTTTGATATCAAAGATCAAAGAAAATTAGATAGATTTATTATGTTAGGATTAATAGCTGCCGAGGAAGCTATAAAAGATTCTAACATTGATCTTTCAAATGAACAAATTTTAGAAAAATCGGGAGTAATTGTTGGTTCTGGAATTGGGGGATTAAAAACAATTTCAGAGACTTCAGTTTTATTAGAGCAAAAAGGTCCAAGGAGGATTTCTCCTTTTTTTATTCCTTCATCTTTAATAAATTTAATATCTGGTCAGATATCAATTAAATATGGCTTTAAAGGTCCAAATCATTCTGTTGTAACTGCTTGTTCTACTGGCAGTCATGCTATTGGAGATGCTTCAAGAATAATTGCAGATGGAGATGCAGATATTATGATTGCTGGTGGTGCAGAGGCAGCTATATGTAAATTAGGTGTTGCTGGGTTTGCTGCAGCTAGAGCTCTTTCAACCTCATTTAATGACAGTCCTAAAAAAGCATCTAGACCTTGGGATAAAGATAGAGATGGATTTGTGATGGGTGAGGGAGCTGGAATACTTATTCTTGAAGAATATGAGCATGCGAAAAAAAGAGACGCTAATATATATGCAGAAGTTATTGGGTATGGCATGTCAGGTGACGCTTATCATATTACAGCTCCTGAGCCAAAAGGATTAGGGGCTTTAAAATCAATGCAAAATGCACTAAGACGTGCTTGTATAGACTCATCAGATTTAGATTATATTAATGCACATGGAACTTCAACGCCGCTTGGAGATATAATTGAACTTCAAGCTGTTACCAAATTAATGAATGGCAAACTTGGTGAACTTGTTATGTCAAGTACTAAATCTTCTATAGGTCACCTTTTGGGTGCAGCTGGGGCTGTTGAGGCTGTTTTTTCAATTTTAGCAATGAAAAATAAAACAATACCTCCTACTATTAATCTTGACAACAAGGCAGATGAAGCAAGACATTTTAATTTAGCTCCAAACTTTTCTGTAGAGAAAAAAATTAGTTATTGTTTATCTAATTCTTTTGGCTTCGGTGGGACAAATGCATCTTTGGTTTTCAAACATTTGTAATTTTTTTTCTGAATGAATTTAAACAAAGTTTTTTTAACAATAATTTATATTTTTTTGTTTATTATTGTTTTAAGTGTAATTTTATTATTATTCTTAAACAAAGAAATTCACAAGCCTTTAGAAGTTTCTGATGATATTGTTTTAGAAGTTAAAAAAGGCGCTAATTCAGAGCAAATTTTTCAGCTATTAAAAAAATACAATTTAGTCCAAAGTCGTATAAAGTATAACTATTTAGTATACGCTAAAGGAAGTGAATATCTTCCGAAATATGGCCAATATTTGATTCCAAAAAATTCTAGCCTTAATTCAATTTTAGATATTTTTAACTCGGGTGAGTCAATTGAATATAAAATTACCATTCCTGAAGGATTAACAACTAGGAAAATTTTGGAAATTGTATCAAAAGATAAAGTTTTAAAAGGTTTAATTAATCAGGATTATATAGACAATGAGGGTGATTTTTTACCTGAAACCTATTTTTTTTCATATGGATATTCAAGAAATTCTCTTTTAGAAAGAATGAAAAAAAAATTAAATAAAGTTATAGATGATGAATGGAATAAAAGAGATAGCTCTTTGCCATACAAAAGTAAATATGAGGTACTAGTCATAGCAAGTTTAATAGAAAGTGAAGCTTCCTTAGACCAAGAGAGAAAGTTGATTGCTTCAGTTTTTATAAATAGGTTAAGAAAAAATATGAGACTTCAATCTGATCCAACTGTCAAATATGGGTTAGAAAAATTACATAAATTAAAAATAAAAACTATTAGAAAGTCTCATTTAAAAATTGATCATCCATGGAATACTTATACTAGAAATGGGTTGCCAATTACACCAATTTGTAACCCAGGAAAAAAATCAATTATTGCAGCTTTAAATCCTGTTAATTCAGATTATTTGTATTTTGTTGCAGATAAAAAAGGAGGGCATTTTTTTGCCAAAACACTGAAAGAACATAATAAAAATATCAACTATACTAAAAAAAATACTCTATCTAAACTCAATGATAATAGAACTATATTTTTTTCTAATAATGATTTACCATTAAGCAAACCTAAAAATAAATAATTATAACTTGAAATGGATAAATTAAAGCGCCGAGGTATTCTTTTTGTTTTATCCTCACCATCAGGAGCAGGAAAAACAAGTATTGCTAGATACATTTTAGATAAAGATAAAAATATTAAACTAAGTGTTTCATTAACAACCAGAAAAAAAAGAAAAAACGAAAAAGTTGGTATTGATTATGATTTTATCTCAAAGGATATATTTGAAAAAAAAATAAAAAATAATTTTTTTTTAGAATGGGCAACTGTATTTGGAAATTATTATGGAACATCACGAGAAAAAGTTCATAAAACATTACAAGATGGCAATGATGTGTTATTTGATATTGACTGGCAAGGAACACAGCAGTTATCAGATAATAAAGACTTTGATTTAGTTACTATTTTCATATTGCCACCATCAAAAACTGTTCTTGAAAAAAGATTAAATAATAGAGCTCAAGATAGTAAAATTGAAGTAATAAAAAGAATGTCTCAAGCAAGTGATGAAATAAGTCATTATATGGAATATAATTATATAGTTATTAACAATAATCTTGAAGAAGCTTCAAATCAGGTTTTGAGTATTTTAAAAGCTGAGCGACTTAAAAGAAGAAGACTGATTAATCTTAATGAATTTATAACTTTTTTGAGATCATAAAAATATCAGTTAGTTTTGGCAAACAGTTTGCTTAATTTGCAGAATTCACTTGTTGACAAATCTTGTGCCCTTAAATCATCTTTTATATTAGCCAATTTTAATAAATTACTTCCACCAAAGTCTTTTAAACTTTGTCTTAGCATTTTTCTTCTATTACCAAATGCTCTTCTTGTTAGCTTTTCAAATATATCTAAGTCTACATCAAACCTAGGCTCAGTTAGAGGTGTGATTTTTACAACACTAGAATGAACTTTAGGCTTTGGAAAAAAAACTGATGGAGGCAATTCAATCTCTTTACTAACACTTGATAATAAATTAGTGATTAATGAAATCCTACCATAATTTGAATCCCCAACTTTTGAAACTAATTTATTTGCTAGCTCTTTTTGTATTGTAATTGTAATTTCATCAATCAGAACATCTTTATTAAGATTTATTTCTTTCAGCCAATTGATTATTAGTTTTGAAGAAATATTATAAGGCAAATTTGCTATTATTGATTTTGGAAAAGGTTCAAAATCAATTAATTTTAAATTTAATATATCATCATGGATTATTTTTAACTTATCCCCACAGATATCTTGAAGACTTTGCAAGCATTTTATTGATTTATAGTCTTTTTCAATTGCAATTATTGAATTAGCTCCCTGAATAAAAATAGATCTTGTTAATCCCCCTGGACCTGGGCCAATTTCAATTATATTTTTGTTATGGCAATTAGCAACCTTTGCTATATTGTTTGTTATATTTAGATCAAGTATAAAATTTTGACCTAATTTTTTAAGTGGTCTTAATTCATTATCTTTTATCAAGCTTTTGACATTAGGAAGGTGGCTTATTTGATTAATTAAACTCATTTAGAATTAATTAATGATTTCTATATAAGAAGTTCTTCTTAGTCTGCTAATATATCTTTCTGATAGTTCAACAAATAATTCATTTTCAATTTCTTGTTTAAGTTTTTCTTCAGAAGGAAATTTTATTTGAGGTAGATACCTTTTGCAAACCATTAATACTACATAACCGTCATTAGATAAGATAGGTTGAGTAAATTGATTATCAGAAAGAAACATTATTTCGCGTCTAATATTATATGATAGATTAAAAATTTCTTTTCTTGCCTCTTCAACATTATTTTCATTTCCGTAGCTTAAATGAAGTGTTTTTAAGTCGTCACAATTAGTAATTTTTTCTAAATCCTTAATTATTTTTTCTTTAATTTTTAAAATTTCAGTTTCATCAACTGAATTTATAGGATGAGTTAATTTAATTAATTCCAGCACATCTTCTCTTTTATCCCTTTCCCCATCTATTAACTTGCCTTCTAAACGATATATAACATAAGATTTATCAATTTTTATTGGTTGAGTTATTTGACCAACTTGGGTTTCTTGAATAATTTTTAGTAGATCTTTAGTTATGGAAGTCTCCTTAATCCAACCCAATTTACCATTGTTTATTTTACTCTTTGCTGAGGAAAATTGTTTAGCTAAAGAATTAAAATTTGCTCCTTTATTAATTTCTTGAATTATTTTATTTACAAGCTTTAGCGTTTCATTTTGATCAATTGTAGTATTTGGTGAAATTTTTAATTCAGATAATTTATAGTGGTTCTCTTTTAAACTTAGATTAAGTGATTTAATTTTTTTCTGAACTTTCTCTTTGACACTATCAAACTCTCTTTCGTGTCTATTTTTTATTATCGATGCCAACAATATATCAGCAGTAAAAAACTTTTTAATATGTTGAATAGAAACGCCATAAGATTTTAAATTATTTTCTATATTTTCATCACCAGGACCAAAATTACTTTCAATTAATTTTTGAGCTTGTAATTCTGCTCTATTATAGATACTAGGGCTTATTTTTACTGCCTCTTGAATCGTAAGTTCCTCTTCAATAAGTGAGTCTAAAACTTCCTTAAAAAATTTGTTTTTATTTGCATTATTTTTTTCTAATTGAGCTTCATAAAGAAAAATATTTAATCTTTCTTCTATATCAAAAGATGTAATTGGAGAGCCATTTACTTTAGCTATTATTTTTACTTTGTACTCGTCACACCAAAGAGACTGTACATTTAGCATAATAATTAATACTGCAAAAAAAATATTGAAAATGTAATTATTTAGTTTAATGCTGTAGTACATTTTGTAGTAATTTACTCCTCAATAAATGAGATTAAAAATAAACCTAGACCTAATAAAATAACAGAAGGAAGCCAAGTTGCTAAAATTATTGGCATTTGTTCCGATGTCCCAAGAGCAATAAAAAGTCTTTGTATAAAATAGTATAAAAAACTACCAATTATTGTATATGACACAGCTTTCACAGGAGCTAGTCTAGAAAAATTCATAAAAATAATTGCGCCACTTAATGCTATTATACCAATAAAAGATAACGGTTGGGAGAAAATTTTATGAAAATAAACTTTGTATCCTAATGAAGGTAATCCTGTACTATCCAGAACCTTAATAAATTTTGTTATTTCAAAAAAACTCAAAGAATGAGGTGTGTTGGATGTGTACTTTAAATCACTTTTATTTAAAACACTTTTAATATTTAAGGTAGTTGAACTATTAAATTTTTCACCATTTACCATGGGATTTTCTAACCTCCAAATATAGTTGTCTAAATAAGCCCAATCTGCATTGATTCTTTTTGTATATTGTGTGTCTGAATTAATTAAAAAAAATACAGGTTTTTGTATTCTTGCTCTTTCAGTATCCAAAAATGTTCCATTAATTATTATTTCTCCAAGATTTGATCTATCTCGAAGCCAAAGACCCTGATTGGAAATTGAAATTGAATAATTTCCTTTCCCAAAAATCGTCTCATAATTAATATTATAAATTTTCTGACTAAATGAAACTATTGGGTTTAAAATAAAAATAGAAAATAATCCAAATATAAGAGGAACAATAGAGATAGTAAAAAATGCTCTCCAAAGACTAACTCCATTAGTCCTTAAAATCAAAAATTCTTGAGATTTTCTTAATTCTAAATAATAAAAAACAGAACCAAATAAGATACTATAAAAAAGAAGTTCGTCAGCTCTTAAAGGTAAATTTTGAATAGTTAATAAAAAGAGACTATCAATTGAAATATTTTCTTTAAGTCTAGTTTTATTATTTAAGTCTATCAGATCAAATAAAGATATTAATAATGTGAGAATCAACCAACTAAATAATATATTTTTTGTAAGTTTTAATAAAAAATAACTTACTAATTTTTGATTGAAATTAAGATACATTATTTTTAACTAAAAATTTACTTGATGAGATTCTACTTTGAAAAAAAACAAATAAAACACTTAACAATATTGGAATTGTTGGTACCAAATAAAATATAAACCAAATTGAAGGGTTATTAATAGTAAAACTTCTTGATAAGACTAATAAAATTTGAATTAAAAATGCTATCATAAGTGAAGCTGATATAATGTAAACTAAATTTCTATTTAAATTTTTAAAACAAAGAAACCCTATTATTGCGATTAATGGTAATGTAAATGTCAGTAAAGGGTATGCTAATCTGAAGTGAGCCTCTACTTTTGAATTAAGTTCATTTTCATTTAATAATTGAAATATCGATTTCTCATTTGCATCTAGCCACCTAAATTGAGGATCGGTTTGTTTTTTTGAGATATTAATTGTATAATTCTTGAATGAAAGCTCATTTAATATAGAACCATTTTTCTCAATTTCGCGACGACTACCATTTAACAATTGAAAAACTGGTCCAGAAGATGAGAGTAAGATTTTTCCATTTTTTGCAAAAATATCAATCTCTTTTTTGTTGTCTCGTGTGTCATAGATGAAGATACCTTCAAGATCAAATTTTGAAGTTCTTTTATCTATTAAAATAGTCAAACCTTTTTGAAGATCATTAAATACACCTTCTCTTAAAAATATATGTGAAATATTATTTCTTAGCTCAAACTGTTTAGATTTAAATTCACCATAAGATTTAGGAATGATGTAAAAATTAATTACTGTAGCAATTAAAAAATTTAATATACATACTAAAAAGATTGGTTTAATGATTTGAAAAATACTTGCGCCAGATAATTGAAACATTAGTGTTTCTTTGTCATTAGTAAACTTGTTAAAAATTAGTAAAACTGAAAAAAGAGTACTCATTGGAATTATCATCATAATCCATAAAGGTGCTGGCAAAATTGAAATGTATATAAAATCAAACAATGAAGCACCATTTTCAATTATCAAATCAATTTGTCTAAGTGATTGAACTAACCAAACCATTGATAAAAGTATTATTGTTACATTTATTGAAGTTATAAGAATATTTTTAAATATATAATTTTGTAAAATCATTAAATAAACTTATATTATATTTTTGTAGTTAAATATAATTTAAAAATCTTTCATTTTCAATTGGGGTTTATTTTGAAATTTAGTATTATCAATTCCAAAAACATATCATGGGAAAGCGATCAACTTCTTGTTTTTTTAGTAGAAAACAATAGACCATCTCAATACTTTAAAAAATGGCAAAGTTTAACAGGGAATAATATTAACAATATTATTGAAAACGCAAGTTTTTCTTTTAAGTTTGGTCAAGATCTCCTTGTAAGGTCATCAAAAAATTCAATATTACTTTTTGGCTATGGAGAGACGAGAAAAACTAGTTTAGATTATGAAAAGTTAGGCGGAATCTTATTTAGTAAAATTGATAAACTTGGATTTAAAGAAATTACAATAATAAGTAACTTGGAAGTATCAGAAAATAAACAAAATATTATTATTTCAAAATTACTACTTGGGTTTAAATTAAAGTCATATTCGTTCTTGAAATATAAAGAAAAAAATAAAATAAATAGTAAAAAAATTGAGTACGTCAAAGTATTAAAAAAAGAAAAAAAAATATTAGAACAACAGCTTTACCTAAATGATAACTTAATTTCAGGAATTTTTTTTTCAAAAGATTTAACTTTTGAACCTCCAAATTTTCTTACCCCACAAGAATTTGTAAATCAAATAACTTCATTAGAGAAAATTGGTATTGAAATAGAAGTTTTAAATGAAAAAAATATGGTTGAATTGGGCATGCATGCACTTTTAGGTGTTGGCCGTGGTAGTGCCGAAAAAAGCTATCTTGTTGTAATGAAGTGGAATGGTAGTCCAAATTCAAAGAAAAATATTGCATATGTTGGTAAAGGTGTTTGTTTTGACTCAGGAGGACTTTCGTTAAAAACCCCGCGGGGAATGATTGATATGAAAGAGGACATGGGAGGGGCAGGTATTGTAGTAGGGGCAATGAAAGCAATAGCTCTTCAAAAAGTTAAAAGAAACGTAATTGGAGTTGTGGGTTTGGTTGAAAATATGCCAAGTTCAAATGCTCAAAGACCAGGCGATATTGTTAAATCAATGTCTGGAAAAACTATAGAAATTTTAAATACAGATGCAGAAGGAAGATTGGTTCTAGCTGACGCTTTATATTATACAATAAAAAAATTCAAACCAGATTTTGTTATAGATCTTGCAACTTTAACAGGGGCTATTATCTCTGCCTTAGGAAAAGAGAGGGCTGGATTATTTTCCAATGATGAAAATTTGTCAGATTACATTTTTCAGACTGGTGAAAAGATAGAAAACCTAGTATGGAAAATGCCAATGGACAAAATTTATGGACAAAAAATGTTAAGTAAAATTGCTGATTTAAAAAATATAGGCACCCCCGAGGGATCATCGATACAGGCGGCAGCATTTTTACAAAACTTTGTTGGCAGAACCTCATGGGCGCACCTTGATGTTGCAGGTGTTGTTTGGTCTGACAGGGTGTCAGAGACTCATTCAGGAGGTGCAACCGGTTGGGGGGTAAGGCTTCTATTTGAAATAGCAAAAAATAATTATAGATTTTAATTTAATTATTCTTTAATAGAACATTTGTAATTCTAAAATTATCATTTAATATATCTAAAGGACCTTAATATGAGTATTGAACAAACACTATCCATAATAAAACCTGATGCAACCAAACGTAACCTTACTGGAAAAATTAATTCAAAATTAGAAGACTCAGGATTAAAAATTATTGCTCAAAAAAGAATTCTTTTATCAAAAACCCAAGCTGAAGATTTCTATATAGTTCATCAAGAGAGGCCATTTTATAATGATTTAGTAAAATTTATGATTTCTGGGCCAGTAGTTGTTCAAGTTTTAGAAGGTGAAAATGCTGTGTCTAAAAACAGAGAAGTAATGGGTGCTACTAATCCTGATGAAGCAGAGGATGGAACAATAAGAAAAGAATTTGCAGTAAGTTTAGAAGCAAATTCTGTTCATGGTTCAGATTCATTAGAGAATGCTAAAATTGAAATTTCTTTTTTCTTTTCGCAAATTGAATTAGTTAATTAAATTACAAAAGAAATATTGCCATCAAAATTAAAATCACAGTTATAGAAGCTGCTGAGATTTGGGCAAATTTTATAAATCCTAAATATATTTTATAGTGGTTTTTCTCTTGTTTATTATAAGACTTTATATTCATTTAAACCTCATTTTTTTTAATCATAACATAAAATTATATTATGTTCATTAATATTTATTTCTTTATCTAGCAATTTTGCAATTACTTTTGGGTAAAGTAAATGTTCAATATTTAAAATTTTTTTTTCAATTTCACTCTCAGAAAATTTTTTAGAAATTGATGTTGCTCCTTGAGCAATAATTTTGCCACCATCTATCTCTTCATTGACAAAGTGGATAGTGCAACCATGTATCAAAACACCTGCTTCCTTTGCTTGAGCATGTGTATTGAGGCCTTTGAAAGAAGGCAATAAACTAGGATGAATATTGATAATTTTTGATTTAAATTCTCTGATAAATGAAATTGAGAGTATTTGCATAAAGCCCGCTAAAACAATTAGATTAGGATTTAACGGTTTAATTTTTTTTATTAATTCCTTTTCAAAACTTAGTTTTGATTTAAATTTTTTGTGATCAATTATTAAAGTATTCAATTTATATCTTCTTGAAATTTCTACTCCTTCACAGTATCTGTCTGAAACAACTGCAGCAATTGGATATTTTATAACACCATCATTAACAGCATTAATGATTGCATTTAAATTTGATCCTCTTCCTGAAATAAAAATTACTATTCCATTGTTGACCATTTTTTAAGGTTTCCTTCAAAAAATACTGAACTTTCACATTTCTCAATCATCTCACCAATTACAAAGCAATTTTCATTACCATTATTTGCGTATTGAATTATTTCATCTACATAATCTTTTTCTACTAATACAATCATTCCAATTCCACAATTGAATACTTTTAGCATTTCAAAGGTGCTCAAATTACCCATTTTCTTTAACCATTTAAACTCTTTTGGTAAGTGCCAATTATTAACATTAATTTTTAGTGTAAGGTTATCATCAAAAACTCTTGGGGGATTTTTGATTAATCCACCTCCTGTAATATTGACAGATCTTTTAATTAAATTAAGTGCATTAAGCTTGTTTAGAAACTTTGTATAAATTTTGGTAGGTTCTAAAAGTGTCTCACCAATAGTTTTGGATTTTTCAAAAGGATCAGCATCATAAAGACTGATATTATTATCTTTCAAAATTGACCTTACCATGGAAAATCCATTTGAATGAATTCCACTTGAAGATAAAGCTATTGCAATATCACCTTTTTTTATGAATTCCCTGTTATAATATTTTTTCTTTTCAATTGCACCTACACAAAAGCCAGCAAGATCATAAATATTTTGTTGATAAATTCCTGGCATTTCAGCAGTTTCTCCACCTATTAATGATATCTCTGCCTGTATACAGCCTTGTACGATTCCTTTTAAAATTTCTGTTGATATTTTTAAATTTAATTTTCCAGTAGCGTAATAATCTAGAAAAAAAAGAGGCTGAGCGCCTTCAGCAAGAATGTCATTCACACACATTGCTACTAAATCAATGCCTATTGTATTGTGTTTTTGCATTTTAATTGCAATTTCTAGCTTAGTCCCAACTCCATCAGTGGAAGAAATTAAAAGCGGTTCTTTTAATGATAATTTTGACAAATCAAAAATACCACCAAAACCCCCAAGTGATGCTTTTGCACCAGACGTATTCGTTTTCCTGGCTAAAGGTTTAATCTCATCTACGAATTTATCACCTATATCGATATTTACTCCTGCATCAATATATGTTTTTGTTTTTTTACTTTTTATAGTAGACATTTCATATGCACTGAAATAATACTCTTGGCTTTTTAGTAGTGAAACTTTTTTTTATCACAAATAAATTTGTTATAGTATTTTTTTTATTTATTGCAAATATTCATGCAAAAGAATGTGATGATATTTGGTTAATTAAAAATTTAGAAATACGAGAAATAAATAATGATCCATCATTAGCAAAACAAAATGCGGAAAAAAAAGTCTCTAAAATAGCTTTTGAAAAATTAATAAAAAAAATCGTTCTGAATTCATCTGTAAACATTTCTCAAATTTTAAATCAAATTTCTTATCAAGAAATTAATAGTATGATTGACTTCAAATTAATAAAGTATGAAAAAACTTTATCAAATAGATATATTGGTAATTTTGATTTTTGTTTTCGTAAAGATAAGATTACTGATTTCTTTCAAGAAAACTCATTTGCATGGTCAGAGTTATATTCTAGTGAGATTATTGTTTTGCCAGTGTGGAAAAATGAATTTGGTTTAAGGCTATGGAAAGATCCTAACCCACTTAAAAAAATAGTAGAAGAAAAAATTAAATCACATGATGGTTTAACTAATTTGATTTATCCAAAAGATAAAATTGGTGTTTTAAGAAGCATTGATGCAAATCTAGCATATAATGCTGATCAAAAATCTATTTCTAGAGTAATTGAAAGATCTGGTGCCTCAAGAGCATTAAATATTATTTTTGAATTGGAAAAAATTACAAATTTTGATAATGAGAACTATAAAAACTGGGTGAAATCTAATAATGAAATAAAAAACCCTCATAAAATTTCAGTTATGGCATTTATCCATAACAAGAATGGTGTAAAATTAAATTCTTTTTTTAAAAAATACATTTTTATAAATATTGAAAATTTAGCAGATCAAATAAGTTTATTACTAGATGAAGTGATTTACTACCTAGAAGAAAATTGGAAAAAAGCAAATGTTCTAATGGGTAATAATACTGATGATGTTCAAATATTTATTTCTGTTGATAAAATTAAAAACTGGGTCAAAGCTTTAAATAAATTAAATTCTTTGCCAGGAATTAAGAAGATTACTACGCAAAAACTTACTAATGGGGGTGCATTTGTTACAGTCACAGTTGAAGGTGGATTGAATAGGTTCATTTCAATAGTTTTTGAAAATAAACTACCTTTTTCTGGCCCAAAAGAAAAACTGATATTAAATTCTGATAAATTATAAAAACTAATTAATTTGAAACAGAAAACATTAAATTTTGGATATAAAGATGATCATAGTGTCAAAAACTTGTACAAAAGTACATGTAATGAAGTTGCTATAAATTTTATCTATGGATGGCCAAAAACTTCAATAAATAATAATATTTTTTGTATATATGGCCCTACAGGTTCTGGTAAAACCCATATTTCAAAAGTATGGATGGAAAAATCAAATGCTATTTTTTTCAATGGTATAAGTGATTTGAGTTTTGATTATTTAAGTGGCCTCGATAGAAACTTGATTTTTGAGGATGTTTCACCAAATAACAATTGGCCAGAAAATTTATTATTTGAATTTATAAATGAAATTAAATCTTCACGTTTATCCTTGTTGATAACCTGTAATTCGGATCCTTTAAAACTTAAATGGAAAACTAAGGATTTAATTTCTAGATTTACTTCTTTTACAAATATAGAAATTAAATTACCTGATGATTTTTTAATAAAAAAAATACTTATGAAGCAATTTGCAGACAGGCAATTGTCTCTAGATAGTGAACAGATTGAATATATCTCCAAAAGAATTGAAAGATCATACTCATCGATAATTAAAATAGTAAACAGGGTGGATCATTTAGCTTTGCAGAATAAAAAAGCTATATCAAAAAATATAATTAAAGAGGCAATAAAGCACCTCTAAATTACAAGATTAAATATTTTTTATAATTAATAATTTTCCATTTTGGATTTTTATTGCTATTTTGCCTTCAATCAAATTCTCTACAAGTCCTCCAAAAATTTCATACCTCCATCCCTGGAATAATTTTAAATCATTCTTTTGTCCTGATGCTATATTCTCAAGATCTATTTGTTTTGCAATAAGTTTGGGAGCTACTTTATTTTCTTCTGATACATGCTTTAATAAAACTTTTAATAATTCCAAAACAGCTGGTTGATTTATTTTATTTTTCTTTGGTATGTTTTTTACTGGCCATAATTCTTTTGGAATTTCTCGGGCTTTTTCTAAAATCAGTAAAATTTCATCTATAGTCTTTTTATTGTTATCTAATTTTAAACCTCTAATTCTTTTAAAATCATTTATATTTTTTGGATCATGTGAAGCAATTTCTATCAGCACTTCATCCCTGGCAATTTTATTTTTTGTCACGTTTCTATTGATTGATAGGTTCTCTCTCCACTCAGCTAAAAGTTTTAATCTATTCATACTTTCACCTTTGAATGACTTAAATTTTATTTTTTTCCAAGCTTCATCTGGTTTAAGTTTGTAATTTGCAATATTAGAAAGATTAGTAATGTCTTCTTCAATCCAATTTTCTCTGTTGTTTGCTGATATTTTTTTTTCAAGAATTTCGTATAAATTAACTAAATGCGTTACATCTGATAATGCATAAGAAATTTGCTTATTTGATAATGGTCTGTACGACCAATTGGATACTCGTGAAGACTTGTCTATCTTTATACCTAATAAATCAAAAACTAAATGTTCATAACTTATCTGGTCCCCATAACCACATACCATTGCAGCTATTTGTGTATCATAAATAGGAGACGGTAATTTACCGAAAATATTGTAAAATATTTCTAAATCCTGTCTACCAGAATGAAATATTTTAAGGATTGAATTATTTTTCAAGACATTCCAAAATAATGATATATCAAGACCTGCAGCTAACGGGTCAATAATAAAATTGTGTTTTTTGGAGGCAACTTGTATCAAGCAAAGTTTGGAAAAATATGTAGTGTCGCGAATAAACTCTGTGTCTATTGCAATATAATCTTCATGTTCGATTAGCCTTAAATTATTAATTAATTCATTATTTGAAATAATAACTTTTTCCATTAACTTATAATAAAGTGAGTAATTTTTTTAAAAGTGATGATTAGGTTTTTTTTACTATTTTTATTTTCTTTTTCTCTAAACTGTCTAGCTATAGAAGCCCACAAGGCTGAATATATACTCTCATTATATGAAAGTACACAAAGTTCTGGAATTTTCGGTATTGAAGGTAAATCAATTTATACTTTAAAAGAAGAATGTAGTGGTTGGGATTCTGAGGAAGACCTTATGGTGAATTTTCAATTACAAGATAATGTTGAAAGTAAACTAATTTCAAAGTGGGCAACATTTGAAACTTTTTCGGGTAAATCATATCAATTTGATCTAACAGAAAAGATTAATGATCAAAATACAAATAATTTTTTTGGTTTTGCAAACATCTCTAAAAATATTCAAGACAATATTGCTGTTTATATTTCCGATAAAGAGTATCAAATTATACTAGATGAAAAAATTGAATTTCCTATTATGCAACTAAAAAATATAATCACTGCTGCTAAACAAAATAAGAAAGTTTATAATTCAAATATATTTTTAGGATCTGAGTTACAAGACACTTATAACGTGGTTTCAGCTATTATTGGCCCTTTAACGCCTAAAAAAAATAGTGATTTCAATAGTATTCTTATTCAAGACTATTATTGGCCAGTATATTTAGCTTATTACAAACCAAAACTAGAATTTGATCGACCTGAATATACAGTATCAGCTAAATTACAAGAAAATGGTGTTATATTAGAGTATATTATAGATTACGGGGACTTTTCAATTATTTCAAGTTTGAAAAAGATTTCATCTGTAAATAAAAATACATGTTAATTTTTATTGAGCCAAGCTGCTCCACGTACACCACTTGAGTCACCGTGTATAGCTTTTAAAATTTTTGTTTCTGCTTTTCCAGAAAAAATCCATTTGCTCCAAATTTTTGGTACATCAGTATAAATTCTTTCTATATTTGATAAACCTCCACCGATTACAATTACATCAGGATCAAGAAAATTGATAACTGATGCAAAACATCTTGCAACTCTACTTATAAATTGATCCATTAACAAAGAGCAATTTTCATCCCCTTTAAGGCATTTATCAACTATAATTTTCAACGGCTTTTTTTCACCAAATATTTTTAAATACTCTTTTTCAATTGATGGACCGGAAATATATTTTTCAATACAATCTGTTTTGCCACACCAGCAATCTTTTGATCCTTTTTCTGATTTTGTTTTCCAAGGTAGGGGATTGTGACCCCATTCGCCAGCAAGACCATTTGATCCTTTTACTATTTGTTGATTTATGACAATACCACTTCCAACACCGGTTCCTAAAATAACTCCAAAAACAGAATTGTAATTTGCTCCAGCTCCATCTGTGGCTTCAGAAATAGTAAAGCAATTAGCATCATTTTCAATTTTTATACTTTTCCTTAGAATTTTTGATAAGTCATTCAATAATGGTTTATCATTTAACCAAATTGAATTTGCATTTCTCACTTTGTTAGACAATGAAGATATTGAACCCGGAATACCAATTCCAACTTGGCACTCTAAACCCAGTTTTTGCTCAGTTTCAAATACAAGATCAGATATAGCCTGAAGTGTATCTTTGTAAACATTTTGAGGTGAGGGAATTCTGTGCCTGTATATAATATTGTTTGTACTAAAGTCTAAAGCAGCAATTTCAATTTTTGTTCCACCCAAATCAATACCAAGATTGATATTGGTATTTTTCATTATTTATTTAATCTTTGCTTCTTTAAAAATCACATGTTTACGAGCTTTAGGGTCGTATTTTTTAAACTCTAATTTTTCTGGTTTTGTGCGTGGATTTTTTTTTGTTACATAATAAAAACCTGTATCAGCAGTAGAAACAAGTTTAATTTGTATTGTTGCAGGTTTTGCCATAAGTAACTCCAGTTAAAATTTATATCTTATATATTCTAATAATAGTCAAGTCGAATATATTGGTTTTTCTATTTTTTTGATCGAGAAGTTCTGGTTTTAGGTTCCTTCCCTTTTTCATTAATTAACTCAATTCCCATCTCAAGTGTAAAATCATCTAGCTTCTGTTTCTTGGGTATGCTAGCGCGCAATTTTTTATATTGTGCATAGGAACCAAAGCGACCAGATTTAATTTCAATTGGACCTCCGTCAGGATGTTCCCCAAGATTAATGATGGGAGGGGATTTACTCAATTTTTCCTGCATTAAATCGTTGGCATGGTTCAATCCAATTGTAAGCACTGTATGATCATGTGGAAGAGAAACATAAGTTGTGCCAAATCGTAAATAGGGACCAAATCTTCCAATCCCAGCATAAATTGATTTATCTTCTCCAGGCGGTTTACCTAGATCTCTTGGTAAACTTAACAGTGATAAAGCTGTTTCTAAGTTAATGTCTTCAACTTTTATAAGTTTGGGAATACTTGTCCTTTTAGGTTTTTTATCATTACCAAGCTGTAAATAAATACCGTACGGCCCTTTTTTTAAAAGAACCTCTTCATTTGTAGTTTGATCAATACCAAAAGATTTTTCCCCATCAAATCCTATTTCATTTTCATCTGTATTCTGTTCGGATAACTTCCTTGAGTATTTGCAATCTGGATAATTGGAGCAAGCTATAAATGAACCAAATTTCCCAATCTTAAGAGATAACTTTCCATTTGAGCATGTCGGACATTCCCTATTTATAGTGCCATTTTTATCTTGATTAAAAAAATGGTTTTCTAGAGCTAAATCTATTTTTTCAATTACTTCAGTTCGCTGTATTTCAGTTGTATTATTAATAGCAATCTTAAAATTTTCCCAAAATTCTTCAAGCAATTTTCTCCAATCTAATTTTCCTTCAGAAACTAAATCTAGTTTTTTCTCCAGTTCAGCAGTAAATGAGTATTCAACATATTGCTCAAAATAATTTTCCAAAAAGCTAGTTACAATTCTCCCTCTGTCATCTGCAAAATATCTAGAGCCCTCTTTGAAAACATAGCCTCTATTTTGTAGTTTATCTAATATACTTGCATATGTTGACGGTCTTCCTATTCCTAATTCTTCAAGTTTTTTTATAAGACTTGCGTCAGTGTATCGCGGCAGTGGTTGAGTGAAATGTTGATTCTTTATATTCTTAATAACATCAAGTTTCTCTCCAATAGAGACTTTTGGTAACAAGTTATCTTCGATTTCATTTTCATTTTTTTCATCTACGCCTTCATTGTAGATTTTAAGGAAACCATCAAAAAGAATCCTTGAACCATTAGCTCTTAGTACAACATGATTTTTTATGTCAGCAGTATTAGCACTCTCAATATCAATAATAGTTTTATTTAGTATAGCCGAAGACATCTGTGATGAAACAGTTCTTTTCCAGATTAAATCGTATAATTTAAAGCAGTCTTCACTTAAGAAAGATTTTATTTCTTTAGGATTTCTATTTACTGATGTTGGTCTTATGGCTTCGTGTGCTTCTTGGGCATTAGCAACCTTAGATTTATAAACTTTTAATTTTTCAGGGCAATATTTATTTCCATAATCTAAAACTATCTTTTTTCGAATTTCATTCACACTTTCTTTAGATAATTGGACACTATCAGTGCGCATGTAAGTTATAAGTCCAGTCGTTTCAGAACCCACATTAAGCCCTTCATAAAGTTTTTGAGCTGCTTTCATCGTTCTAGATGCTGAAAAGTTTAGTTTTCTACTTGCCTCTTGTTGTAGTGTAGACGTTGTAAAGGGCGGCTTTGGATTTCTAAATTCTTTTTTCTCTTCGTTATTTTTTACAACTAAATCTGAATTTTCAATACATCTTATTGCTTCAATTGCGTCAGCTTCACTCTTTAAGCTTAATTTATCTAATTTTTTTCCTTTAAGGGAAACTAGTCTTGATTGCAAACTCTCTTCAGTATCATTTTTTAAGTTACTTTCAACAGTCCAGTACTCTTCTGGAACAAAAGATTGAATTTCAAACTCTCTTTCACAAATTAACCTTAGAGCAACTGATTGAACTCTTCCTGCGGACTTGGCCCCAGGTAATTTTTGCCATAATACAGGTGAGAGTTTGAAGCCTATTAAGTAATCCAAAGCATTTCTGGCTAAACTTGCATTAATTAATTCTTGATCAAGTGTTCTAGGATTATTTATTGCCTCCAATACAGAGTTTTTTGTAATTTCGTGAAAAACAACTCGTTCTACTGGGATATCAAGTTTAATTTTTTTATCATTCAATAGCTCTAATACATGCCAAGATATAGCTTCGCCTTCTCTATCAGGGTCTGTTGCAAGAATTAATTTATTTGCTGATTTAAGAGATGCTTTTATGTCTTTTAAAAATTTATTACCTCTATCAATTAGTTCCCATTCCATTTGAAAATTATTATCAGGATTTACACCATTTTTGTTAGGCAAGTTCCTTATATGGCCAATTGTCGCCATAACATCAAAATCAGGTCCTAGGTATTTATTAATTGTTTTTGCTTTTGCTGGTGATTCAACGAGTACTAACTTCATTAAAAATCTTTCAAAAATAAATTTTAATAATTTTCAATGAATTGGCATTTTCGTTTTGTTTAGTCAATAAATAAAAATTAATTTTCAAATATTTTTGGTTCTTTTCCTTTAACCAATCTAAAAATATTTTCCTTATGTCTAAAACAAATAATGCCTAGTAAAAAACAGGAAAGAAGAAATTCTATATGACCATAAAAAATAAATGACATAATTGGCAAGAAAGAAATAGACAAAATAGATGATAGGGATGAACGTCTAGTTATAAAGGCAATTATTACCCAAATTAAACAAACTAAAAAACCTATGGAAAAATTTACTCCAATTAACCCACCTAGCATAGTGGCAATGCCTTTGCCTCCCTTAAATTTTAACCAAATTGGAAAGCAGTGACCAATAATAGAACCAGAAAGTAGAATAAATAGGTAGGTTGCATTATCATTAGTTAATTCTAAATACTTGAATAAAATAATTAAAAATAGACCTTTAAAAGCATCAAGTAATAGTACTGATAATGCTAATATTTTATTACCAGTTCTTAATGCGTTTGTGGCTCCAATATTTCCACTTCCAATTTTCCTTATATCTCCGTATCCCCACAAATTAGTTAAAATTAAACCAAATGGTATGGATCCAATAAAATAGGAAATTGAAAATAAAATTAGTATCTCAGTAAAAATGTTCATAGCTATTAAAAAATATTTATACCGTTTTTCCAACAAGATAAAATTATCCCCTGCATTGGCATTTTTTCAAAACAGGTATTTGATGATAGTGAATTCATACTTTCCCCTTTTACTATCCAGCTTTTATCAGGATCAATAACTGTTAAGTCTGCAGGCCTACCTTTTGAAATTGTTCCTAAATTAAGGTTTAATACTTTGGCTGGCCCAGAGGTAATTAATTGAATGGCCTTTTCAATTGGTAATTTATCCGAATTAACAAGAGAAAGAGTGGTTGAGAATAGTGTCTCTAAACCAAGACTTCCTGGTTTTGCTTGAGCAAAAGGTAGTAACTTGCTGTCTCTATTTTGAGGTGAATGGTCTGAACTTATTGCATCAATTATTCCATTCTTTAGCGATTGTTCCACAAATTTTCTATCTTCATCTGATCTTAAAGGAGGTGATAATTTATATCTTGTATCATAATTTGATAGTGATAAATCATTCAAAATAAAATAGGGTGGAGAGGTATCACACGTAACTTTTAATCCATCGTTTTTTGCTCTTTCAATTGCCTTTAAGCCTTCTTTTGTAGAAACATGAGAAACATGATATCTACTATTTGTTAATTTTACTAAGTGGAGATCTCTTTCAATTAGCATAGCTTCAGTAATTGACGGGACCCCTCTCAGGCCTAATCTAGTTGAGTTTTCACTTTCAGTTGCTTCCGTATCCATTGAGAGTTCTGGAATATCGGCGTGCTGAATAACAGGTAAATCTAACATAGTGGAGTAAGACAATATTCTTTTCATAAGCAGTGGATTGTAAATGGGTTTATTTGCATTTGTAAAGCCAACTACACCAGCTTGTTTTAAAAGCCCAAGTTCTGACATTTTTTCATCATTCAAACCAATACTTGCGGCTCCATAAATTAAAAGCTTAGTCAGATTAAAATTTTGAGCTCTTAATGATAAACTCTCAACCATAGAAGGATCATCAATCACTGGCTTAGTATTAGGGAGGCATGCCATTGTTGTTACCCCGCTTTTGGCGGCAGATTTAAGTAATGTTTCTAAATTATCCGTATGTAATGAACCTGGATCTCTACTTTCAACTCTTAAGTCAATTATACCTGGTATGATAAATGATGCTTCTGAAGTTTTGATTAATTTATAGTCTGGGTTTTTGATTGAAAAAGGTTCAGAGATTTCTAAAATTGAATTTTCATCTATGAGCAAATCTTTATTACTGTCAATATTAAGGTTGCCATCTATAATCCTTATATTTTGAAATAAAGTTTTCTTCATTTTAACAATTTATTTCTTGATAATTTCAACATTTCTAAGCAAGCTATTCTGACTGAAACACCCATTTCAACCTGTTTTTTTACAAGGCTAATTTCATTATTATCAGCTAATAAGGAGGCTATTTCTACCCCTCTATTCATAGGTCCTGGATGCATCACCAGAGCATTTTTTTTTGCTAACTTTAAATTATTTTCATTAATACCAAAAAAACTATAATACTCTCTTTTACTTGGAGTTTCTGAGCCGTCCATTCTTTCGTTTTGCAATCTTAAAATCATAATAATGTCAGATGATTCCAACCCAGAATTAAGGTCATTAAATACTTTTACGCCCATCCTTTCAATATCTTTAGGAATTAGTGTTGGAGGCCCAATAACGACTACTTGCGCTCCCATCGTTGTTAATAAATATATATTTGATCGAGCAACTCTACTATTTAATATATCTCCGCAAATAGCGATTTTTAATCCTTCAAGATTAATACCCTCTTCTTTTATTACTGCAGCGTCTAAAAGAGCTTGAGTAGGATGTTCATGCCTCCCATCACCTGCATTTATAATGCTACATTCTACATGCTTAGAAAGCATTTCTGCAGCACCAGAATTTGGATGCCTTAAAATTAAAAAATCAGGATGCATAGCGTTTAATGTAGCAGCTGTATCTATAAGAGTTTCTCCTTTTTTAATTGAAGAAGATGATACTGAAATATTCAAAATATCTGCTGACATAGACTTTGCGGCAATCTCAAATGATGCTTTTGTTCTGGTTGAATTTTCAAAAAATAAATTAATTACAAGGTTGTCTTTCAAAATTTTATTTTTTCTATTTTTCTTTTTTTGATTTAAGTATTGCGCTCTTTCTAAAATTGATTGAATAGTGTTTTTTTTCATTCCTTGAATGCCTAATAAATGAATATTATCAAAATAATAATTCAAATTATCCATTTAAAACCTCAAGATTTTTGTTGTTGTATACATCTAAAAGTGACTGGAGTATCCAACTTGCTGCCACTGCATCTAGTTTTTTTTCTTTTTGTTTTCGTTTTAAATTTGTTTCTTTGAGTAGTTTATCAGCTGCGATAGATGATAGCCTCTCATCATGAAAACAAATAGGTATTTTATACTTCCTTAAAAAAGCGTGAGCAAAATCTCTTGTAGAGTCACATCTTGGACCTTGCGTACCATCAATATTTAACGGCCAACCAATTACAACTCCCCCTATATTTTCTAATTCAATAATTGAGGTTAGTTTTTCAACTGTAGTTCTGAAATTTTTTCTTTTTATAATTTTTAATGGATTTGCAAATTTAAGACCTTGATCACTTATTGCAACTCCTATATTTTTATCTCCAAGGTCCAAACAAATGATCTTATTATTGACGATTTTAGAAAAAAAATTTACATGATTGTAGATTGTCATTTCAATTGTTAACAAAATTCATTTAACGAGTTAAAGGTTATATAACATGCCAATAGATAAAGATACAGTTTCTAAAGTATCAAATTTAGCAAGAATTAAAATTAATAATAATCAGCTTGAAAAAATTTCTAAGGAGTTAGAAGCTGTAATGGGATGGATTGATTCATTAAGTGAAGTTGAAACTTCAGGAATTGAGCCTGTTGCAAACGTAACTGGGCAAAAGCTTCCACTTCGAGAAGACAAGGTTACTGATGGTGGTTATTCTGACAAAATTTTAAATAATGCTCCTGAAAAAGAGGGTGGTTTCTTTGTTGTTCCAAAGGTCATAGAATGAGTGAGATAGTTAGTAAAACCATCCTTCAAATCAAAGAAGGTTTAAAAAAAAGAGAATACAGTGCCTTAGAAGTTACTGATGCTTTTATTTCAGCATCAGAATGTAATAAAAAATTAAATTTTTATAATACTTTTACAAAAGAAAAAGCACTTGAAATGGCTAAAACATCTCAGTCCAGAATTGATAGTGGTGAAGATAAAATACTAGATGGAATTCCTATAGCTATAAAGGACCTTTTCTGTACTGAGGGAACATTAACAACAGCAAGCTCTAAGATTTTAGGTAATTTCATTCCAAATTATGAGTCAACCGTTACTCAAAATCTATGGGACGCGGGTGCAATAATGCTTGGCAAAGTCGGATGTGACGAGTTTGCAATGGGATCTTCAAATGAGACTTCTTTTTTTGGAGAAGTTATAAATCCCTGGTCTAAAGTGATTAATAAAAATCTTTCTCCTGGTGGATCTTCCGGAGGATCAGCAGCCGTTGTCTCTGCAGGCGCGGCACTTGCAGCCACAGGAACTGATACAGGTGGGTCAATAAGGCAACCAGCAGCTTTTTGTGGGGTAACTGGTATTAAGCCAACATATGGTAGGTGCTCTCGATGGGGGATAATTGCTTTTGCATCTTCTTTAGATCAAGCTGGTCCAATCACAAAGACCGTGAACGATTCTGCATTAATGCTTAATGTAATGTCAGGTTTTGATCCAAAGGATTCAACTTCAGCAAATAAAAACACTCCTGATTTTCTCAAAGCTTGTGGAAATTTTAATTTAAAAAATTTAAAAGTTGGTATCCCAAAAGAGTACCAGATTTCTGGAATGTCATCAGAAATTATTAATCTTTGGGAGACAGGATACGGTTGGCTTAAAGATAGAGGAGCAGATATTATTGAAGTTTCGTTGCCACATACAAAGTATGCTCTACCAACATATTATGTAATTGCTCCAGCAGAAGCTTCCTCAAACTTAGCTCGTTATGATGGTGTAAAATATGGCTACAGGAATTCTCAAAATCATCTTGATGATTTATATGCCAACACTCGTGCTGATGGCTTTGGTAATGAGGTAAAAAGACGTATATTGATTGGAACATATGTTTTGTCAGCAGGTTACTATGATGCTTACTATAGAAAAGCACAAAGAGTAAGAAACCTCATTATTCAAGATTTTAATAAAGTTTTTAAAGATGTTGACGTTATTCTTACACCTACCACACCAAGTGCTGCATTTGAAGTTGGTTCTCAACAAGATCCAATTAGTATGTATATGAATGATGTTTTTACAGTTCCTGCAAGTCTTGCGGGTCTTCCAGCGATGAGTGTACCATCTGGGCTATCGACCAATGGTCTCCCTTTGGGTTTACAAATTATTGGAAAACAATTTGATGAAGAAAATGTTTTAAAAGTTGCTTCAAATATTGAGGATCAAGCTAAGTTTCCATTCCTAAATTGAATTTATAGAAAGATTAACATTATGGAAAAATTTTTAATTCACGGAGAAAAAGATGATTACGAGATCGTTGTTGGTCTAGAAGTTCATGCTCAAGTGAATTCTCAATCTAAATTATTTTCTGGTTCTTCAACAAATTTTGGTTCAAAGCCAAATGAAAATGTAAGCCTGGTAGACGCAGCTATGCCTGGAATGTTGCCTGTTATTAATGAGTTTTGTATTAAGCAAGCTATAAAGTCTGGTCTGGGATTAAACGCAAAAATAAATAAATTTAGTGTTTTTGATAGAAAGAATTACTTTTATGCTGATCTTCCACAAGGTTATCAAATTTCACAGTATTCGGATCCTATAGTTGGAGAAGGAACAGTCGAAATCAATTTTCCAGATGGAGCAACTAAAAAAATAGGAATTGAAAGAATTCATCTTGAACAAGATGCAGGTAAATCGCTCCACGATCAGCACCCAAGTAAATCATATATAGATCTTAATAGGTCAGGAGTTGCCTTGATGGAAATTGTTAGCAAGCCTGATATTTCTTCACCAGAAGAAGCTGGCGCGTATATAAAAAAAATTCGATCAATTTTAAGATATCTTGGAACTTGCGATGGTAATATGGAGCAAGGATCACTTCGATGTGATGTCAATGTGTCAGTAAAAAAAGATGGGGACCCATTAGGAATAAGATGTGAAATCAAGAATTTAAATTCAGTACGTTTTGTTATGCAGGCAATTACTACTGAAGCAAATAGGCAAGTTGAAGAAATAGAAAATGGTAATGAAATTATTCAGGAAACACGTCTGTTTGATGCTGTAAAATCTGAAACCAGGCCCATGAGAAGCAAAGAAAATGCCCATGATTACAGATACTTTCCAGATCCAGACTTGATACCCCTTGTATTAACTGATGAATATATTAATAATATAAAAATATCTCTACCTTCCTTACCAGACCAAATAAGAAAAAATTTAGTCGATAATTACGGTGTTTCAGAATATGATGCCTCAGTGATAAGTGAAGAAAAAGAAATATCGGACTACTTTTTTTTAGCCTCAAAAGGCCGGGATGGAAAACTTGTTTCAAATTGGTTGACTACTGAATTATTTGGTTCATTGAACAAAAATAATTTAAAAATTGAAGACAGTCCAATAAGCCCAGAGCAGCTTGGTGAGTTAGTAGATTTTATTTCTGATGGAACAATTTCAGGCAGGATTGCGAAAGATGTCTTTGCTGAAATGTTTGAAACTAAGAAAAATCCCTCTAAAGTAATAGATGAAACAGGTCTGAAACAAATCTCAAGTTCTGATGATTTAATACCAATGATCGAAAGAGTGATTTCAAATAATTTAGATAAAGTTGATGAATATAAAAATGGTAAAGAACAATTATTTGGTTTTTTTGTTGGTCAGGTTATGAAGGAGAGTTCAGGTAAAGCTAATCCCAAATTAGTAAATCAACTATTGAAAGAAAAATTAAATTAGTTTTAGTTTAGTTGAAAAAATTGCCTTTGACTTTTTAATGGGAACCTTTGTAACTTTCATATTCAAATTTTTATTAATTATTAAAAAAAAATATTATTTATTTCAAAAAGCTAAAATTATATTATAAGTATAATAATATAATTTTCGAGAGTTATAATGCTAACTTTTAAACGCACAATTTTAATACTAACATGTTTTTTAATGACAGGTTGCATTGGACCATTCTATAATCCGTATCCATTATCAAAACTAGTCGCTAAAGTTGGTCCCCCGCTTAAGCTTAACACTATGTCTGTTGAGGAGCAAATTAACGCAGAAATTCAAGCAGAGGCTAAGACTGAAAGCAGTGATGAAATAAAACAAAATAGTGAGGAAAATAATAACGCTGAAAGTTCAGATGTAGTTCAAGAAAATTCTAATGAGTTAAATATTAGTGTAGTTGACGAAAAAACTGTAATTGCCCAATGGCAACTAGATTTAAAAGAAAATCTTATCTTGCCCCCTGATGAAATAAAAAATGCAGTTACTAAAAAATGTTTGAATGGAAATAGAGCCCAACTTATTACTTTTTCATCATCGGAAGGGATGGCTGAAGCAACATTCAAATGCTGGTAAAATTATAAATTTAAAAATATGTTTTTTAGAGCATCTTTAATTTGATCAAGCTTCTGTTTTAAAACAAAATTTTCTTCTTTTAATTTAACTATTTCATTTCTAAGATACTCTAATTCCATACGATTTTGGTTCCTAGCCATTTGCATTTGATTGGCAATGCATTGATTATATTTATTTATGTCATTTGCTGAGCCACTATTCAAAATACAATTTTCTGAACGCAAATTATTATTTTGTAAAATTATAAAAATTGCTATTAGTAAAATGCTTTTTTTCATGCCGTATCTTAAATCTTAAAATGGGAATCTAGAATTTGAACCATTCCTATAAACTTTAAATTCTTTTCCTTTCGCCATAGGAATGCATGTAAATTGAGGTGGTGAAATATTAATTGCATTTAAATCTGATCCTGTATTTTGAGCCTGAGCAAAACATTCTTCTGCAGTGGTATATCTTAAGCCACTGTCTATTATATCATTTCCTAAGAACCAAATAATTAAAAATTCTATCACGTAATTCTCCAAACTTTATTGATAGTTTAAAATAATATCTATTAATATGAAAACTAAATTTTACGAAAAAACTTAAATTTCATATTTAAAGATATTACCAAAAGGAGAAAAAAAACAATTCCCTCTAATCCCATGATTAAAGTTAAATACTCAGTGGTGTGAAAATTAGCCATGAAAGCAATATTGAAAGATCCTAATGCGCCACTTCCTATTGCTATTGTAAGAAAGCTAAATGTGGAAGATCTTAACTTAGGTGTTGTAGAAAGATACACTATACTGCTTTGTAATGCTGAGTAAGTTGATGTTACAAAACCTGCGAAAAATAAAAGAAATATTAATAATAGTGAGTTGTTATTAAGAGATATAAAACATATAAAAACAAACAATAGGAGTAAAGAAACACAAAAAGGAACTAACTTATTTTTTGGGGGAAAAGCTGAAATAACTATTCCTCCAATTAGAGCTCCTAGACCTTCAAGTGATACAATTAATCCAACATCAAAATTATTAAATGAAAACTTTTCTATTATAAGAATTCCAATTAAAGAAAGAAATGGAAGGCCAAAAATATTAAATAATGGCGTCAAAGAGATTACATTTATAAGATTTGGTTTTTTTGAAATTTCGAATAGAACATCCTTAAGAGATCCTAAATATGAGTTTATTTTTTTGGAATTTTTGTTATGGTCTTTCTCATAAAAAATAAGGTATGTTGAGAGGAAATATAAAAAAGATAAAAATAAAAAAATAAATTGAGAGTAAAAATAGGTAAGTATAATTCCACCTAAAAATGGTCCAATTAATCTTGTAGCATGCGTTGATAAAACATCGATTGAGACCCCAGTTGGTATTAAATATTCTGGTAAAGAATCACCTAACATTCTTCTTCTAAAAGAAAAATCAACACTCCATAGTGAGCCACTTAATGAAGATATAATAAATAATCCAACAAGTTGTATATTTGCATTTAAATAGAAACTAATAAAAACGAGACTGCAAAAAATACCGCAACTCCCAGTAAATAAAATCATAATCTTCTGGCCAGAGTAAAGTCTTCCATTAACACTAAAAAAAATTCCAGTTATAGCTAAAGCAACGAATCTAGCTGTCATTATATAACCAACAATGGCTGCATTGCCTGTTAGTTCCCAACTCATAATTGAAAAGGTAAGGAATTCAAACCATCTAGAAATACTTGTTAAAAAACCTGCAAAGAATAATTTTTTAAATGATGGATACTTCCAAATATCATAGGTTAATTGAAACCCCATTGAATTAATTACGGAAAATTAAATCAGTAGTTTCTAATTTTTCATTTATTTTTAATTGATATTTCGTTGGCTCAGCTGAGCTTATGATATTCCCTTTTTTTATAACAAATAACCTTGTTGGTTTTAATCTTAATGCTTCAATTTTATTATTGCACTGGAGTATAACTAAATCCCCATTGCATCCTTTCTTGAGACCATATTTATCTAGATGAAGAACTTGTGCTGATGTTGATGTAACTGAGTCAAAACAAGATTTCATTTCATTTTGCCCTGTTAAATGAGCCACATGTAATGCCATGTGTGCAACTTCTAGCATGTCGTGTGAGCCTAATGGATACCATGGATCCAAAACGCAGTCATGTCCAAAAGCTACATTTAAGCCTGCTTTGATTTGTTCTGGAACTCTTGTCATGCCTCTTCTTTTTGGATAAGTATCATGCTTGCCTTGAATGGCAATGTTTATTAAAGGATTAGGTATAATATTCATTTCTGCTTCCACCATTAATCCTATCAGTTTTGAAAAATAATAATTATCCATAGAGTGCATTGATGTTAAGTGTGATCCAGCTACCCGACCATGCATTCCTAGTCTATTAGTATGATAAGTAAGAGTTTCAATATGCCTTGAAAGAGGATCATCGCTTTCATCACAATGCATGTCTACAAGTAACCCTCTTTGCTCGGCTAATTCACATAAAATTTTTATTGATTCAGCACCATCTGCCATTGTTCTCTCAAAATGTGGTATCCCTCCAACAACATCTACACCCATATCTAAAGACTTTTTAAGGTTCTCTAAACAATTTGATCTTAAAACACCATCTTGAGGAAATGCTACAAGTTGAAGGTCAATGTAATCCTTCATTTCCTCCTTAATTTCTAAGAGTGCTTCTACTGCTAATAAACTGTCTCCTGAAACATCAACGTGAGACCTTATAAAAAGAGTACCTCTTGCAATAGACCATTTACATAGATCAAGTGCTCTTTGTTTAATAGCATCTTTAGTAAGGCTTGGCTTTAGTTCGCCCCAGAGTTGAATGCCCTCAAGAAGAGTTCCTGATTCATTTACTCTAGGCAGCCCATAACTTAAAGTAGCATCCATATGAAAATGACTGTCAACAAATGGAGATGATACAAAATTGTTACTAGCATTTATCTCGGGACATCCTAATTCTGGTATTTTTGGATCTATATCCTGAATGACGCCTTTTTTAATGTATATGCAAGTTTGATCATCATTCCCAAGATTACAATTTCTAACAATTAGGTCTTTCATTTCTGTCTCCTCTAGTGACGCTCGCCTCTTCGAAAAGGGATTAACAAAGCCTTAGGATATCGTGTTCGTTTTGAAGCAATTATCATCGCTACAATACTTAAGAAAAAAGGAAGCATTAAAAAAAATTGATAAGGAATAAATGCTCCTGCAAGTTGTTGGGCCCGCACTTGATAAGCGTCTAATCCTGCAAATAAAAGTGCTCCTAGTAAAGCCCTCTCTGGTTTCCATGCTGCAAATATAACTAAAGCTATAGCAATCCATCCACGTCCATTAATCATTCCAAAATAAAATGCATCAAATGCAGACATTGTTAAATAAGCACCTCCAATTGCCATCAAGGAACTTCCTAAAATAACTGATACTGTTCTAACTAATAATACATCAATACCTTGTGCTTCCAGTGCCATAGGGTTTTCACCTGCCATTTTAATTGAAAGTCCAAAAGGCGTTGAGTTTAAAAGCCAAAAAATAATAATTACACTAAAAAAAGCTAGATAAGTAAAAGGCGTATGTTGAAAAAGGGCTTCACCTAAAAAGGGTATTTCTGAGAGAAATGGAATTTCAAGTTTTTCAAAAGGTATAATTTTTGGAGGAGTCGTACTACTTGGCAAAATTAATTTATATGAGAAAAAACCTACCGATGAAGCAAACATAGTTATGCCAATGCCAGTAACATGTTGTGATGCACCTAGATAAACAGTAAATATTGCATGTAATAAACCAAAAAGAGCGCCTGTTAATGCTGCTATAAAGATACCAGAATAAAGATCTGCACCTAAATATACAGACATCCAACCAACCATAGCCCCCAATGACATTATACCCTCTATACCTAGATTAAGAACTCCAGATCTTTCACAAATAACTTCACCAAGCGTTGCAAAAATCAAAGGACAAGCAATCCTAATTGTAGCTGCCCAAAATCCTGCAGTAAAAAATATTTCAAAAAATTCTAAAATCATTTGTTTTGCTCTAAGAAACGAAATTTGTATTGGTTGATTATTAAACTTACTAAAACGCATAAAACTGTAATAGCAACTATGACGTCTGCTAAATATGTTGGAACATTCATTGAACGGCTCATTGCATCAGCCCCTACGTATATTGATGCCAAAAAGATCCCAGAAGCAATAACACCAAGTGGATGCAATGCAGCTAACATAGCTACAGCTATACCTGCATAACCAAATCCAGGAGATAAATCTAAAGTTAAGTAACCTTTCAAACCTGCAGTTTCGGTTACCCCTGCCATACCTGCCATGCCACCACTTAACAAGGCGACAATAAAAATTGTTTTCAATACTGGTACCCCTGAGTGGTTAGCAGCAGAAGGATTAAATCCAACGGCTTTGATTTGATAACCAATTAAATGTTTTGATATAATGATCCAAATTAAGATTGCAAAGAATATTGAAAATATAAATCCTAGATGCAGCCTTGTTCTTGAGAGAATTTGAGGTAAAACTCCTTGATCAATTACTGAGGCACCTTGTGGCCAACCTAATGACATTGGATCTTTCCAAGGCCCTTCTAATAAATAGCTTACTAGCAAAACAATAATAAAGTTTGTAAGCAAGGTAGTTACAACTTCATCAACCTTATAATAGTTTTTTAGTAAGACAAGTGGCAGCAAAAGAAGTCCTCCAGCTAAAGCTCCAACCATAAATAAAAAAGGTATCATTATGAATGAAGGCAACTCAACCAAGCCTGTTCCAAAAAAAGTAACTGCCAGTGCACCAGCATAAAGTTGCCCCTCTGCACCTATATTCCAAAACCTAGCTTTAAAAGCTATACTTGCGGCTAGACCAGTTAAAATCATTGGCGTTGCCCTTGATAAAGTTTCAGCAATAGCGTTTCTCGAGCCAAATGAACCTATAAAAAGTTCTTTGAATGAATCAATGGGACTTACACCTGCCAAAAGAATGAAAAGACTAGATATAATAAGCGCAACAAATACAGCTAAAAACGGAGATATAATTTGTCTTCTTAAGCTTTTGTTTTCACGTTCCTCCAGTCTAAAATTTATCATTTAAAAACCTTTTCCAGACATTAGCATGCCAATGGTTAATTTGTCCGTTTTCAGTGTATCTAGTGGCTTTGAAAGATGCCCATTATACATTACGCAAATTTTATCTGATAAAGAGAGTAGTTCATCTAGGTCTTCACCAATAATAACAACACCATTTCCATCTTTTCTTGCGTCTAAGATCATTCTATGGACTGCTGCAATTGCACCCTCATCTAATCCCCTCGTAGGTTGGCAAGCAATAATAATTTGTGGTTTCCTGTAAAGCCATTTTCCGATTAATAATTTTTGGACATTACCGCCAGATAATAATCTTGCAGGCTGATCTATTTTTTGAAGTCTTACATCATTTGTTTTACAGATTGACAAAGCCTGATCATGAGAATTTTTGGAATTTATAAAGCCTAGTTGGTTAAAAATTTTTATGCTGTCAGTTTCTGTCATAATAATATTTTCCCAGATACTCATGTCACCAACAAGACCATCTTTGTTTCTGTCTTCAGGAATATACGCAACTTTTTGGTTCATAAAATTTTTGGGGCTACTATCGATGACCTCATTCTGGTTAATGAAAATTTTTCCTTCAGTTGGTTTTAAGTGACCAGTCAATAACTTAGCTAAACTTTGCTGCCCATTTCCTGCAACACCAGCTATACCAATTATCTCTCCTCCATATAATTTTAAATTTAAATTATTAATTTTTACATCAAGATCATGATCTGATTTGTAAGAAACCATTTCTAATCTTAAAACTTCTCTATTTATTTTACTTTTTATTTTTTTTGGATAAGAAATTTCTTTTCCAACTATCATTGAGGCAATTGATTTGTAATCTGCATTAGCAGTTTTCTTTTCACCAACTTTTTTACCATTTCTCAATACAATTATTCTATCGCTTACTGACAAAACTTCATTAAGTTTGTGAGATATTAAAATTACTGACAGCCCTTGATTAACCATATTTTTTATTGTCTTGAATAGTCCTTCAGTTTCTTGCGGAGTTAATGCTGCAGTAGGTTCATCAAGGATCAATAATTCACAGTCTTTGTATAAAGTTTTTAATATTTCGAGCCTTTGTTTTTGGCTTACTGATAAATCAGATACCATTGCATCAGGATCAATTGGTAAACTAAACTTTTCAATCAAAGAATTTAGTTTATCCAGAGCAGTTTTTTTTGATAGAGAAAAACTGAAAAGGGATTTTTGACCTATTATAATATTCTCAAGTACGGAAAGATTGTCAGCAAGAGTAAAATGCTGGTGAACCATTCCAACTCCTAGTGAAATAGTGTGACGAGTATTTCCAAATTTAATTGGATTATTTTTAAAATAAATTTGCCCATTATCTGGCATGTAATGGCCAAATAAAATATTCATTAATGTTGTTTTACCTGCTCCATTTTCTCCAAGAATTGCGAGAACTTCTCCTTTGTTAACTTCAAAGCTTATTTCTGAATTAGCAGTCAGGTCTCCAAAACTCTTGGATATGGATTGTACTTTTAGTAAAGGGTTCATAATTTTTTAGCCACTTTTTTTAAAAGTGGCTAAAATGTTGTTTAATTAGAATGTTGATTTTGGTTCATCATCAATGATTTCAACTGTAAATTTTCCTGCAACTATATCATTTGCTAAATTTGCAACTTGAGTTTTAACTGCACTTGGAATTTTATCTTCAAACTCATAATACGGAGATAATGAAGCACCACCTTTCGCCATCATGGTCCAGTTATGATATTCCTCAGCTTTAAAATTGCCCGCTTTGGTCAAATTAATGGCATGATTTATAGCGCCTTCCATATGCCAAAGAGCAGATGTAACAACCACATCTGTACCGTTCTCTTCCTTATTCATGTCATTAACATTTCCAAAAGCTAATATGCCCTTTTCTCTACACGCATCTACCACTCCAGCTCTTTCTGCATACATAATATCAACACCTGCTTCAATTTGGGCAAATGCAGCTTCTTTTGCTTTAGGTGGATCATACCATGATCCTATAAAGGTAACTTTAAATTGAATATCAGGTTTTACAGATCTAGCACCATTCATAAATGCATGGAAAAGTCTGTTTACCTCTCCAATGGCATAGCCGCCGACCATACCGATCTTTTTTGCTTTAGTCATATTGCCTGCAATTATGCCCATTAAGTAGCAAGGTTCATGAATGTAATTATCAAAAACAGCAAAATTATTTCCATGCGGTTTGAATGGATCACCCATTAAAAAGGCAATTTCTGGGAAATCATCTGCTACCTTTCTTGCTTCTTTACTTATTCCAAAAGCTTCTCCAACCACTAATTGGACACCCTGAGCACAATACTCTCTCATTACCCTTACGTAATCTGTATTAGCTGTGCTCTCTGAATAAACGTAATCTATTTCGCCACGTTTTGAAGCGGCATCAAGGGCAAGATGAAGTCTTGCTACCCATTTTTGTTGAATTGGCACGGTATATATTCCAGCAACTTTAATTTTTGAGCCCGCAAATGATGAAAAATTACTCAACGAGGCCAGTAAAGCTGTCGCACCTATTGAAAACTCTCTTCTATTGATCAAAAGTTTTGCCATAGTTTCTCTCCCTATTGTAAAATTCTAATTATAAACAAATTTTTGAATTTAATTATTGTTTTTGTTTTGTTTAATCTATGCAAATTTTGCATGCAATTACGACTCTTTTTTTTAATAAAAATAATTAATTTTTAAATATTAAATTTTAAACTACTCTATATTTTAAGTATTAAATAGTTTAAGAATTGGCATATCATATAAACGTGGAGAAAATTTAGTTGAAATTAACAGATGTCAGAAAAGTAGTTTTTCAAATTGATGAAACGCATAAAGAGATGAATAAAAGGGTAGAAACTCCACCTAAGAAAATTATTGGAGCTGCCGTAATAAAGAATCAGTTTGCAAATACTTATACAGAAAACCTTGAACCACTTTTTGATGTAGGTGCAGAGATAGGTGGTTATTTAGCTGAAAGATGCGTAGATATATTACAAGTTAAACCAGACGATATTGAAAGTTATGGAAAAGGCGCAATTGTTGGGGTTGATGGTGAGATTGAACATGCTGCCGCATTATTGCATCCTAGATTTGGCGCACCAGTTAGGTCTGCAGTTGGTTCTGGTAAGGATATTATACCTTCCACAAAAAAAATAGGTGGTCCAGGTTCTTTAATTGTGATGCCAATGACTAATAAGAATAACATATGGGATTTTGATTTTATGGATGCAACTGAAATCTCAATTTCTGATGCTCCTAAAGCAGATGAAATTTTAATAGCCGTTTGTTTGGGTATAGGAGGAAGACCCTTAAAAAGGGTTAAGCCTGATTAAAGGGAGAAAAATGTTTAAAGCAATTATACTATTGAAAAAAAAAGAAGACGTAACACCCGAACAATTCAAAGATTGGTGGATAAACTCTCATTCTCCGAAAGCTGCTAAGCTACCAAATATTAGGAAATTGTGTTTTAACCTTGTTGAAAATGAGGGTGAAAAAGCTTTTGACGGTGTCGCTGAGCAATGGTTTGATAGTCAAGAAGATTTTGAGAATGCTTATGCTAGTGAAATTGGTCAAATGGTTGCTAGAGATTCAATTAGCAATGTTTTGAAAAGGGAAAGATTATTCGTAAAAGAACATGATATAATCTGAAAGTTAAATAGGAGGCGTATTTGAAAAATAGTTCTGTAAATTCAGCTGGTCTTAGAGGACAGGTGGCTGGAGAGACTGAACTTTGTACGGTTGGGCAATCTGGAACAGGATTAACTTACAGAGGTTATGAAATTACAGATTTAGCAGAAAATGCAGAGTTTGAGGAAATTGCATTTCTTTTATTAAAAGGGCATTTACCAAATCTTCAAGAACTAAATAATTATAAATCTAAACTTAAAAAATTAAGAAATTTACCTGAAGAAGTTAAAAAGGTTCTAGAACAAATTCCTTCTAATAGCCATCCAATGGATGTTATGAGAACGGGGTGCTCAATATTAGGTTGCATCGAAACTGAAGCAAACTTTTCTCAAGAAGATGATAAAATCGATAGAATGCTTGCGTTATTTCCATCAATTATCACCTACTGGTATAAATTCAGCCATGAAAATAAAAAGATTAATACAGAAACAGATGACGATACAATTGGCTCTCATTTTTTAAGTCTTTTGCATGGTGAAAAGCCATCCAGTCTTTACACTAAGGTAATGAATGTTTCTTTGATATTATACGCTGAGCATGAATTTAATGCATCAACTTTTGCAGCTAGGGTATGTGCATCAACTCTGTCAGATATTCATAGTTGCATTACTGCAGCTATAGGAACCCTAAGAGGACCATTACATGGGGGTGCTAATGAAGCTGCAATGGATCTCATACAATCATTTAAAAATCCTGATGATGCTGAGAATAAACTTATGGATATGCTGGCCCGTAAAGAAAAAATTATGGGTTTTGGTCATGCAGTTTATAAAGTGAGTGACCCAAGAAATAATGTTATTAAAGGTTGGTCTGAAAAGCTGGCAAATGAGATTAATGACGGTAAACTATATCCTATTTCTGTAAGGTGTGAAGAAGTAATGTGGAGAGAAAAAAAGCTATTTTGCAATGCTGATTTTTTTCATGCATCAGCATATCATTTTATGGGAATTCCAACAAAACTTTTTACGCCAATTTTTGTTATGTCAAGAATATCAGGCTGGGCTGCTCATGTAAAAGAACAAAGAAAAAATAACAGAATAATTAGACCATCAGCTGATTATACCGGGCCTAATAATAAAGACTTTGTAAGTATAGAAAATAGATAAAGGTTTCATATGTCATTAAATGTTGATTATAATTTACGCCCTGATTACGACGAAGTGATACAAGATATTGCAAATTATGTAATTAATTATAAAGTTGTATCTGATGAAGCCCTCACAACAGCAAGAAATTGCCTAATTGACAGTATTGGGTGTGGCTTGCTCGCACTTCAATTTAAAGAATGTACAAAGCATTTAGGCCCAATTGTAGATGGCACTTCAGTTCCATTTGGCTCTCGTGTTCCCGGAACAGATTATATTTTAGACCCTGTTAAGGCTGCATGGGATATAGGATGTATTATTCGTTGGCTAGATTATAATGACACTTGGCTGGCGGCTGAATGGGGGCACCCCTCAGATAATCTTGGCAGTATTTTAGCTTTATGTGATCACTTATCTCAAAAAAGATTAAGTAAAGGGTATGAACCATTTAGTATGAGAGAAGTGTTAGAGTTCATGATTATGGCTCACGAAATACAAGGTGTTTTAGCAATTGAAAATTCGTTTAATAGAGTTGGATTAGATCACGTTTTACTAGTTAGAGTAGCATCTACTGCAATTTCAGCTAAAATAATGGGTGGATCCAAGGATCAAATTTTATCCGCAATTTCTCACTCTTGGGTAGATGGCTCTTCATTGAGGACCTACAGGCATGCTCCAAATGCAGGATCAAGAAAATCTTGGGCTGCTGGCGATGCCACTTCGAGAGGTGTAAGGTTAGCTGATATAGCATTAAGAGGCGAAATGGGTGTACCTGGTGTTCTTACAGCACCTCAATGGGGTTTTTACGACGTTAGCTACAATAAGACTAATAAGGATCAAAAGCTGAAAGAGAAAAGTGATCAAATATTTAAATTTAATAGAACGTATAGTAGTTATGTAATGGAACATATACTATTTAAAATCCAATATCCTGCAGAGTTCCATGCACAAACTGCTGTAGAAGCAGCTATAAAGCTTCATGAAAGTGTGGCATCTAAACTAGAAATTATAGACAAAATAGTTATTCGAACTCAAGAGCCAGCAATCCGAATTATCTCAAAGGTTGGCAAACTCGCGAATGCTGCAGATAGAGATCACTGCATTCAATATATGGTGGCTGTTGGTCTAATTTTTGGAGATTTGATTGCAGAATATTATGAAGACGACTTTCATCAAGAAAATCAATTAATTGATAAATTGAGGGACAAAATGATTATTGAAGAGGATAACCAATTTTCAATGGATTATCTTGACCCAGAAAAGAGATCTATAGCTAACGCGGTTCAAGTTTTCTTTAATGATGGTACATGTTCTGATGATATCCAAATTGAGTACCCTATTGGGCATAAGAAAAGAAGAGAAGAGGGTATACCATTACTTGAAGAAAAATTTTGGAATAATTTAAATACTTGTTTTGATAAAGATAAATCAAAATTAATTTATGATCTTTGTTTAGATCAAGAAAAACTTGAGAAAACAAAAGTACATGAATTTATGGAACTATTTGCGAAGTAAAGCTATTATTAAAAGATAAACTAATAAATTGACAATAGAAGTAAAAATTGATCACAATCAACAAACTATATTTTGGAGATAGAAATGAGCTCAGTAGGTAAAAATTTTAGAGTAAATGGTGATAGATTGTGGGAATCTATTATGGAAATGGCTAAAATAGGTCCTGGTGTGGCAGGTGGGAATAATAGGCAAACGCTAACGGATGATGATGCAAAAGGTAGGAAGCTTTTTAAGTCCTGGTGTGAAAAAGAAGGATTAGCAATGGGCTTAGATACTATGGGAAATATGTTTGCTAGAAGGGAAGGAACAGATCCTAATGCATTACCAGTTATGGTTGGAAGTCATTTGGATACTCAGCCAACTGGTGGAAAATATGACGGTGTTTTAGGCGTTTTGGGTGGATTAGAGATAATAAGAACTTTAAATGATTTGGATATTAAAACCAAGCATCCAATTGAAATTGTTAACTGGACTAATGAAGAAGGAACCAGATTTGCTCCACCTATGCTATCTTCGGGTGTTTTTGCAAGTATGCATACTGAGGAATGGGCTTACAATAGAGAAGACTCTGAAGGTAAAAAATTTGGTGATGAATTAAAAAGAATTGGATGGAGAGGGGAAGAACCAGTAGGTGAAAGAAAACTTCATGCATTTTATGAACTTCATATTGAGCAAGGCCCAATATTAGAGGATGAAAATGTAGATATAGGCGTTGTTACTCATGGACAGGGTTTAAATTGGCTACAAGTGACTTTAGTCGGAAAAGAATCTCATACTGGATCAACTCCAATGCCTAAAAGAGTTAATGCTGGGCTTGGAATGGCTAGAATTACGCAACTAGTTGATGAAATTGCTCTATCGCATGCGCCTCATGCAGTAGGTGCGATTGGTCATATAGATGTATATCCTAATTCGAGAAATATAATACCTGGTAAGGTCGTTTTTACAGTTGATTTCAGGCATCCAAATAAAGAAGTAATTCAAGATATGGAAGACCGAATGAGAAAAGGCGCTGCAGATATAGCTGAGAAAATTGGTTTAACTATGGATATTGAAAAAGTTGGAAATTTTGATCCAGTTGAATTTGACAAAGACTGTGTTGAAAAAGTAAGAGATGCTGCAAAAACCTTAGGCTACTCGCATATGAATATTGTTTCAGGTGCTGGTCATGATGCCTGCTGGATAAACAGGGTAGCGCCAACTGCAATGATAATGTGTCCGTGTGTTGATGGATTATCACACAATGAAGCAGAAGAAATAACAAAAGAATGGTCAACAGCTGGAGCAGATGTATTGTTCCATGCTGTTGTAAATACCGCGGAAATAACTGAATAGAACTGGAGGAAATAAAATGAGTACTGTTATAAAGGGTGGAACAATTGTTACATCAGATTTAACTTTTCAATCCGATGTTTTAATAGAGAAGGGCAAGATAGCCTCAATTGGTAAAAATCTATCAGGTGATAAAATATTAGACGCTAAGGGATGTTATATTATGCCTGGTGGTATTGATCCACATACGCATATGGAGATGCCTTTTATGGGCACATTTTCAGCTGATGACTTTGAGTCTGGAACAAAAGCAGCTGTTTCAGGTGGAACTACAATGGTGATTGACTTTTGTTTACCATCACCAGATCAATCTCTTTTGAGTGCTTTAAATGGATGGCACAATAAGTCAACTAAAGCTGTTTGTGATTATTCTTATCATATGGCCATAACTTCATGGAGAGAAGAAATCTTCAATGATATGGAGGAGGTTGTTAAAAACAAGGGCATTAATACTTTTAAACATTTCATGGCTTATAAAGGTGCTTTAATGGTTGATGATGATGAGATGTTTGCTTCATTTCAAAGATGTGCTGAGCTTGGAGCAATGCCTCTTGTTCACGCTGAAAATGGAGATGTGGTTGCAGCACTTCAATCAAAACTTTTAGCCGAAGGTAATAATGGACCAGAAGGACACGCTTATTCACGTCCGCCTGACGTTGAGGGAGAAGCATGTAATAGAGCAATAATGTTAGCAGATATGGCAGGAGTTCCCTTATATATTGTTCACGTTTCCTGTGAGCAAGCACATGAAGCTATAAGAAGAGCACGTCAAAATGGTAAAAGAGTTTTTGGTGAACCATTAATCCAACATTTAGTATTAGATGAAGGAGAGTATCAAAATAAAGATTGGGATCACGCTGCTAGAAGAGTTATGTCGCCCCCATTTAGAAATAAGTTACACCAAGATTCACTTTGGAGTGGGCTAGCCGCAGGAAGTCTTCAAGTTGTAGCTACAGATCACTGTGCTTTTACAACAGAACAAAAGCGAATGGGTCTTGGCGACTTTACAAAAATTCCAAATGGCACAGGTGGTTTGGAGGATAGAATGCCAGTTTTATGGACTTATGGTGTTGAAACAGGAAGGCTTACCATGAATGAATTCGTTTCAGTAACTTCAACAAATATTGCAAAAATTCTTAATATCTATCCACAAAAAGGTGCAATAAGAGAGGGTTCTGACGCAGATATAATTATTTGGGATCCAAAGTCTGAGAAAACAATTATGAGTTCAACTCAGCAGTCAGTTATTGATTATAATGTTTTTGAAGGAATCAAGGTTAGAGGACTTCCTAGATTTACTCTTTCTAGAGGTAGATTAGCTGCTGAAGAAGGTAAGGTATTGGCCAGTCCTGGAGATGGTGAATTTGTTTCGAGGAAGCCCTTTTCAGATGTGAATAAAGCTCTCTCAAAATGGAAAGAGTTAACATCTCCAAGAAAAGTTGAAAGAAAAGCTGAAAATATGCCCGCAGGTGTATAAGTATAAATTTATCTTGATTTGAAGCCTAATAATGACAAAAGTCGATGTTGTAAATATTGATAATTTATCACTTGTTTTCAATACAAATGATGGCGATGTCCATGCATTACAGGACATTGATTTCAAAATTTCTAAAGGTGATTTTGTGTCATTGATTGGCCCCTCAGGATGTGGCAAAACAACTTTACTTAGGGTTATTGCAGATCTTCAATTACCAACATCTGGCTCAATAAAAGTTAATGGTAAATCCCCTGAAAGAGCCCGAAGTGAAAGAGACTATGGATATGTTTTTCAATCACCAGCACTTTTCCCGTGGAGAACTATTTCTGGAAATATAGGGATGCCTCTTGAAATTATGGGTTTTAATAAATCAGAAAGAAAAGAGCGAATTGAAAAAAATCTTGATCTAGTAAATTTGCTTGACTTTAAGAACAAGTTTCCATGGCAATTATCTGGGGGAATGCAACAAAGAGCTTCAATAGCACGCGCATTAAGTTTTGATCCGGAATTACTTTTGATGGATGAGCCTTTTGGAGCTTTAGATGAAATTGTGAGGGACCATCTTAATGAGCAACTATTGGATTTATGGAGAAAAACAGAAAAAACAGTTGTTTTTGTAACTCATTCCATTCCTGAGGCAGTTTTTTTATCAACGCATATTGTAGTAATGTCACCAAGACCGGGGAAAATTTTTGATGTTATTGAAAGCCCACTTTCAGCTGATAGGAACCTATCTATAAGAGAAACTCCAGAATTCTTAAAAATTGCTCAAAGAGTTAGGGAAGGTCTTCGAGCTGGGCACTCTTACGACGATGAGAAATAAATTAGGTTTGATATGAAGGTTTTATTTTCTGGCTCATTAATTCCTATATCCACAGTTTTAATATTTATCTTTTCAATATGGTATGTTGGGACAATTTTACTTAATAGCCCATTTCAAAAAGATGTTTATAAAAGGAAGGGAGTAGAAAATTATACATATTCTCAATTAGTGAAGGATACAATGAGTCAAAAAAGACCTGTTTTACCTCCTCCGCATCAAGTTCTGATTGAACTGTGGAATTCTACTGTAAACAAAAAAATAACTTCCAAAAGAAGTCTAGTTTACCATGCAGGAATAACGCTATCATCTACATTATTGGGATTTGTAATTGGCAGTTTACTTGGAATTATTTTAGCAGTTGCAATTGTTTATTCAAGAACATGTGATATGACCTTAATGCCTTGGATTATAACTTCGCAAACAATTCCAATATTAGCAATTGCTCCAATGATCATTGTAGTTTTAAGTGCATTAGGAATTCAAGGGCTGCTGCCAAAAGCCTTTATATCGACTTATTTAAGTTTTTTCCCTGTCACTATTAGTATGGTCAAAGGCCTTCGATCACCAGAAACTATTGAATTAGATATGATGAAAACTTGGAATGCAAATGGATTGCAAACTCTTTTAAGGCTTCGACTTCCGTCTTCGGTACCTTTTTTATTTGCTGGAATGAAGATAGGTATAGCTGCAGCTTTAGTTGGCGCTATAATTGGAGAACTTCCAACAGGCGCAGTTTCTGGATTAGGAGCACGTATGTTGCAAGGTTCATATTATGGTCAAATGGTTCAAATTTGGTCTGCTCTGATTTTTGCTTCTTTAATTGCAGCTTTGCTTGTCACAATGATAGATGTTATTAGGTTGTCAACTCTGAAACGTTTCGGACAATTAAATTAATGTTGTTTAATTTATTCAAAAATTACTACTTCTATTTGTTATCTTTATTGCCGACAATAATTTCTATTTTTTTTGAAGGGTCAGTTTCTGGTTTTTTTTTATTAATAAGTTTTTTACTAATATCTATTTTTACCAAGTCAGCATTAGGTATTATATGTAGTGGTTTAATATTGCATGGATTTGTTTATTATTCTTTAACGTCTATTTATGAAGCAAATATAAGTGTTGGATTATGGTTTCAGGTATTTGCATCATGGATATCAGCAATAATTTTTGTTTCAAAACTTGCTTTCATTCGACTAAAAAATGACTTTTTACAAAAACTTATGATACTTATAGTTCCATTTTTCTTTGGCTTGTGGGTTATTTTGTTGTGGGAGATAATTTGTGTGGGTTTTAATGTGCCATTATTATTGTTGCCAGCACCTAGTCTAATAGGTGTTCAAATTGCAAATTCATTAGATATTCTTTATGCTGACTTTTATCAAACTGTAATTAAAGCTGTTATTCCTGGTTATATTTACGGTTGTGGTTCAGCATTTATCCTTTCAATATTTATTGATCGCTCACCTTTTCTACAAAGAGGATTACTGCCTATAGGAAATTTAATGAGTGTTATGCCTATTGTTGGAATAGCTCCAATAATGGTAATGTGGTTTGGTTTTGATTGGCAATCAAAAGCAGCTGTAGTTACAATTATGACATTTTTCCCAATGCTTGTGAATACAGTTGCAGGTTTGCAGATAGCTAATAATATTGACCATGATGTTATGAGTACATGGGGAAGTAGCTATTGGCAGTCATTATTAAAAATGAGATTACCAAAAGCCTTGCCTTTAATATTTAATGGTCTAAAAATTAATACAACATTGGCTTTAATTGGTGCGATTGTGGCTGAATTTTTTGGAACCCCAATCGTGGGTATGGGTTTCAGAATTTCGGTTGAAGCACAGAGAATGAGTTTTGATTTAGTATGGGCTGAAATCACTATGGCAGCAATTGTAGGTTCAACTTTATATGGATTTTTGGCTTTATTAGAAAGGTATTTGACTTTTTGGCACCCTTCATTCCATAATCGTTAAAAAAGGAGAAAATTTATGAAAAAAATTATGGTTATAATTTTAGCTACTTTATTTGGTTTTATTTCTATATCAGCTATTGCAGATAATAAAGTAACTATTCAATTAAAATGGGTTACTCAAGCTCAATTTGCTGGTTACTATGTGGCTCAAGATAAAGGTTTTTACGCTGACGAAGGATTAGAAGTTACAATACTTCCTGGCGGACCTGATGTAGTTCCTCCACAAGTAATGGCAGGTGGTGCAGCTGACGTGATGGTAGATTGGGCACCTTCTGCACTTGCTGCTAGAGAAAAGGGTTTGCCAATTGTAAATATTGCTCAACCATTTAAGAGTTCTGGTCTTTTATTGGTTTGTAGAAAAGACTCTGGTGTGATGCAACCAACTGATTTAAAAGGAAAGACGGTTGGTGTTTGGTTTGGGGGTAACGAATACCCACTTATGAACTGGATGAGTAAATTAAATATTCCAACAGACGGTAGTGATGGCGGAATTACTCTAATGAGACAAGGGTATAATGTTGATCCCCTACTACAGAAACAAGCAGATTGTGTTTCAGCAATGGCTTATAATGAATATTGGCAAGTAATTGATGCTGGTCTCACAAATGATGATTTAACAATTTTTAATTATACAGATCTTGGTGTCGCTTCTTTAGAAGATGGTCTTTATGTAATGGAAGATAAACTTAAAGATCCAAATTTTGTTTCAAAAATGGCCAAATTTGTTAGAGCTAGCATGAAGGGTTGGGCATGGGCTCGAGAAAACTCTGATGCAGCAGCTGATATTGTTTTAGATAACGACGACACAGGCGCTCAAACTCAAGATCATCAAAGAAGAATGATGGGTGAGATTAATAAATTAACGGCTGGATCAGACGGTACTTTAGTTGAAGCAGATTTCAATACAACAGTAGAAAATCTTATGTCTGCTGGTGCTGATGCTGTAATAAGTAAAAAGCCAGTTGGTGCTTGGTCTCATGCAGTAACAAATCAGATGTAAGCTTTTTATTACATTTATAAATAAACAAGGGACAGAGTATTTCTGTCCCTTGTTTATTTAAAATGTTTAAATAATTAATAAATATATGTTATATTTAGATTTTATGAGTTTGGAGATTTAGATAATAATGCTTAATGACATTAAAAAGCAGAGGCTTAGTAAAAAAGAATACGATGAAAATTTTGACGAAATACATCCACCTCTCAACGAACATGAGGCTTATGTAGAGGGGGATCGTTGTTATTATTGTTATGATGCGCCTTGTATTGAAGCTTGCCCTACAGGTATAAATATTCCTCTTTTCATTAGGCAAATAACCTCTAAAAATCCTGAAGGTGCTGCTAAAACTATCTTTGATGAAAACATTCTTGGTGGCATGAGCGCAAGAGTTTGTCCTACTGAGACATTATGTGAAGAAGCATGCGTTAGAAACACTGGAGAGGATAGGCCAGTCAAAATTGGTCTTTTGCAAAGGTATGCTACTGATAGCCTTATGAATAGTATCAATCATCCATATAAAAGAAGTGAAGATAATGGAAAAAAAGTGGCAATTGTAGGTGGTGGTCCTGCTGGCTTGTCATGTGCACATAGACTTTCAATGAAAGGTTATTCGGTAACAATTTTTGACTCCAAGTCAAAACTTGGTGGCTTAAATGAATATGGTATCGCAGCATATAAAAGCTTAGATAATTTTGCAGAAAGAGAAACCAAATTTGTATTATCTTTGGGAGGCATTGACTATAAATTAAATACTACAATTGGAAAAGACCTTAGTATTGATCAATTAAAGAAAGACTTTGATGCGGTATTTCTTGGGATGGGATTGACTGGTGTTAATTCTTTGCTCGTAGATGGAGAGGACGATAATGGAATAGACGATGCAGTTAGGTATATTGAGGATATTCGTCAAGCGAAAGATCTTGGTGAATTACCAGTTGGAAGAAAAGTAATTGTTATTGGTGGTGGTATGACTGCAATTGATATGGCTGTTCAAATAAAAAAGTTGGGCTCTGAAGATGTAACTATAGTTTACAGAAGAGGCAAGAAAGAAATGTCGGCTTCGTTAGTTGAACAGCAAAATGCTCAAAATAATGGCGTTTTAATTAAGCATTGGTCAAAACCTGTCCGTCTAATTACAAATGATAATTCGGTTTGTGGAGTAGAATTTGAATATACAAGCGTAAAAGATGGAAAATTGGTTGGCACTGGAGAGAAATACAAGATCGACTCTGATATGGTGTTTAGAGCAATAGGTCAAACATTTGAAGATGATGCCGATGGTCTACCACCTTTGGGAAGTGGCAGAATTAGTGTTGATGAAAATTATAAAACAAGCATCTCTGGTATTTGGGCTGGTGGTGATTGTGTAAATGAGGGTGAGGATTTAACAGTAACTGCTGTTGAGGCAGGAAAAAAGGCTGCAGAATCAATTCACATGGAATTAAGTTAAAAGAAGATCTGGAGAGTATTATGGCAAATTTAACGAGTTCATTTCTAGGAATTAAATCACCAAATCCTTTTTGGTTGGCATCTGCTCCTCCAACAGATAAACAATATAATGTTGAAAGAGCATTTAAAGCGGGTTGGGGTGGTGTTGTATGGAAGACACTAGGTGCTGAAGGTCCCCCAATTGTTAACGTTCAAGGTCCAAGATATGGGGCTATTCATTCTAATGATAGAAGATTACTTGGTTTAAATAATATTGAATTAATTACCGATAGGCCACTTGAGATAAATTTAAATGAGATCAAAGAGGTTAAAAAGAAATGGCCAGATAGAGCTATGGTAGTATCTTTAATGGTTCCTTGTGAAGAGCAATGTTGGATTGATATTCTTAAAAGGGTTGAGGAAACAGAAGCTGATGGTATTGAATTAAATTTTGGCTGCCCCCACGGAATGTCTGAAAGAGGGATGGGTTCCGCAGTTGGCCAAGTTCCAGACTATGTTGAAATGGTGGCTAGATGGTGTAAACAAAATACAAGGATGCCAGTAATTGTAAAACTAACTCCAAATATATCTGATATTAGACAGCCTGCCAGAGCAGCTCTTAAAGGTGGCGCAGATGCCGTTTCATTAATAAATACTATTAGTTCGATTGTTGGTGTTGATTTAGATGAAATGAGCCCAGAGCCTCATACAGACGGAAAGGGAACAAGTGGCGGTTATTGCGGTCCGGCAGTAAAGCCAATTGCTCTAAATATGGTAGCTCAGTTAGCTCGTGACCCTGAAATGAAAAACCTCCCTATATCAGGAATTGGTGGCGTAACAGTTTGGAAAGACGCAGCAGAATTTATGGCGCTTGGAGCAGGCAATGTCCAGGTTTGTACAGCAGCGATGGCTTATGGTTTTAATATTGTTCAGGAAATGACTACTGGATTATCTAATTGGATGGATAGTAAAGGATATACCTCAGTTGATCAAATCATTGGTAAAGCTGTTCCAAACGTAACAGATTGGCAATACTTAAATCTTAATTATGTTGTTAAAGCAAGAATTGACCAAGATTCTTGTATAAAATGTGGTAGATGTCATATTGTATGTGAAGATACATCTCATCAAGCGATAACAAATATTGTTGATGGAAAGAGACACTTTGAAGTTATCGATGAGGAATGTGTAGGATGTAATCTTTGTGTAAGTGTTTGCCCAGTGCAAGATTGTATTACCATGGAACACATATCTTCAGGAGTAGATCCAAGGACAAAGAAAGAAATAAGTAAAGATTATGGTAATTGGACTACTCATCCAAACAACCCATCAAAAATTCCTGATGCAGCCGAATAAATATATAAATTAACAAAGGAAAAATTATGCCTGATTCAACTATAGTACCAAATGATTTAAGTTCTTTTTGGATGCCATTCACTGCTAATAGGCAGTTTAAGAAAAATCCGCGTATACTAGCATCTGCTGATAGGATGCATTACAAAACTCCTGAAGGAAGAGAAATTTTAGATGGCACAGCTGGTCTATGGTGCGTAAACGCTGGTCATAAAAGACCAAAAATTGTTGAAGCAATTCAACGCCAAGCTGAAGAACTTGATTTTGCGCCAACATTTCAAATGGGTCATCCAAAAGCATTTGAATTGGCCAATAGATTAAATAACCTTGCTCCAGATGGTCTCGATCATGTTATGTTTACTAACTCAGGTTCAGAATCTGTTGAGACTGCTTTAAAAACAGCAATTGCTTATCACAGAGCTAAAGGTGAGGGGCAAAGATTTAGGCTTATTGGCAGAGAAAGAGGCTATCACGGAGTTAATTTTGGGGGTATCTCTGTAGGTGGCATTGTTGCAAATAGAAAAATGTTTGGGACTATGCTCGCTGGTGTTGATCATATGAGACACACACATGATCCTCAAAGAAATGCATTTAGTAAAGGTCAACCTGAGCACGGTGTTGAGTTTGCTGAAGATCTTGAGAGGATTTTAGCATTACATGATCCATCAACTATTGCTGCTGTAATTATTGAACCAGTATCAGGTTCAACTGGAGTTTTAGTTCCGCCCAAGGGTTACCTTAAGAGATTAAGAGAAATATGTGACAAACACAATATTCTTTTAATTTTTGATGAGGTTATTACAGGATACGGAAGACTTGGTGCTCCGTTTGCAGCCCAGTATTTTGATGTAATTCCAGATATGATTGTCTCAGCTAAAGGGTTGACAAATGGCGTACTTCCTATGGGAGCTGTTTATGTTAAAAATCATATTCATGATGCTTTTATGCATGGACCTGAGCATTTGATAGAATTTTTTCATGGTTATACATATTCTGGTCATCCTATGGCATGCGCTGCAGCCCTTGGAACCTTAGATACTTATGAGGAAGAGGGATTATTAACTAGAGCATCTGAATTAGCTGACTATTGGGAAAGTTCAATTCATAGTTTAAAGGGTCATCCACACGTAATTGATATTAGAAATATTGGTTTGGTAGGAGCTATAGAATTAGAAACAATTCCTGGTGAACCTACAAAAAGAGCAATGAACGCTATGGTAAAAGCATTTGAAAAAGGTCTTTTAATAAGAACAACTGGTGACATTATAGCCTTATCGCCACCATTAATTATTGAAAAATCTGAAATAGATCAAATATTTGAAACAGTATCAGGCGTTCTTAAAGATCTTGATTAAAAGAGTATTATTTGAAAAATTCTCTTTCTTTAGAGGACATTTATAATTTAGCATATACTACCCTTACTAAAGGTGGGTCATGCTCTGAACAAGCTGAAGCAGTAGCTCAAACGATCTTGAGCGCTGAGAAAGATGGATCAGTTTCACATGGTCTTTTTCGATTGCCTGGTTATTTCAATTCTCTGAAAAGTGGTAAAGTCAATTTAAATCCTAATCCTTCATTGCATAAAGTTACGAAAGCAGTATTAAAGTGTGGTGGAGATAGATCTTTTGCACCATTAATTCATAAAATGTACCTTAACGAACTAATAAAAAGCACTAAGGATATCGGTATTGGTGTTCTATCTATTCAAAGAGTAGCTCACTTTGCCTCTCTATGGCCAGAAACAGAAACCTTAGCAGAGAATGGTCTGATTGGAATTGCATGTACTTCTTACTTACCTGTAGTATCCCCTTTTGGTGCAAGTGAAAAACTATTTGGAACAAATCCTATTTCCTTTGCTTGGCCAAGAAAAACTAATAATCCACTTGTTTTTGATATGGCTACATCATCTTTAGCGCTTGGGGATGTTCAAATAGCTGCTAGAGATGGACACGAGCTTCCAGTTGGGGCAGGCATAGATGCTAATGGAAATGCTACTACTGATCCAAATCAGGTTTTAGAGGGAATGCTTCTTCCTTTTGGTGGTTATAAAGGTTCTCATTTGTCTATGATGATTGAACTTTTAGCAGGGCCACTTGTAGGAGAAACTACAAGTGATACAACAGAAGAAAACAATATTGATGATGGTGGTCCTCCCCTTGGAGGTCAATTTATACTAGCCATGTCACCCGAAATCATTTCTGGGCTAGATGATTGGGACAAAAATGCTGAAACGTTTATAAATAAATTATCTAATCTTAAAGGTGTCAGAATGCCTGGGAAAAGACGTCATATAAATCGTACCAGTCTAGAAAATATTGAAGTCAATTCAGATTTACTAAACAAAATATATTCTCTCTGATACAATACAATTATGCAAAAAAAATCTTTAGATTACGATAAAAGACCTTGGGGTGATTTTCAGGTAATTGATAGTGGAGACGGCTTTCAGGTCAAAAGGATAACTGTTTTACCTGGCAAAAGGCTTTCCTTGCAAAGTCATAAATTTAGAAAAGAACATTGGATAGTTTCCTGCGGTGAGGCAGAAGTAGAAATTAATAATAAAATATCAAAATTAACAATTGCAGAGAGTATAGACATTCCTCTAGGTGCAATTCATAGATTATCAAATAAAAGCAATTCGAAACTTATCATTATCGAAATACAGTTTGGCAGCTACCTTGGTGAAGATGATATTATACGTTATGAAGATGATTTTAATAGAACTTAAAAATTTATGAGTTAAAGTTTAATGTTTGATTTTTTATTTATAGTTAAATGGTATTTTTTTGGGCGATTGAAAATAGGCAGAAAATCGAGAAAAAAAAATGCTTTTGCTGAATTTAAAAGAGCCTTAGGTAATTTAAATAAAGGATCATATGTTATTGATTGTGGTGCTAATGTTGGTGAGTTTACAAAACTTTTTTTAGATAAAGGTTTTATTGTTGATGCATTTGAGCCTGACCCAATTGCTATAAATGAACTTAAGAAAAAGTGCAAAAATAATAAGAATTTAAATCTTTTTCAGTCAGCAGTGGGACTTAAAGATAATACACAAAAACTTTTTCGATATAGAAAATTTGATGAAAATGATCCTTATTCAACTCAAGGCTCTTCATTATTAGATTATCGAAGCGGAACAAATAAACCCTTTGTAGAAATTAAAGTTATTGATTTTATAAATCATATAAATAAACAGAAAAAAGAAATATCATTACTCAAAATGGATATTGAAGGTAGTGAGATTGAAATCTTAAACAAAATTATTGATTTAAACATGCATAATAAAATCAAATATATTTTTGTTGAAACACATGAAAGATTTTCACATAAACTTGGTTTAGAAACTGCTAAGTTAAAACTCCGCATCAATAATTTGAATATAAATAATATTAACCTAGATTGGGTATAGCCCCAAAAAGAAAGTTTGTTCTTGATAAATTATTTTCATAATTTCAGACTAATAATTTTTGTAATTTCTTGGTTTTGTGCATTTATATCAATAATAAATAAACAGAATGTAATTGTTGATTTTGGGATAATTTGTTTTGCGATTTTTTTGCTGTTAAACATGTTTTTTTTATCCAAGCAGAGTTATTTTATAATTTTTGTATTATTTGTTTCCTCTTTCTTTTTATTTGAAAAAATTCCATCTTTAATTGAAGTTTATGAAGCGGGTAGGTTTGTTATCATCTTTGCAGGTTTAATTCCTACAATGAATTTAATTAAATCAGCTGCATTGCAATTGGATCCAATTAAAGAAACTCAAAAGTTATTATCATCTCTATCAGGACAAAATTCAAAAGCTGGTTTTCAAATTACAGCTCATATATCTGGGTCAATTATGAATACGGGTGTTTTTCCGATGCTTTCTGCCTCGGTTCCAAAAAATAGTAATTTAATATTTAGAAAAGAAATTGCAGAGGCTTCCATAAGAGGGATGGCTTCATCCGTTGTTTGGTCACCATTTTTTGTTGCTTTTGCAGTTGGACAAATTTATATCGACAATTATAATTCATGGCTCAGTTTACTTATTGGCCTTTTAATAGGTTCAATGTTTACTCTTATTTCAGTTTTTGCATTAAATAAAAGTTTAAATTTTATTTTACTTAAAAGATCTTTAAATTGTTTGAGACCAATATTTAAATTTCTTATTATTGTAATGGGTATAATAGTTTCATTTTCTCTTTACTTCAACTTGACAGCACTATCGGCAGTAATATTTGTGATGCCAATTTTGATTTTAATTTATTTCATTAACAACCTTAAAAAACTACAAAATATATTTTCTTTGACGGTTAACTCTATGAGAACAAATATTGATGACATTGTTATCATTAGTTTAGCTATGATGATTGGTTTTATTATAACTAATAAGTCTAATCAAAATTTCCTTTATGGATATTTTGACTTTGAACTAGTTCCAAAGTTTTTAATTTTTATTTTGATACCATTAACAATGTGTATTCTATCTATACTATGTATCCATCCAGTTATAAGCAGTACTATATTATTAACAATATTTAGTAGTTCAATTTTTGATATTAATCATGCACTTTTAATGCAAGCACATTTAATAGGCTGGTGTACTGGAACATTAAGCTCGGTTGCATCATTGACAGTGATTACGTGTTCTAATTTATTCTCAGTTCCATCTTTAAGAATTGCATTTGGTAAGAATATTTTTGTAGTAATTTTATTTTCTATTTTTGGAGGTGCTATTTTAGGTTTATTAAATTTAATTATTTAAAGCTTCCTAAATAAGTGAGTATAACGTACCAAATGCTAAATATATAAAAACTAAGGAACATATTCTAAAAATATATTTTTTTATCAAGCTATTAGTAAATCTAAAAATTTTTTCTACTGCAAGTGCACATACAAAGCACCAGATTATGGATGAAGAAATAAATCCTAAAAAGAAAATAAAATAATTGTATGTTGTAGGTTCTTTAACGCCTAATGCTCCAAAAGCACTTCCTAGTGCAGCCCAATAAAAAATATTTTGAGGGTTAGTAATTGAGAGTATTACACCTGATAAAAGAGCATTCTGATTATATTTATTATTTAATTCTATCTTCTCATTTTTTAAGTTTGAAGATTGAAAAGAGTCATAGGCTAAATAAAGAAGATATAAAATCCCAATTATACTTAGTGGAATTTTTAAATATTCAATGTTCAGTAAAATGCCTATTCCTAAAAGGCCTAAAATTGCCCATGTTGCGTCTCCAACAAGTGACCCTATTTGAACATTAAGCGCTGGAAAAAAACCACCATTCATCCCTCTTTTGATTGTTTCTGTAAATACAACTCCAGGTGCTGCATTGAAAATAAGACCAAGAGTAAAAGCTTGTAAAAAAAATAACATGAACAGTTATTATACTATTAATATTTTTTGTTTAAATGAAATTTTTTTAATAAATAGTTTTAAACAGAATAAGAAAAGATTTAGTTTAGTTAATTTTTGTTCTATAATATTTACTTATAAACCAGCATTAACTTAACTATTATATTTTTTTATGAGGGTAAAATGAAAAACTCTAAGACTGTTTTAATTGATAAAAATCCAGGTAGAAATGCTCAGACATTTGGTATTGCAAGAGAATTAAAAACAGATTTAGATCTCATCCATGAACCTTCAGTGGGTGTTATAGGAAATAAAGGAGATTCTCAATGCTATATAGGAGTAGAAAAAAAGGTTCGTATCATTCATGAAGCATTAAGAAATAAAATTGGTAAAAACAATGACCAGATGCAAATGAGATTAGTGCAACCAGAATTTACAGTGGCTACTTCAGACGGTATTAGAAATGGCACTAAAGAAATGCGTTACTCATTAATTGGACGCGAAGTAACAAATGAATCAATTTGTGAACATCTTTCAGCTAGTGGGTTAGAAGGAACAATTGCCGTAGTTGCTTGTGATAAACCTCCTGTTGGGACCCTTGCTGCAATTTTAGAGCATAATAGGCCTGCAATTATAATGTCTGATGGTTCAATTCGACCAGGTAAAGATTCTATCACAAAAGAGCCAATTGATATAATTACAAGTTATCAGCTTGCAGGAAGTGATGATGAAGAACTAAAGAAAAGAATAGCGTGTGAAGCTTGCCCTGGATATGGAAGCTGTGGCGGTATGTTTACTTATAATACTATGCAAACATTTATTGGCGTTGTTGGAATGCAACCACTCCATATGGTCTCACCAGCCTCAGAGGATACCAGAAGAGTAAACGAATTTCCTAATGAATTAATAAAGATATTAAATAATTTAATTAAAAACGATATTAAACCTAGAGATATAGTAACTAGAGAATCCATTAGAAATGCAATTATAGTATCTATGGCTGTAGGAGGATCTACTAATGTAATGTTACATGCACCTGAACTAGCAAGAGCAGCTGGCTATAAAAGCTTTGCTAATGATATTATGAGCCCAGATGAATTTAATCATCTATCTGAAAAAATTGTACCTGTTGTTATTAATGCAAGACCATTTGGAGAATATTCCATGGTTGATATTGATGATAAGGGAGGTATTCAAGTTTTTGTAAAAGACTTATTAGATGCCGGATTATTAAATGGTGATGTTCTTACTTGTACAGGTGAAAGTTTAGAGAAGCAAATTCAAAGTTTGAAACCAGCTAAACCCGATGGAAAAGTAATTTTTAGTGTTGAGAGCCCTTTTAAACCCTCTGGAGGTTTAAGAGTTTTAGGTGGTAATTTATCCCCAGAATTTAGTGCAGTTTTAAAATTAGCTGGTGTTGAGGGAGGTCTAGAAAATAATATTTTTAAAGGCAAAGCAAAAATATTTGATGGTGAGCAAAAACTATTAAAGTCATTGGAAGAGACCCCTAACCAATTTGAAAACTTAGATATGATTATTGTAAGATATGAAGGTCCCGTTGGTGGGCCTGGCATGCCTGAAATGCTCGATTCAACATCAAGGATCACAACTCTTTGTAGAGAAAAAAATATAGTAGTTGGTCTCATGACTGATGGTAGATTTTCTGGTGGTTCGGTAGGATTAGTTATAGGTCACGTAGGACCTGAAGCTGCAATTGGTGGTCCCATTGCTTTAATTGAAGAGGGAGATGACATTATTGTAGATTTAAATTCTAATGAAATTAATTGTATTCAATTATCTGATAATACAACCTATGAGAAAAGAAAACAATCATGGGATGAAAAGGTTTCTCATAATAATGGAATTCACCCATCTGTTGGTTCAGCAGATACGCGCCTTCTTAATAGAATGAGATCTTCTGCTGTTTCTGCAGTATATGGTGCTGGTATGCACCCTAATAGACAAATATGGATAAGTGATCCAAGAAATTCAGATAAGGGAAATTTTAAACCTAAAAATAAGTTTAAATAACATTAGTAATTTAAATTAATTATAATTTTTTATTTTAGTAATTTCCTTTAACATTTATTTAAACAATTTATAAATTCATATCTCCAACTGAAAGGTTTCTTATTCAATTTATTAATTTTAAAAAACTAATTATACGTTCGACCAAAAATCTAAATAAGTTTCTAAGTCAATGAAAATATAATTGAGTGAGAAGTTGTAATTATTAAAAATCTTCATACCAAAGTGTGGTATAATTTTTAAAAATAATAAATTTTACATCTATACTTTTATTAAAAGTAATTTTGAATATAATTTAATAATGCTAGATAAATATATTAATTTTGCATCAAAACAACCTAAAAATATTCAAATTAAAAATCTAGAAAGCTTATATAATAACAAAAACTTTTTTGAGCTAATTAAATATTCTGAGGTTTTTTTAAAGAAATTTCCTGAAAGTAATTTTATATACAATCTTATTGGTATTTCATATTTTAATTTAGGAAAATATTCTAATGCAGTAGAAAATTATAATATTTCTATATCTTTAAATCCAAAAAATTTTGAAGTCTTTAACAACAAAGGCTTATGCTTGAAAAAAATGGGAGATTTTGAAGGAGCATTAGAAAACTATAAATTAGCGCTTAACATAAATCCAAATTTTATGGATGTATATAATAACATAGGTAATCTATACTATGAATTAAAGTCTTTTAAAGATGCTGAAAAAATTTGGAATGATGGATTAAAAGTTAGTCCGAGTAATATAGTACTATTGAGAAATTTGGGTACTCTTCTTTTTGAAAAAAAAGGTGAAATTTCTTTAGCAAAAAAAAATTTTGAAAAAATATTAACTGTAAGTCCAGAAAAGCCATTTGCCTTAAATTATCTTGGTATGATTTACAAATCTGAGGGAAAGTTTGATAAAGCTGAACGCTATTTCAAAAAAGCAATTGAAGCTAACCAAAATTATTCAGAAGCCTATTATAATTTGTCATATATAAAAAAAATTAATAAACAAGATAATTTTATCAGAAAATTAGAAAAATTATACTCTTCAAATCAAGTCTCTGCAGAGGACAAAGTATATATATGTTTTTCGCTTGCAAAGGCATTTGATGATTTAGAAAAGTACTCCTTGTCATATAAATATTTATCAGAAGGTAACTTTTTAAGAAAAAAATTGATTGGCTATAATATTAATAAAGATAAAAAACTATTTTCAAAAATTTATAAAAATTTCAAACAGTTACAAAATGATAATTTTAAACTTCATAATTATAATAATTTAAAAAATAAAGTACCAATCTTTATTTTAGGAATGCCTCGTTCAGGGACCACTTTAGTAGAGCAAATAATTTCAACTCATTCTAAAGTATTTGGTGCAGGTGAATTAAATATTCTTTCTAATTCAATCTATAAATTAGATATTTTGAATAAAAAAGTTTCAAAAGATTTATTGTTAAAATTGCGGAAACTTTATTTGGCCCATATAAATGAATTCAACACCTCAAAGGAGTTGGTTGTTGATAAATTGCCAGCTAATTATCTTTGGATTGGTTTGATATTTACAATTTTTCCTAATGCAAAAGTTATTCATGTAAAAAGAAATGCAGTTGCTACATGCTGGTCCAATTTTACAAAATATTTTTCTAATCCAGGCATTGGATTTGTTTACAGTTTAAGTGATCTATTAAAGTATTATAAAATGTATTTAGAAATGATGGATTATTGGGATGATTGTTTTCCTGGAAAAATTTATAATCTAAATTACGAAACTTTAACTGAAGGTCCTATTAACGAAATTAAAAATTTAATTTCTTATTTAGATTTAAAATGGGAAGATGAATGTCTTAAATTTTATAATAACCCTAGAATTGTGAAAACAGCTTCTTCTCTTCAGGTTAGGCAAAAGATTTATAGAGGAAGCTCGAGAAAATGGTTAAATTATTCTCAGTTTTTAAATAAACTGGAAAAAGAATTAGGTCACTAAATTGTAAATTATTTTATTTTTAAATCTTTACAATTAAATTCATTTTATATTATTTAATTATATTTTTTTAATCAACCTTATGGTATCATATTTTCCATTTTATTTAGTTTTGAAAATTATATAAATGTTTTAATTTAGTTTTTGGCACCAGAATTGATACATTCCTATAAAAATATCAGGATTGTTTTTTTCAAAATCATTCCACTTATGTAAATCATATTGATCACCGGAATATTTGTATTTAGTTTTAAAATCTTTTAATACTTTCTTATTTTCAAAACCAGAGAATATAAGACCTAACTTATCTAAAGAGCTTTTAATTTCAAGTAAATTAAATTGATGCTCCTTTTCATGAAAGATTAAGTCTCTAAATGTGCTTAAACTATAAAAGTCTTGTGAGCTAGTAATTTTTTTGTGCTCTGTTTTGTCAGAGTTTTTTAAGATAATTCTATAATTTTTCATTTCATCATCTGTTGATTGAATACCATGATTACTAATTTCTTCACGTATTTTGTTGATATGACTTCTAGCTAAGCTACTGTATAGGGCTATCTTCATAAGGCCACCTGATTTTAAACATTCACAAAGATTTTGCCATCCTTTTATTGGATTATCCATATGATGCAAAACTCCGCTACACTCAATAATATCAAATTTTTTATTAATTTTTTTTAAATTCAATATATCTGATTGAACATAATCAATATTTTTAATGCTAAGTTCATCAGTTTTTCTGATAGCATATGCGAGGCTACTTAAGCTGATATCAGTAGCAAGAATTTTGCAATTTCGAAACTTTGTTGCTGTAGTAATAGAATTCTGACCAGTACCACAACCAGCAATTAATATTTCAGGTCTGCAAACTTTTAATATATTGGTTTTTTTAATATTTAATTCATATTCTTCAGCAAATTCTTTAATTGAAAAAGGGTGAATATTTAATCTAAGTTGTGTCCATCTTGGGTATGGGTTTTCCTCATATTGAGCTCTAACTTTTTTAGAAACTTTATCAGTTATAACTCCAATTTTTTTAATTTTACTTTTTATATTTTTTTCATTTCTAAAATCAAGGATTTGCCTTTTGATTAATTCTTTATATTGTAAAGGTAAATCTAATAAATTTGACCATTTAAAAGTGTATAGTGCCCTATAACTTGCAATACATAATACTGATTTTAAAGAGGGTTGAGTACCCTTCTTAAAGGAAATTTCAACAGACTTTATTACTTTTTCTAAAGCGCGATTTTCATCTTCTGTTTGATTAAATATGTACTCATTGTGAAAGCATTGAAGAGCTAATGCTAATTGTAAATGTTGAAAATTATTATTTTCGTTTACTTTAGATAATGAAAACAAAATTGAAGAACGAATTTTAGTAAATAAATTTTCAAAAGATATATCTGCAATTCTGCATACTTTTATCATTTTATTCAAGAGAGTTATTCTTCCCAGCTTTTCAATTGTTTTTAAATTGAGTCTATCAAGCTTACCTAAAGATAATTTATCAAACACTAATGTTATTTCTGGATCAAATTTTAAAAGGCTTACTACACAATTTGATATTTGTTGTGGGCGTACATATGTATTATAATCTAATAGTTTTTCTATAAACTTATAATGATGAGGGTGATATTCAGAAAATGTAATATTGGGAAGTGCTGCGCACATATTATAGTATGCTTCATGATAATCTGGCTTAATAATTATTGCTTTTTGATAATTTTTTATGGATTTTTCATAATCACCTAATTCATATAAAACTGCTCCTAAATTGAAATATGCCTCGTAAAAATTTGGTTTAATTAGTATTGCTTTACTATAATTATCTAATGAATATTTGTATTTCCTAATTTTTTTAAAAGAAATACCCAAATTATTATAAGCCTCAGGATAGTCAGATTTTAATTGAATTGCTTTTTCAAAATTGTTTATAGCCATTTGCTGATTGCCTTTTTTTTGATAAGCAACACCAATATTATTATATGTATCTGGAAGGCTGTTATCGATTTTTAAGGCTGCATTGTAACAATTTATTGCATCAGAATATTTTTTTAAACCTGTATTAGATGCACCCAAAATATTATAAATAATTAAAGACCTAGGAAACTTACTCTTTATAGTATTACCTTTAATTAAAACGTCTTGAAATTTTCCGCGATTATAAAGTTCAATTAATAATTTAAGTTTTTCATTAAGTTCATTATTACTCATAAGCTTCAGAAAATTTATTAGTTTATCCTTT
>CACMFN010000009.1 GCA_902612965.1 uncultured SAR116 cluster alpha proteobacterium | reverse complement strand
AGAATTATTAATTTAACTTTTCTTTTGATGTATCAAAAAAGAAGCTATATTAACAAATTAATTATTTAAAATATAATATATTGGGAGAATTTATTATGAGAAAGCTTTTAATAGCTTCTATAACATCCTTATTTTTTTCAGCGTCAGCCTTCGCTGAAGAAATTAAAATTGGTATAATTTTAGGATTTACAGGTCCTATCGAATCTTTAACACCAGCAATGGCTCAAGGAGCTGAGGCTGCAATAGCTGAAGTTTCTGCATCAGGAGAACTTTTAAGTGGTTCTACAGTAACTGCAGTTCGTGCAGATTCAACATGCATAGATTCTGCAGTAGCTTCTGCTAATGCTGAGAAATTAATCACTTCAGATAAAGTTAATGGAATAATGGGAGCGGATTGCTCAGGCGTTACTGGAGCCATTTTAGCTAACGTTGCAATGGCTAATGGTATGGTAATGATTTCACCTTCAGCAACATCTCCTGGTCTATCAACTGTTGAAGACAATGGTTTGTTCTTTAGAACTGCACCTTCAGACGCTCGTCAAGGTGAAATAATGTCTAACGTTTTAATGGATAAGGGTATTACTTCAGTAGCTGTTTCATATACAAATAATGACTATGGTAAAGGATTAGCCGACGCTTTCCAAGCTGCTTATGAAGCGAATGGTGGTAGTGTAACAATTAATGCTGCACATGAAGAAGGTAAAGCTGATTATTCATCTGAGGTTGGCGCATTAGCATCAGCTGGTGGGCAGGCGTTAGTAGTTGCAGGATACATCGATGGTGCAGGGAAAAATGTAACCCAAGGTGCAATCGATACTGGTGCATTTGATTTATTTTTGTTTCCAGATGGAATGATTGGAGACAATCTTGAAACTTTAGGCGCTGACATTAATGGGTCAATGGGAACTGTGCCAGGTTTAGATCCGTCAAATCCTGCAGCATCTGCAATGGCAAAAATTGGTGAAGCAGGTGGATTTGCTGGTGGTGATGCATTTGTTGGTGAATCATACGATGCAGCAGCACTTATGTTGCTTGCAATGGCATCTGCAAAGTCATCAGATCCACAGGTTTACAAAGACCATATTATGAAAGTTGCTAATGGACCAGGTGAGAAAATTTATCCTGGAGAATTAAGCAAGGGTATTAAATTAGCATCATATGGTGTCGCTATTGATTATGTGGGCGCTTCAAGTGTTTCACTAATTGGCCCAGGTGAAGCTGCCGGTAATTTCAGAGAAATTGAAATTCAAAACGGTAAAATGGTTGATGTAAATTACCGTTAAAAAATTTAATTATGCTAGTGGCTAAATTTTAAGCCGCTAGCATATTCTTATCAAGATGATAGTAATTGATAATATTCATAAATACTTTGGCGGGTTTAAAGCCGTTGACGGAACCTCTTTAGAAATAAAAAAAAATTCAATTACAGGTCTTATAGGTCCAAACGGAGCTGGCAAGACTACACTTTTTAATGTTATTGCAGGCATATATAAGCCAACAAGTGGAAAAGTGTACTTAGATAATGAGGATATAACCGATTTGCCTCCTCATAAATTATTTGAAAAAGGAGTTCTGAGAACATTTCAAATACCACATGAGTTCTCGACTATGAGTGTTTTGGAAAACTTAATGATGGTTCCTGGAAGTCAAACTGGAGAAAAACTCTTTAACACCTGGTTTAATACAAGCAAGATTTCAGATGAAGAAAAAGAAATCAAATCAAAAGCAATTGAAGTCACAAAATTCTTAACTATCGATCATTTGTTATACGAGAAAGCAGGAAATTTATCTGGTGGTCAAAAAAAATTACTTGAGCTTGGAAGAACTATGATGGTTGATGCCAAAATAGTGTTGCTTGATGAGGTGGGAGCAGGAGTTAATAGAACACTTCTTAAAACAATAGGTGATGCAATTTTACGTTTGAACAAAGAAAGAGGTTACACATTTTGCATGATTGAACATGATATGGATTTCATAACTAAACTTTGTGATCCTGTTATTGTTTTAGCTGAAGGAAAGGTTTTAGCACAAGGAAAGATTAGTGACATCAAGCAAAATGAAGAAGTTATTGAAGCATACCTTGGTAAAGGTATGAAGAATGCTCCAAAAAGAAATGAATAAAATTAACTTATGACTTATTTATCAGGTGAAAACTTAGTTGCTGGTTATGGTGGTGCAGATATTTTGCATGGGTGTTCAATAGATGTGAGTGAAGGAGAAATAGCAGTTATTGTAGGACCAAATGGCTCAGGTAAATCTACGGCCATGAAAGCAATTTTTGGAATGTTAAAATTAAAGTCAGGAAATATTAAAATTAAAGGTGAGGACATAACGTCTTTATCTGTTTTTGAAAGAGTAAAAAAGGGTATGGCTTTTGTGCCTCAAACTAATAATGTTTTTACTTCATTAACAGTTGAAGAAAACTTGGAAATGGGAGCCTTTTTACAACAAGATGACTTCTCTTCAACCATGGAAGATGTATATGCTTTATTTCCTGTTTTGAAAGATAAAAGGAAACAAGAAGCAGGCGAACTTTCAGGTGGACAAAGACAACAAGTTGCTGTTGGAAGGGCTTTAATGACTAAGCCAAAAGTTTTAATTTTAGATGAACCAACTGCAGGTGTATCGCCTATAATAATGGATGAGTTGTTCGATAGGATTATTGAGGTCTCAAAGACTGGAATTTCAATTTTGATGGTTGAGCAAAATGCTAAGCAAGCCCTAAATATTGCTGACAAGGGATTTGTTTTAAGTCAGGGTGTCAATAAATTTTCAGGTACAGGCGTATCACTGCTTAATAACACAGAAGTTAGAAAATCATTTCTGGGTGGTTAGATGGATTTATTAAATGCATTCATAGCTCTATTAAATTATGTAGTAATTCCTGCAACTACTTATGGAAGTCAACTTGCATTTGGTGCACTAGGGGTCACTCTTATTTATGGCACTTTAAGATTTTCGAATTACGCTGGCGGGGAAACAATGGCATGGGGAGCCATGTTTACAATTTTATTTACTTGGCTATTTCAAAGCCTTGGCATAAGCATTCAACCACTTCCGACAGCACTTATAGCACTTCCTTTTAGTATTTTAGTTACAGTTGTTTTAATATTAGTTATCGATCAAAGTGTATATAAGTACTATAGAGTTAAAAGAAGCGACCCATCTATTGTTATAATTGTCTCCCTTGGCGTGGCAATGATGATGAATGCCGCAACAAGAATTATAATTGGTCCGAAAGATAGAAATTTTTTTGATGGTGAAAGATTTTTAATAAAGGCCAGAGATTTTAAAAATGCAACTGGCCTTTCTGAAGGTTTATCTTTAAAATTTTCACAAATTATAACAGTTTCTTCGTCTGTTTTTTTTGTTATTATTCTCTTTTGGTTTTTGTATAAAACAAAAACAGGAAAATCGATGAGAGCTTATTCTGACAATGAAGATTTAGCTTTATTGTCTGGCATTAATCCAGAGAGAGTGGTTGCTCTTGCTTGGATTATAGCAACAACATTGCTGGTAGTAGGGGGTACACTCTATGGCCTTGATAAAGGGTTTAAACCTTTTGTTTATTACATGCTATTACTGCCAAGTTTTTCCGCGGCAATCCTTGGTGGTCTAGGAAATCCATTAGGTGCTATTGTTGGAGGTTATATTATAGCTTTTTCAGAAGTTATTATAACATACGCATTTAAAAAGGTTTTGGTTTATTTGTTACCTGAAAATCTTGAGCCTACAGGTTTGGTGCAATTAATTTCAACTGATTATAAATTTGTTGTCTCATATTCAATACTATTATTGGTTTTAATTTTTCGCCCAACAGGTATTTTTAGAGGTAAATCAGTATGATTAAGAACTCGATACTTTATCTTATAATGATATCACTAATCTTACTAGTTGGCTTTGTGCAGAGCTGGAATGTTGCTCTTTTAATTTTAAACATGTGTATTATCTCTTCAATCATGTCACTAGGTGTTAACATTCAGTATGGTTATGCAGGCTTATTTAATTTGGGAATTATGGGTTTTGTTGCACTTGGTGGATTAGCGACAGTGATTATTTCAGCCCCTCCAGTATATGAAGCATGGGATGCTGGTGGAATAAGAATAATATTTGCTTTATCTTTTGGTGCTTTAACAATATTTCTAGCTACATATGTTTGGAAACTGTTGAAAAATTCTAGATATAAGTCTTTAGCAATATCTATGATTCTTATTTTGGGATTTTTTATTTATAGATTTATTTTTGACCCAGCCGTAGAGGCAATAGAAAAAATTAACCCTGCTACCGAAGGATATCTTGGTGGATTGGGCTTGCCTATAATTTTATCTTGGCCAGTTGGTGGTTTGCTTGCAGCAATTGCTGCTTGGATGATAGGTAAAATTTCTCTTGGTTTAAGATCTGATTATTTAGCTATAGCTACAATTGGTGTATCAGAAATAATAATATTCACTATCAAAAATGAAGACTGGCTTGCAAGAGGCGTTAAAAATGTAATAGGTTTGCCACGCCCAGTGCCATATGAAATTGATCTACAACAAAATACAAATTTTATTTATTGGTCTCAATATTTAGGTATGGATGTTGTAGATGCTTCATCTATTTTTGTAAAACTTTGTTATTCTTTATTATTCATACTCGTTTTAATCATCTTATATTGGCTTTGTGAAAAAGCTCTTAAATCTCCTTGGGGAAGAATGATGAGAGCAATTAGAGACAATGAAGTGGCAGCGGAGGCTATGGGTAAAGATGTCAAATCAAGGCACCTCCAAGTATTTATTTTAGGGTCAGCTGTATGTGGCATTGCAGGAGCTATGCTTGTTACTTTAGATGGTCAATTAACGCCCACTAATTATCATCCACTTAGGTTTACATTTATAATTTGGGTTATGGTTATTCTTGGTGGCGCAGGGAATAATTTAGGATCTATTCTAGGAGGCTTCATTATTTGGTTTTTTTGGGTTGAAGTGGAATATATAGGTTTATTTTTAATGGATATACTTACTTCTGGTTTTGCTGATGATAATGCTTTTAGAATTCATATGCTTAATTCAGCTGCATATATGAGATATTTAACTCTTGGTTTAATTTTGGTGCTTGTATTAAGATTTAACCCTCGAGGTTTAATCCCGGAAAAATGATTTTGTTTGTATCGAATTAGAGTATAATGTAAGTTAAATTTTTAACTTTAATTCTGACAATATTGATGATGAAAAAAATTGTAAATCTCTTATTTCCAGTTATTCTTGTATTGTCCTCAATCTCTCCATCTTTTTCTCAAAACTGGGGAGGTAATAGAGCTTCATCAGTTGTAGTAGAAACCCCCATACGAGAGAACTTAGCCACTACTAAAGAAATTAGTGCAAAGGTAGTATCAAGTATTTCTTATACTGTTTCAGCTTCATCAAATGGCTTTGTATTGATGGAAAATATTAAAGTTGGAGACAAAATTAAGAAAAACCAACTTATTGCTATTCAGGATACTTCAGAATTTGAATATAATTTGAAAATAAAACAAAACCAGTTAACAGATGCTCAACTTATTTTAGAAGATCTAAACAATGAATTAAATGAAGAAAAAAATATTAAAGAAATAATTCAGAAGCAGTTAAATCTATTAAAAAGTAAATACGATAGAGCTAAAGACTTGTATGAAAGCAATGCAATTTCAGCTCAAGAGCTTGAGACCTCTACGACATCTTATTTGACATCACAACAACAAGAATTCTTAAAAGTCAAAACAATTAAAAAACTCAATTTTAAAATTAAACAGGCTGAAAATAATATTGAGAAGCTTGATATTGAGATAAATGAACTCAAAAAAGATATTAAAGGTAGTAGATTAGTATCCCCAATTGATGGTCACCTAACAGATGTTTTCAAAATTAAAAATGGTTACGTAAGAACAGGGGAAAGTTTGGCAACAATTCAAGGTGGTGAAGATTTTGAAATCGAAGTTGAAGTGCCAACAAATTACATAAAATTTATTCAAGAAAAAAAATCAATCAATGGTTTAGACGTAAATGGAAAAAATTTTAAAGCTTTTTATAGGGCAATATTATTTAATGAAAATCCCAGAACCGGGACAAGGACTGTTCGCTTGAGTTTCAAAGATAAAATAAGAAATATTCTAAGAGCAAATAATGCTTCTGTAAAAATATTAATACCTTCAAGCAAGCCTAGTTCGGTTATCACTATTTCAAAAGATGCTATTATTCCTATCTCTAATGGCCAAATGGTTTTTGTAATGGAAGAAGGTAAAGCTGTAAAAACATCTGTGAAATTAGGTGGTTCAGTTGGAGAAAGAGCCATAATTACTGGTGGTTTATCTGTTGACGATCAAGTTATAATAAGAGGAAATGAATTGTTGAAAGATGGATCGTCTGTAAAATTAGCTGGCAAACCGTCAGAAAAACCAAAAAAAACACCAGAAATTAAAGGGGATAAATGGTTATTAAAGTGGCAAGGTAGAAATGGCGAGCGAACAGGTGATTTAACAGTTGGTAAAAAAGTTTCATTTTTCAATGGTGAGAAAATAGATCTTGAACTTAAAGACAATAAATTAAAGTTTGAAGCGCCTCTAGTTCTTCCTTTTGGTACAATAATGCTAAATTTTGAAGGAAAAATTTCATCCAATAAAGTCGACGGAACACTTACTTTGAAATTGCCTAATGGTAACGAAAGTAAGGTACCTTTCTCAGGTGAAAAAGTTTAATTAGAATGAACAATATTATTAAAGAAGCAATTGGAAGGCCTGTCGCAGTTGTAGCGATAATATTTCTTGCAATTTTATTTGGCTATGTGGCCCTTCAAAATATTCCAATACAAATGAGCCCTGATATAGAAAAACCTATTTACCAAGTCAGGGTTAGTTGGCCAGGTGCTGCTCCTGCTGACGTTGACCGTGAAATTATTAATAGATTAGAACAGGAATTATCTTCATTAAATGGTATCGAAGAATTAGCCTCATCTTCTTCAACTGGAAGAGCCAACATTACTTTAACCTATTCTTTAGAACAAGATATGGATAAAGCGCTTATTTTGCTTTTAAATAAGTTGGCAGGTGTCACAGGATTGCCAAACGATGCCAAAACTCCAACAATTAGAACATCTAATTCTGATGATAGCCCGATTGCCCGTTTAGCTCTATTGGTAAGAGATGGATATACAATTGATTTAGAGAGTCTAGGTAAGTTTGTTGAAAGTGACATTGTTCAGCCCTTGGGAAGAACTGAGGGAGTTTCTGAAGTTACATTTAATGGTGGTGGAAGACGTGAAATGAGCATCCTTATAGATCCCCAAAAAATGACTAGATATAGTGTTACGCTAACTGAAGTTATAGAAGCTCTAAGAAATTCCTCTACATTACAAAGTGTTGGAACTGTAACTGAGGGTAAGAGATCTTATCCTGTAAGAACTGAATTAATTGCCTACACCAGAGAAAAAGCAAAGGACATTGTTATTCGAACTGACATAACAACGGATGGCACAGTCGTCCCCTTAGTTTTATCTGATATTGCAGATATTGAGTTAAAGATACAAAAGAGGACTAGTTTTAGAAGACTTAATGGTGAAGAAGCAGTTATTTTGAATGTTTTGCGTGAGCAAGGTACCAATGTGGTTGAAACAATGTCACGTTTACGGAAGCAAATTGAAATACTAAATGAAAAACTACTTCGTGACAAAGGTTTAGATCTTAGAGTTATTTTTGAGGAGACAACATATATTTCTTCAGCAATAAATCTTGTTAAGCAAAATATTTGGATTGGTGGGTGCCTCGCTGTAAGCATATTAATTTTGTTTTTAAGATCACTAATTCCAACAGCAATAATTTTTATTGCCATACCAGTATCAGTAATAGGAACCTTTGTTGCAATTGCAGGTTTAGGACTATCTATCAACGTCATCTCCTTAGCTGGTCTCGCTTTTTCAATAGGAATGGTTGTTGATGCCTCAATTGTTAGTATGGAAAATATTTATAGGTTGAGGCAAAAAGGACAAAATGCAAAAGATGCAGCTTACAATGGTGCTAGGCAGGTTTGGGCACCTATATTAGGTTCTGCATTGACAACAGTAATAGTTTTTATCCCAGTAGTATTACTAAAGTTACCAGTTGGACAGTTATTTAGGGATATTGGTATAGCAATTTCTGTATCCGTAATTATTTCAGTTATTGTTTCAGTTACAGTTATTCCTACACTTGCTGCAAGATTTCTTTCAGGTTCCAAGGACCGATTTTCTGACCCACTGAGAATTCCAATTATTGATTATTTATCAAAATTATTTTCTGACTTGATTGTTGCATATGCAAAATTTATCGTTAGTAGAAAAGCTTTCGGTGTTATACTAGTTCTTTTAATTGTAAGTGTTTCTGGTTTTGCAAGTTATAAGTATTTGCCTCGTTTAGATTATTTACCTGATGGTAATGCAAACTTCGTCTTTGGTAGATTGATTGTTCCAACAGGGTATTCAATGGAAGAAACACTTCGAATTGCTGAAAAAATGGAGAGTGCTGCTAAGCCTTTATGGGAAGGAAAAACAAAAGAAGGTGGTCCACCAGAGATTGATCGTTTCTTTTTTGTTGCATTCCAAGGTGGCGCATTTGCAGGTGCATCAGCTAAAGATGCATCTAGGGTAAGTGAGCTTCAAATGGTATTAATGAGGCCAGTATTTTCTGAACCAGGAGCAAGGGCGTTTGTAAGGCAAGCATCACTTTTTGGCCGTTCCGTTGGTGGAAGCAGATCGATACGCATTGATGTGACAGGTAGTGATCTTGAGACAATTGAACCTTTTGTAAGAGATTTAGACACACTTCTAAGTCAAAAGTTTCCAAGTTCAAAGGGCAATCAAATAAGAATTATTCCTTCACTAGATGCTGGGTCACCTCAAGTGCTTATAACACCTAATACGCTTGCTCTTGCTAGAGCTGGAATATCTGTGCGTGAGTTTTCTTCTGCGTTGGATGTTTTTAATGATGGAGCCAATGTTTTGCAAATTCCTATTAATGGAGACCTTATTGACTTGGTTGTATCTGGCAAAAATGCACAAAAACTTACAATGGAGACTTTAGGCAACATTCCCATTATTGCAAGGTCTGGAAATATAATGAGTTTAGATCAATTGGCAAATATTGAAATTGTAAGTGCTGCTCGACAAATTAGAAGGATTGGTGGCAGGCAAGCTATTTCTATAAGAGTAAGGCCAAATGAAAATATCGCATTAGAAGATGCGATATCCATTATTGACAATGAAATTATAAATCAATTAAGAGGTGCTGCTTCAGAAAAAAATATATCAATTTTTGTGAGGGGAGCGGCAAGTGAACTCGCGAGAACATGGTCGGCCATGCAGTCAAATGTTATAACAGCTATTCTTGTGATCTTTCTGTTGTTAGTGATACTTTTGAAAAGTTTTTCTATGCCTTTCATTATCTTATTAGTTGTTCCTGTAGCTTCTACAGGTGGAATAGCAGCCTTAGCTTTACTTAATCAATTTATAAAGCAACCTTTAGACATGTTAACTATGCTTGGGTTTGTTATTTTAACTGGAATTGTTGTCAATAACGCTATTTTACTTGTCGAACAGACTATCCTTCAAGTGAAAGAAGAAGGAATGAAAATTTATGATGCTATTGTTGAAGCCACACGAAATCGTATTAGACCAATTTTTATGTCTACACTTACTTCGTTATTTGGTCTTGTACCATTAGTGATATTTCCTGGTGCAGGATCAGAATTGTATAGAGGAATCGGAGTTGTTGTTTTTGGTGGTTTGGCTCTATCAACATTTGCAACTTTATTAATTGTTCCACCATTATTATCTGTTTTTTCAAAGAGTATTAAAAAAAATTAAAAGTATTTTTTCCAGAGCTTTATTATAATTATGAAAAGGCATTAAATACTGTAAAAATTTAAATTTGTTGAGTTTCTAATAACTAGTTTTCATCAAAAGAAGTGCTTACGAATATACTAAATTAATAAGTATCTTTATATATTGAGTTAGAGTGACTAAATTTATTTCGTATCTTTAGATAATAATATCCACAATGATAGTTTAAATTATTTTTCGAAAATTTCATCTGATTGTTTAAAGTAGTTAAGAGATTAATTTAGAATTAACCCGAAACACTTACTCTTCTAATTATAATAGTTCCAGATGGCTTATTATTAACATTTTCAATAGTACGTGAAGGCTGGCTAACTAAAATTGTTTCAGTTCCGAAATTATCTACAACACTTAACCTTGCTCTTATTTGACTACCAACTAGATATTGTCCTAAATCTAAACTAATACCTTGAATATTTTCCATAACTGACCAGCTTCTTCCATCCTTTGAGCTTTCCCATTGAACTGAGAGGCTTGCAACACCGTCCTCATCAGTAATTTGTGAAGTGTCAGCCATAAGAGTACCATTTTCATTAGCTTCGCCTGATATTACAACTTCTCCTTCAACAGGATCATCTAAATTCATAACAATATCAGATGGACTTGATATCATCACTTCTCTGGTTCCTTGTCCATCGAGATAAGCTACAATGGCTCTGTATGCATAATTAACATGCATTTGATCTAATTTTAGGACTTCGCCAGTTGTGTCATCAAATGCCTGCCAATCACTACCCTGCTTAGACCTTTGCCAGATAACTTGCATTTCACCAATGCCGTCCTCATCTGAAACACTGCTAGTGTCAACTATAAGAGAAGCATCCTCTTTTGCCATTCCTACAAGTTGTGGCCCACCTTTTGGTTTATCATTTACATTTTGAACAGGATTAGATGGAGCACTAAATAAAGTCTCAAGATTGCCTTGATTGTCTAAAAATGTAATTTGAACTCTTAAAACTTGACCTACATGAGTTTGCCTAGGTGTAAAAGATTGTTGTGTAGCTCCGAATATGTCAATCCACCTTCCATCATTGGTTTCTTTTTGCCACTGAACATATATTTTACCCACTCCATCCGAGTCGGAAATGCCTGATACATCAATGATTAGTGGTTCATCTTCAATTGCAAGAAATCCATTGGAAGAAGCCTGAGTATCATCAGAATTACTGCTTGATGTGTTTTGTGCTGTTTGAGTATTTGTATTTTCAGTTTCAGAAGTTTCAGAACTCTGGCTACTAGAAGTAGTAGTTGTAGAATCTGAACTTGGCTGATTTTGTGTATCAGTTGAATTAGAAATATTACTTACACTACTTTCAGACTCTGAATTAGAGTTTGGCATTCCACCTGCGGAAACAATAGCTGGTGATAAAATAAGAGCCGATAGTATCAACAAACGCCTTAACATAAGCACTCGTTCCTCCAAAAATAACTATTATTTATAACATATTACATAATTATATGATAGATATATTTAATATTACAGTAAATTAGTCAATATTATTGATATAATTTATTTAATTATTTAACTTCAATAAAGAAAATTGGTTTTTTTTTAAGTGTTTAAGGAGAAAAGTTGCGAAATATAGATGAAATTAGAGGTTCAATCAAAGACTTGATATTAAAAGCTGAAAATGAGGAACTTTTAAATATTCAAAAACATAAAGAAAGCCACAATTTAAGCAATGAATCAGATAACTCCGAAAACCAGCTTTCTGATGAAATTCTAAAACAAATAAATTTAGAAGTTACAGAATTCAAGAAAGCTTTTAAAGAGAATGGTTCTGAGGAATTGATTTCTCAAACTATTAGGGAAACTATAAAGCCAATACTTCATGAATGGCTAAAAATTAATTTACCAGCAATTGTTAAAGAAGTTATTGACGAAAAAATTAACGAGATAAGAGAAAAAAATTAGAATTTCTCCCAATATGACACTACTTTCGATAATTCAGGTCTAATTCTTTCCTTTGGTTCATTCTCTTTTTTTCCAATATAGATAAATCCAGAAATTCTATCATCATTATTATTTGTTAATTCTTGGGTAATAACTTCATCGTAAGAATACCATTCTGTAATCCACTGGGCAGCATAGCCCAGTGATTGTGCACACAATAGTATGTTTTGGCATACTGCTGCAGACGAAAGTTGCATTTCCCATATTGGAATTTTGTTATGAGGAACAGGTGAACTGACAACACAAACAACAACACCCGCTCTTAAAAATCTTTTCTCTTCGTAAATTACATCATCTTTAGATGCACTGGGATTTAGCTCTTTAAATCTTTTACCGAGAAATAATTTTCCAAAAGTTTCTCGTGATTTACCCTTGAAAACAATTATTTTCCAAGGAGATAATGCTCCATGGTCTGGAACTCTTAAACCACTTGAAATAATTATATCCAAATCTTCATTAGTTACATCAGAAGCCAGCATAGTTTTTGCAGTAACACTTCTTCGTTTCAATAAAAAATTTGAAACACTTTTAGACATTTTTATACCCTTTTTATCAATTTAATATTTTAATTTATAAAAGAAAAACTTATAAATTAAAACATACTCTAATATTTAATAATCTTCTCAAACTTTGAAAACAGAATTTGATATTATTATAATCGGCGGTGGGATAAATGGAGCTGGAATAGCAAGAGATGCATCTGGACGAGGCTATTCGGTTGCACTTATAGAGATGAATGATCTTGCAAGTGGAACATCATCTTGGTCTACAAAATTAATACATGGTGGATTAAGATATATGGAACAATTTCAATTTCGATTAGTTAGAGAAGCGCTTGTAGAGAGAGAAAAGCTTTTAGAAATTGCACCTTATATTATTAGACCTCTAAAATTCATTTTGCCTCATAGTCCATCTCTTAGACCAGCTTGGATTATTCAAATTGGATTAGTAATTTATGACTATATAGCTAAAAGAAAATACTTAGCCCCTTCAAAAAAAATTAAACTCAATAAAACCAAAATACAAAACCCATTAAAAGAAAAATTTAAGGTAGGTTTTGAATATTCTGATTGTAAAGTCGAAGATGCAAGACTTGTTATACTTAATGCATTAGATGCAAAAAATAGGAGTGCAGTAATTCTTACAAATACAAAAGTAATAAAAGCAAAAAATGAAAATGGAATATGGGAAATAGTTACAAAATCAACTAATAAAAAATCCTCAAAACAAATAAAACTGAAATCTAAAGTATTAATTAATGCATCTGGACCCTGGACCGATAAAATAATCTCAGTAATTGACAAGAAAAGGCATAATCAAAAAAACATAAGGTTAATTAAGGGAAGCCATATTGTCGTTCCAAAAATATATAACCATAATAAAGCTTATATTTTTCAACATCATGATGGTAGAGTGATTTTTTCCATACCATTTGAGAAAAACTTTACACTTATTGGTACAACTGACGAACCTTTTGAGGGAAATTTAAGTAATCCTAAAATTTCAGAAAAAGAAACTCATTACTTATGTGAAGCAGCGTCTGCTTATTTTAAGAAAAATATATCTCCCAAGAAAATTATATGGACGTATAGCGGAGTGAGATCACTTTTTGACGATGGAAAATTAGATGCCAAAGACATCACAAGAGACTATACAATCGAGGAAAAAATTGTAAACGAACTGCTATATATTTCTGTTTTTGGTGGAAAAATTACAACTTATAGAAAGTTATCTGAAGAAGTATTAAAAATTGTTGATAAACAATTGAAAAAAAATACAAAAAGTTGGACTGCGGAAAAATCTTTGCCTGGAGGTGATTTTTCACCACTAGAATTTAATTCACTTTTAGAAAATTACAAAAAAAGATTTTCATTTATTGACACTGGTACAATCGAAAGACTATTTGGTTCTTATGGTACAAATTTGGAAAAAATTTTGGGTAATAAGAGTAATATTAAACAATTAGGAATAGATTTTGGTAAGGGTTTATATGAATGTGAGGTTGACTACCTTATAAAAAATGAGTGGGCTTTAAATGTATCTGATATTATCTGGAGAAGAAGTAAATTAGGCATAGTTTTAAATAAAGATGAGTTGCAAAGATTAAATAATTACATAATTTCACGAAATTAGTTTTTTTTAAATTCAGATATACCTAAACCAATAAGAATGAAAATTAAAGCAAATATGAATTGTGAAGGTAAATGTTCTTGTAAAATAAACATCCCAAATATTACAGCCCAAATAGGTACTTGATAATTTACTAAACTCAAAAATGGTGGCCCCTTTAATCTTATTAATAAAACTAACATTATTGTAGCTAATGCTGTTGGAAATAAACCTAGGTAAATTAATCCAAAAAACGCTAAATCATAATTAACAGCAGGTAATCCATCAATGTAAACTGTTATAGGTAGCATTGCTGTTGCAGCAAACAGTAAAGAGCAAGATGTGAACGATAATAGATTTGATGTGGGAGCAAGTTTTGTTATTATTGAACCACATGCGTAACATACACTTGCTAAAACACAGGCTATTTGTGCAAATATAATTATACTATTGGTAGTAAAATTTATTGTGCTTGGCCCTATCAAAATTACAACTCCAATAAAACCTATAACAAATCCAATTAATTTAACCTTTGTCATCCTTTGATTTGGAATTAAATAATGAGATAATGGAAGCACTACTAAAGGAACAACAGCCATTGAAATGCCAGCAAAACTTGATGATACATTTATTTGACCCCAACTTAACAAGGTAAATGGTATTGCATTTGAAAACAAACCCATCCCTAAGCAATGTAAAAGAATTCTCTTTCCATTTTTATCTGAAACTCTGGGTAACTGGTTTCCAGTAAAAATACATAATGCAAATAGTAACAAAGCTGCAAAAACTATTCTAAAAGTTGCAATAGTTAGTGGCGTGTAAGAACGTAAAGCTAATTCTACACCCATAAATGACAGGCCCCAAATAATACCGAGTGTAATTAATAAAAACCAGCTAAAAACAACACTACTATAGGTAGTTGATTTTGTCATAAAACTAAGTAAACGCGCTTTTTGATCTGCCAGTTATTTTCTTAATGCTTTTTTGGATAAACAAATGCATTCCATGCCCAAAAACGAGAAGAGCAGGAGTTGCGAGTAGTGTCAAAATTGTAGCAAATGTAAGCCCTCCTGCAATAGTACTAGAGAGTTGTGCCCACCATTGAGAGGAGGGAGCGCCAACTAATACTTCTCGATCTGCAAACTTAATTGTGAGTTCAAAAACCATTGGTAGCAATCCAAGAATGGTTGTAATTGCGGTGAGTATTACTGGTCTAAATCTTAACAACCCAGCTCTAAATGCTGCATAAGGTGCTTCATACCCTCTTTTTCTAATTTCATTATAAGTATCAATTAGAACGATATTATTATTAACAACAATGCCTGCTAAAGCAATGATACCTAACCCAGACATAACAATACCAAATGGTCGTCCAGTTATCCATAGTCCAAGTAAGACACCACCAATAGATAGTATTATAGCAGACATTGTAACAAAAGTTTGCCAAAATGAATTAAACTGGATCATAAGTATCATGATCATTAATAATAATGATAATCCAAATGCCTGACCAAGAAATGCTTGGGTTTCAGCTATATCTTCATCCTCTCCACCAAATTCAATAGTTATATCATTATCAATTTGCATTTTTTCGATTTCTAATTTTAAATTTTCAATCAATTTTGCAGGTAGTAAACCATCCTTTACATCAGCGTTAATAGACATATATCTTTTTCCATCGAGTCTCTGTATCTCTCCATTCTTTGGTTTTGGTTCAAGCTTTGCAAAAATATTCATTGGTATGAATTCACCTTGATCAGACGGTATTTTTAATTCTTCTAATCTAGCAAGGCTTCTTTGAGACTTTTTAAACCTTAATAAAACTTCAAGTTCATCATCTATGTCATCAGGCCTATAATCTGATAGTTTAACTCCTTTTGTAAGTAATTTAATCATTGTTCCAATTGCTGAAACAGAAACTCCATATTGATTAGCCGCCTCTCTATCAGTTACAACCATCCATTCTGTGCCTGGCAATGGCCGGCTATCAGCAACATCAATGAAGCCATCAATGTTGGTCATTTTTTCTAGTATTTTTTCAACTGTAACTGATATCTTATTTAAATCTGAACCAACTACTTCAATATATATAGGTTTGCCGCCACCAGGGCCTTCTTGATCAACAATTACATTTACCTTTGCACCCGGTATGTTTTTAACAAGATTTCTCATGTTTTCGATTATCTGATTAGCTGGTTCTCTTTTCTGCCAATCTGTAAAGAATGTCGTAATATTTCCAATACTATCTCGAGGATCATTATTTTCTGGATTTTTTGATCGAGCATAAATTATGTCAACGCCTTCAGGGAATTTAAGAGCTTTTTCAGCTGATTTCACAATGTTATCTTTTTCAGTAGAAGAAAAATCTCCCCTAGAAAGGATTTGAACTTTTGCTTTCTCTGGCTCGATATCTGGAAAAAAGGAAACACCCAAACCCGCCCTTGAATATGTATAAAAAGAAATCCCAATTATTGAAAAAATAAGTAGCATTATTGTAATAGGACGTTTGATAGAAAATTTTAATATTGATCTGTAAAGCTTTGGTGCTGATGGTTTTGTGTAAAAATTCTTTTTTGGATTTTTACCGAACAAGCTTCCTATGACTGGTACAAAAATTAAAGCCATCAAAAGTGAAGAAGTTAAGACAAATATCATAGTTATGGGCAAATACTTCATAAATTGCCCAACAATTCCAGGCCAAAATAATAATGGTAGAAAAACCATTAAAGTTGTAGCTGTTGATGAAGTTATTGGCCAAAACATTCTGGAAGCACCATCTTTGTATGCTTGAAATCGATTAATACCTTTTGAAAGACGTGTATCCGCAAATTCTGTTGTAACAATAACTGCGTCGACTAGTAAACCTGCCACAAGTATTAAAGAAAACAATACAATTATGTTCAGGGTAATCCCAAGCATATTTAGAATTATAAAGCCTAATAAAAAACTTCCTGGGATAGCAACACCAACAAGCAAAGCATTTCTAAAACCTAATGTTGCTAAAATCATAACCATTACAATTAGAACAGCTGCTATAACGTTGTTACCAAGTTCACTAAGAATATTTCTTACATTTTTTGATTCATCATGAAGAATAGATACTTTTATTGCTTGGTTATTAGATTGAATATAATTATTTATTTTAGTTTTCGCGGAATCAGAGATTTCAATTAGATTTGAACCAACCCTCTTTTTAAGCTCAAGTACTACTGTTGAATCACCATTAACTCTCGAGTAACCTTCAGGGTCCTTAAAAGTTCTACGAATTGTTGCTATATCACTGAATTTAAGAGATGTATCTTTATCTGCTTTGATGGGCATATTTGATAATTCATCTATTGTTTCAATTACTGCTGGGACTTTTAATAAAAAATTTCCTCCACTTTGTTCCATGGAGCCAGCAGTGACAAGTTGGCTATTTGAAGATATAACCCTGATTATATTACTAGGAGACAAACCATATGCTTCCATAATTTTTGCATCAATAATAATTTCTATAATTTCTTCACGATCCCCGCCTATATCAACTTCAAGAACACCTGTCAGACTTTCAAGCTCATCTTTTAACTCTCTAGCGGACTTGACTAGACTTGAGTAAGATATTGGTCCGGATAAAGCCACGGTAAGTATTGGAAACATAGAAATATTAATTTCAAAAATTTTGGGCTCATCAGCTTCATTAGGAAGGTCTGGTTTAGCAGCGTCAACTGCTTCCCTAACATCATCTAAAATAAGATCAATATTTTCTCCAGCATCAAACTCTAGTGTTACAGAAGAATAACCTTCTGCAGACGCAGATGTCATTTTATCTAATCCAGCGACAGTTCTAAGATGTTTCTCTAAAGGTTTAGCTAATAATTTTTCAGCATCTGTTGGAGTTATTCCCTCATAACCAACGGAAATGTAGGCCATTGGTATATCTATATCTGGTGTAGCCTCTTTTGGCATCTGTAGAAATGACGATGATCCAAAAATCACTATTATAATTAATGCTAGTAAAACTGCATAGGGACGAGAAAAAAAAGCATTTATAAAACTATTCAATTTTAATTCTCTATATTATATTGGATTTTATCATTTAGACTGACAAATGCTTGGCCATTAGTAAGAACAATATCGCCATCATTAAGACCAGTTACGTTAACTAAGTTCTCACCACTATTTACAATTGTTACGTTTTTGTAAGTTACTTCGTCATTTTCAACAATTTTTGCGTACAGTACACCGTCACTATTTACACTTAAATGAACTGGCGACATCTCATAAGCTAAAATATTATCAGTTGTTATTTCAATCTCAAGTGTCATGCCACCCTTTAAAAAGAGATCTTCATTCTTAACAATAATTTCAACATCAAAGGTTCTGGTCGAAGTGTTTGCAGTTGACGCTATTTTTGAAACTTTTCCAAAAAGAGACCTGTCTTTGTATTTCACTATTGCTGCGTCACCTATATTGATATTATTAATTTCATTTTGAGAAATTTTGCTGATCAATTTAATGTTTTCCATCCCTAATATATTTCCCACAACAGAATTTTTTGTAATTCTTTCTCCCTTATCAAGATAAAGCTTTTCAATTATGCCATTTGCAGGTGAAAGAATAATCATATTATTTAATTCTCTGTTAAGATCCATTAGATATGTTTTGGCATTCTGAAAATCAGCCTCACTCTTAATTAAATTTAATTCTAGATTATAATTTTGTTGATTTTCTAATGAAGCTATTTTTACTTGAGCATTTTCAACTACTGATGCTTTTTTGGTAACTTCTAATGAAGAAGCAAAATTTTGTTCAAAAAGTTTTTTTACAATATCTAAATCTTGTTGTGCTAATTTAAGGCTTGCTCTTGCGGCTTGCAACTCTTCAGATAGAGTTCCATTCAGTGTCTTTTGGGCGACATCAAGTGCTTTTTTTGAAGCAGTAAATGCAGCCTTTGCTGCAGTAATTTTTTGATCAAGAGTTCCTTTATCAACCTCTAAAATTTTATCGCCCTCAGATACGAAATCTCCTTCTTTAGTAAAAAGTCTGGATATTATACCTTCTACTTCAGAGGGTAAAGATATTTCAAATTCAGGATAACTCACAGCATTTGATCTTATGGTTTTGCTAATTAAATTATTTTTTACTCTTTTAGCAGAAACTATTAAGTTGTTTGCCTCATTTTCTGAAGTCGTATTTGAAATTGATGAATTGTCATTAAAGCTATTTTTTGTTTCTCTGTTTAATAAATCATCTGAAAACATCCACCCTAAAACTAATAAAATTATTATTATTGCTAATATAATTGGTGAACGTGACTTCATTTTAATTCCCAAATTTAAGATTGATTTGACTTATATATAGCGATTTATTTTACAAAATAAATAAAACTTTAATATTTTCTTTAATTATTCTATTCTTTAACAAAAATGAGTTTTCAATATGTTAAATGCCCCAAATAATGTAGTAGAAGTTAAACACCCGCTGTTGCAACATAAGTTATCCTTGATGAGAGATAAAAAAACTCGTTCAGTTATTTTTAGGGCTTTGATGAAAGAAGCAGGTATGATTTTAGGTGTTGAAGCTACTAAAGAGTTAAAATCATATGAAAAAAATATCTCTACACCATTAGAAGATATGAGTGCCACTTTTTTAAAAGAGCCAGAGCCAGCAGTTGTTTCTATTCTTCGTGCTGGCAATGGTTTACTTGAGGGGCTACTCCAAATTTTGCCAAGTGCTGCTGTAGGATTTCTAGGCATGTCCAGAGACCATGATACACTTAAGCCAATAGACTATTACCAAAATCTTCCTGCAAATATGGCAGATAGGTCAGTTATTATAGTAGATCCCATGCTTGCTACAGCTGGAAGCGGGATAGAAGCTACTAGACTTGTTAAAGATGCAGGTGCCACAATAATAACTTTTGTTTGTCTTTTGGCCGCACCTGAAGGTATAAAAAAATTTAACGAATCTCACCCTGATGTTAGGTTGGTTACTGGTTCAATAGATAGGCAGCTAAATGAAAAAGGGTATATATTACCTGGATTAGGTGATGCAGGTGATCGTATTTACGGAACTTAAGTTCTCAGCCTATGCTAATGGCTCCATTTTCACTATTAGTAACTTGAGCTCTATTATTTCTGAATAGTTCTCGTCCATACCCATTCTTATATTCTTCAGGGCTAATATAATTTTTAACTAATCGATTTTTATTTTTTTTAACATTTATTGTCTTTGTGTTTACGTCAATCTCGATTATATCTGAATCTTTTATTTGAGATATTAGACCATTCTCAGCTGCTTCAGGATATATATGCACGATTGATAAAACAGAACCAGACGCACCTGACATTCTGCCGTCTGTTATCAATGCTATTTTATATCCCAAGTTTTGCAAAACAGATAAAGTTGGACTTAAGGAATGTAATTCTGGCATACCATTTGATTTTGGACCCTGTCCTCGCACTACCACAACACAGTCTTTATGCAGAGCGCCATCTTTGTAAGCATTATAAAATTCTGTTTGATTGTTGAAAACTAAAGCTGGAGCTTTTATTTTCCAATATTTTTTTTCTACAGATGAAACCTTAACTATTCCTTTCCCAATATTACCTTGCATGAGAACTATGCCTCCTTCAGAACTGAAAGGATCTTTTAAGGTCCTCAGAATTTGATTATTTTTTGAAGAAAAAGAAAGTTTATTAAATTTAATTTTATCTTTATTTTCTGTTGGTTTTTCTAAATATTCTTTAAAGCCATTTTTGTTTATTGTATTGATATTATGCAAAAGTCCGTTCTCAGATAATTCTTTTATTAGAAAACTAGTTCCCCCAGCATTATGAAATTCATTTATATCAGCTTTGCCATTAGGATAGACACTTGCTAAAATCGGAATTACTTTAGATAATTTGTTGAAATCTTCCCAGTTGATAGTTATTCCAGCAAATTTTGCAATAGCAACTAAATGAATTGTTAAGTTGGTTGAACCTCCAGATGCTAATAAACCAATCATTGCATTTACTATAGACTTTTCGTCTATTATTTCCCCTATACATGTATTTTTTTCTTTTGAACTACTTATTTCAACAATTCTTTTTGAGGCCCATTCAGAAAATAATGTTCTCAGTTTATTGTTTGGATTGATAAACGCGGCACCTGGCAACATCAATCCCATAAACTCTAATAGGAGTTGGTTTGTATTAGCAGTTCCATAAAATGTACATGTACCAGGACTATGATAGGCCTTGCTTTCAACTTCCAAAAGTTCTGATTTTGAAATTTTTTTATTTACATAATTTTCCCTGGCTGATTTCTTTTCAGAATTATTAATGCCTGTTGTCATTGGACCAGCTGGAATGAAAATTACAGGTAAATGTCCGAAAGAGAGACATCCCATTAACAAACCGGGAACTATCTTATCACAAATACCCAACATTATTGCTCCATCAAAAACATTGTGACTTAGTGCAATTGCAGTGGCTTGTGCAATTACATCTCTTGAGAATAATGATAATTCCATTCCAGCTTGCCCCTGCGTAATGCCATCACACATTGCAGGGACACCGCCAGCAAACTGACATGTACCGTTGTTTTTTTGGATAACATTTTTTATTAACGAAGGATAATTTTCATATGGTTTATGTGCTGACAACATATCGTTATAGGCAGACACAATAGCAATATTAGGTTTTTCTCCAGAAATAATTTCTTTTTTTTCTGAAGAACTACAACCTGCAACAGAGTGAGCAATATTTCCACAACTTAATAAATCTCTTCTGATGTTTAAATCTTTTGCTGCATTAAGTTTTTGTAAATATTTTAATCTATTTAGTTTAGATCTATTGATAATATTTTTAGTTACTTCTTCGACAATTTTGTTAACTTTTCTAGATTTCATTTTTTATACCTTTTTAATAGTGTGGCTCACACCATTCAAAACCATGTCTTTTTAAAAGATCAATTGATGATGTTGGTCCCCAAGACTTAGGGATATATGTTTCGGGTAGTCTATTATTTTCTTTAATAAGGCTAATGATAGGATCAATCCAACTCCATGCAGCTTCAACTTCATCCTTTCTCATAAACAAAGTTTGATTGCCTCTTACTACATCCATCAAAAGCCTTTCGTAAGCATCAGGTATTTTATTTTTAAAAGTGTCAGAAAATGATAAATTTAGATATGACGGAGATATTCTTATTCCTCCTGGGCCCGGCTCTTTGCTCATTAGTAGAATTTTTAGGCCTTCATCTGGTTGAAGTCTAATTATCAGTTGGTTAGGTAGAGTATTATTCTTTTCGGTTTTATCAAAAATAAAGTGTTGGATTGGTTTGAAAGTTATTACAATTTCTGATGCTCTTGTTTTCAATCTTTTTCCAGTTCTTAAAAAGAAAGGAACGCCAGCCCATCTCCAATTATCAATTTTTGCTATCAATGCTACAAATGTCTCAGTTTTGCTATCATGTTTTTTTGAATCTTGAGTGTAAGAAGCAATTTGGTCTGACTCGTCATTCTTTGATCCATATTGCCCTATACAGATTTCATTTAAATCTTCTATCTTTTTCAATGACTGAAGGACCTTCAGTTTTTCGTCTCTTACAAGGTTTGCGTCAAATTTTGATGGCGGTTCCATTGCTACAAGGCATACTAATTGAAGAATATGATTTTGCATCATATCTTTAATTGCGCCGTAGGAATCATAATAGTTTTCTCTTCCTTTTATACCAATTTCTTCAGACACAGTTATTTGGACATTGCTAATAGAGTGATTATTCCAATGTGCTTCAAATAATTGATTAGCAAACCGCATAACCATGAGGTTTTGAACAGTTTCTTTCCCTAAATAATGATCAATTCTGTAAATTTGATCCTCGTCAAAATAAGAATTTAAAGCCTTATTAATATCTATAGCTGAAATTAAGTCCTTACCAATTGGTTTTTCTACAATAATTCTAGTTTTATTATTTGCTAAACTATTCTCTCTAATAAACTGTGCTGAAACTCCAAATAATTCAGGAGCAGTAGCCAGATAAAAAAGTCTTACACGATCTTTTTTCAACTTATTTTGAAGTGAAAATAAATTTTTTGAATCTGGGCTTTTTATATCAATGCATAAGTAGTTTATTTTATCAAAAAATTCTTTTAGTATTTTTGAATTTTTAAAATCAATCTTATTTTGTTGACTGATTTTTTGAGTAAAACTTGAGTTATCTAATTTTTGTCTTGCAAGACAATAAATTTTAGATTTCTCTGGAATTTGCCCATCAGTATATCTTTTAAATAAGGCAGGTATGATTTTTCTTATTGAAAGGTCACCTGTTGCTCCAATTATAATAATGTCGAATTCGGATATTTCTGAATTTGGATGTATCATAAGCAAATCGATTAATTAATTCTGCATTATACAGCAAAATTTAAACCATAACATAAAATAAAATAAAATTATTTTAATTATATATTAAAAAAAATTTAATATAAATATATTTTCTAGCTTATAATTCTATAATGTACTAGTCTGAAATGATGAATTTTCTTAGCCAAACAAAAAATTTTTTTGAACACTTGAATAGAAATGTTTTTTTTCTTTCTCTGGCACAAATATTTTCAATGACTTCTATGAACATTAATATCATAACAACAGGTTTAGCAGGATTTATCATAGCGCCATATGGATGGTTATCAACATTTCCACTGAGTTTACAATTTATTATAACCATGCTCTTTACGTTTCCTTGTTCAATTTTAATGTCGAAATATGGCAGAAAAATTGTTTTTGTTTGGGGTGTCTTATCAGTTTCAACTGGTGGGCTTATAATGACTATAGCTTTATTTCAAAAGAATTTTTATTTATTTTGTTTTGGTTCTGTCTTGCTTGGATTAGGGCATGCAACAAATTTATTTTATAGATACGCAGCCACCGAGACAGTACCAAAAACCGTCAAACCAAAAGCAATGTCTCTTGTATTATCTGCTGGATTAATAGCAGCTCTTTTAGGCCCGAGAATATACCAAATCTCAGCTGATGCTATTCTTCCACATCTTTATGCAGGGAGTTACTTAATGATTGCTATAACACAATTAATTGCGTTGCCTTTCATAATGAGGATAAAAATCCCATTGCCTCCAATAAGTAAAATAGGTGGCAGGAAAGTTTTTGAAATTTTTTATGAAAAATCAATGATTAAAGGGGTTATTTCTGCCGCTGGTGGTTACGGCATAATGAGTTATTTAATGACAGCAACACCTTTGCAGATTATTAATGTTTGTAAATTTAGTATTGCAGACAATGCTAATATTATTCAATGGCATGTAATTGCTATGTTTGCACCATCATTTTTCACTGGTACATTAATACAAAAATTTTCTGCAGAGAGAATATTAATTATTGGTCTCTTATCGTATATATTTGTTGCCATTATTGCATTTTTAGCTGAGACTCCTAATCAATATCTTTTATCTCTGTTCTTACTTGGGATTGGTTGGAATTTTTTATACATTGGTGGGTCAACTTTAATTGTTAATGCAACAAAACCTGAAGAGCAGGGCAAAGTTCAGGGAATTTCTGATTTAATAATATTTGGAACAGTAGCTTTTTCTTCTTTAAGCGCGGGTTTGGCTCACTATACATTAGGATGGGATAAAATGGTTCTTTATTCATTGCCTATAATGGCTGTTATTTTAATGGCAAATATGCTTAAAACAAGCTAATTTTGCAGTGCACAAAAATTGCAGAATTTCTCAATATAACAATATTTTGACAAAAAAAGAAATGCTATAACTATATAAGTTTAAAAAAAAGCTGCAAATTAATTGCAGCTGAGTTCAGGGAGGAAATATAAAAAAATTATTTTGCAATGCATTAATAGCATATTGCCCGATTCTGTCAATACTAATTTTTTTTGTCAATAACTTTTTTAATTATTTTATGTATTTGATTTTGCACGTTTTATCACCTCTTTTGCAGAATAGCCATTTTCTCTTAATTCTTTAATAGTAAGTTTAGAATTTGATCTTTTTGCAATTCTTTTACCATTCTTGTCTTTTATCAACTTATGATGAAACCATTTGGTCTCTCTTAAATTTAACAAGACTTGAAGCAATCGATGTATGTTAGTATAACTTTCTAAGTCATTACCTCTTATTATGTGGGTTACACCATCACTATTGTCGTCAACTGTTACAGATAGATGATAGCTTGTTAAAATATCCTTCCTAGCGATTACAACATCACCAAACTGATCTAAATTTAAAAGATTTTTTCCTTGTTTAATATCTTCCCAATAGATTTTTTCTTTTTGTGAATTAATGTATTTTAAGCAATTTTTGATATTTAGTCTCCATGCTGGTGTAAGACCTAAGCTTTTTCTATTTTTAAGTTCATGATCATTTACCCTTAAACTTGAATTTTGAGAAATATGGTTATGAGGTGCGTTCAAAGTTGAAGACGCCTCTTTTCTAGTCAACCAGCAAGCATAAACAAGATCTTTATTTTTTAAATAGTCTAAAGCCTTTGAGTATTGCTTTGTTCTTAATGACTGATTATTAGTTCTCTTAAATGGAATTTTTAACCAATTTATATCGTCAATTATCTGCTCAATAAATAAATCTTTACATCTTGTAAAATCTATATCTTCAATTCTTAAAATGAATATACCATTATTCTTTTTTGCAAATTCGTAAGAACATACCAAAGAGTAAACATGTCCAATATGCAGTAATCCTGTAGGAGAAGGTGCAAACCTTGTAACAATCATATTATCCCTATAAAGTGTTTCAAAAAGGAATTAAAATGACTATAGAATTAATTGGACCAACTTTTAAGCCCCAAGATAAAATTATCGAAAGTATGTGTGTTTTCTTTCATGGATGGGGAAGTAATGGAGATGACTTAATTTCTTTAGCTCCCATAATGGCAAATGTATTATCCAGTACGCTATTTGTATCTCCAAATGCTCCTGAGCCATGTACTGCGAACCCTTCTGGTAGGCAATGGTTTGATATTATGGAAAGAGAAGAAGGTATAGATAAACCAATTGGTTCAATTAGAAACTACATTTCAAATTTAAAAAAAGCATATTCCATTAAAAATAATAAAATCTTTCTTTTTGGTTTTAGTCAAGGTGCGATGATAGCATTGCATTATGGACTAAGAGAGACTGAAAACTTTGGAGGTATTTTAGCTTTTTCAGGGTCTTTAATATCCCCTCAAAGATCCTCTGAAGTAAAAAATAAAACAGATGTTCTTCTAGTACATGGTGAACTTGATGAAGTTGTTCCTTTTCAAGAAATGCAAAAAGCATCATTAGAATTGTCGAATATAAATATAAATGTTGAACAACATTCCATTACAAACTTGGGCCATGGAATAGATAATTTTGGAATATCAAAAGCTATAGAATTTATTAAAAAAAAAATAAATTAATTTAATTGTAAAATGATAAATTTATTGTAACCATTAATTATGAAATTACAGGTTTTGATTTGAATTACTCTCCTACATTAGTTTTGAATTCTGATTTTAGGCCATTAAGTTATTTCCCTTTATCCTTGTGGTCATGGCAAGAAACAATCAAAGCTGTATTCCTTGATAGGGTAAACATATTATCTGAATATGAAGATGTTATCCATTCTCCATCATTTGAAATAAAGCTGCCATCAGTGATTTCTTTAAAGGATTATGTACATCAAACTAGAGATCCCGCATTTACTAGATTTAACGTTTTCTTACGTGATAGCTTTACTTGTCAATATTGCAACTCAAAATTGCCAACCCAACAACTTACATTCGATCACGTTTTACCAAGGTCCTTAGGGGGAAGGACTTCTTGGACAAATGTTGTAACGGCATGTCAAAAATGTAATTTTAGAAAAGGGAATAAAATACTTAGAAGCTCAGATTTATCATTAAAAAAAATGCCATCTCAACCTTCTACATGGCAGTTGCAAGAAAATGGTAGAGGTTTTCCTCCTAACTTTTTACACCAGAGTTGGAGGGATTATCTTTATTGGGACACTGAGTTGGAAAAAGACTAAATTTTAATGGATTTTGATAGAAAATTACAAGCAGTTTGAAATTTTTCATAATAATAAATGACTATTGTCTTTCTACCACCCTTTCTTAAGTAGTCAATCCTCTCTAGCATAATCTAAATTAAACATTCCTATTAGCATATTATAATTGTTTTATTTTCTCATGATGCAAATCTTTAATAAAGTATGCTATGTATAAAAAAATTGATGTTTCAGCCAGCGACAATATAGTATTCCAATTAGTCATTGAAAGTCCTAAAAAACTCCAAGCAATAACATTGCAACTAATCATAGGTTTGTTAATCAAATCCTGCACTGTATTGATAGATCCTAAGTCTGAACTTGAGCATCCCTCTGGTAAATAAAAAATTTCTAATTCAACTCCTGAATGCCATATTCCTATTAATGAAGTTATAAATGCTGATAAAGCTGCAAAAAGTAAAAATGATACTGAATATTTTTTTTTCAAGATAATTAATAAACAAAAAAATATTACAGCGAAATGTGGCCATCTTTGCCAGATACACATTTGGCATGGTTTTAACCCTTCAAAATATTGGAAATAATATGCTGACAATAGAAGGCCACCAGAATAAAAAATTCCAAAAAAAGGAAAGTACCTTAAAATTAAATTATCAAAAACCATATAATTATTATAATTATAGCTAAGATCACAGAGGTCAATGCAAGGTTGTTTTTTATAAAATTTATAGCTTTCTCACCTAAATAATACGAAAGTAAAGCAACTATAGTAAATCTTATTCCTCTTCCCATAATAGAGCCAATTACAAAAATCAATAATGGTACTCCTGTTGCTCCTGAACTTAGAGCAATTAATTTGTAAGGCAGTGGTGTAAAGGCCCCTATGAATGTAAGAATTAGCCCCCATTCTCTAAATGCTTCGTTTACACTTTTTAGCTTATGAACTGATAAACCTGGTATAAACTCAACAAGATTTTGTAACCCAACTCCAATATATAGTCCTATACACCAACCAATTATTCCTCCAAAAACTGATGCAAATGTAGTTAGAAAAGTTATTAAAAAAATTTTTTTTGGTTTTGCAATCACACATGCAGCTAGCAATGGATCAATTGGTATTGGAAAAAATATTGATTCAGCAAAGGATAGGCCGTAAAGGGCATTGTTAGTTGATTTTTTTGAAGATATTTCAAAAAATTTTTCAACAAATTGAACTTTATTTAAAAAATTAAATTTTATGGGTTTATCCTTTACGGGCAAATGAATTAATATGGTACGGATGGTCGGACTTGAACCGACAAGGTGTTGCCACCGGGGGATTTTGAATCCCCTGCGTCTACCAATTCCGCCACATCCGCAGAATTAATTCACTTGAATTATTATATTTTATTTTTTTTTAAGCAATAAATTTATACAAAATTTTTATTTATAATTCTAGCTTGTAATCTTTTGAGATATTGATCGTTTAGATTTAATGTTTTCAGACTTTCACAAGTTTTATCAAGATAATCAGTTGCCGTTCCTAAGAAGCCTTCTGCCTTTGAAATCATTAGAGCTGTTTCACCTTCTGATAGTGAGCCTATATAATTTTCATGCTTTTTATTTATTGTAAATGCTATCATATCAATTTTACCTTCTTCTGAGTAGCCAGAGATTATTTTAGGTATATATGCTCCCATAATCATTTCTCTTCTCCAAACAAGATCTAATTCTTCGAAGATATTTTTATTATTAACCTTTAGAGCTTGCCCAGTTACTGATCCACCATTTTCAAGTCCTAATACTAAACCTGGGCATTCTTTACTACCTCTTCCGATATGAGTTTTTAGGCAGTATCTTCTTCTATAGCCGTAACTTTTTACCTTTAGTTTTTTTATTGGTTCTATAACAGGATTCCATATCAGTGAACCATATCCAAAAATCCATATATCTTTTTTGGTATTATCAGGTACTAAACTTCTTCTAGATTTTAAAAGTGTATCATCATCTAAAAGCTTACTACCTAATCCTTGTTTTCTAACAAGGGACCTTAGCTTATCAGCCTTAATATTTTTTCTATTTAGTATAATTCTTTCTTCTGATTTCATAATACAAATATTAAATCAAACTATTATAGAATTAGTTATTATTTTTTTTTAAAGTAACAACTGTTTGGGGAAAAGGTATTTCAATTTTTGCTTTATCTAAAACTGATTTTGTTTTTTTCATTAAATCCCAATATAAACCCCAATAAACATTATTTTTAGCATAGAGTCTTAATCTTACTGTAATTGCACTATCACCATAACTAACTACCAATCCTTGAGGGCTTGGTTCTTTTAAAACTCTCTCATCTTTCGCAAGAGTTAATAATGTTTTAATTACATATTCTAAGTCTGAATTATATGAGACACCAATATCAATATCCATTCTCCTTGTGTTATATCTGGAGTGATTTACTATTGTAGAAGACCAAATTTTACTATTGGGAACAGAAATAAATACATTATCAAATGTGTCTATTGTAGTTGTAAACAAACCTATTTCTCTTACGGTGCCAGAGATATCAGAGGCTTCAATCCAATTGCCAACTTTAAATGGTCTAAGGAATAGAAGCATCACTCCAGCAGCTACATTAGATAAAGTGCCTTGCAATGCTAAACCAATTGCCAACCCAGCCGCACCTAAAACTGCAATTATAGAAGTAGTGTTTACACCAAACTGAGCCAAAACAGCTATAATGGTTACAACTAGGAGAGCATAGCGAATGACAGATCCAGCAACTGGTGGCAAAGTTGGATCTAATTTATCAATTCGTATAAGGGCTTCTCTAACCCATTTGCCTATTCTTGATGAAATCCAAATACCAACAATAAGAGTGATTACTGCTGCTAAAAAATTAATTGACCAATCTATTCCTAATTGAATAATAACTGGTAATTGATTTGAAAAATTAATATATTCCATATTTAAATTTTGTTTATTGAAACTTTATTATGATTTTAATCTTTTAGTAAATTAATTCTACCCCTAATAATTTGTTTATATTATTAATACATCAATAAATGTATTTAATTTAAATTTATGAGTTTCTAGTGAAAGTTTATAATTGGAAAATTAAAGATAAAAAATTAAATATTGAGCCAAGTGCAGCTGCAATAGGTAACTTTGATGGGGTGCATCTTGGACATAAAAAAGTGCTTGAAGAAGCAAAAAAACTTTCAACGGAAAAAAAATTACCTATTTCAGTTTTAACATTTGAGCCCCATCCAAGGGAATTTTTTTCAAGTGAAAAAAATAATTTTTTACTTCAAACTAATTCGCAAAAAATTGAAACACTTCGTGAGCATGGCATTGATAATTTAATAAATCTAAAATTTGATAAAAATTTAAGTGAATTGCATCCAGAAGAATTTATTGAAAAAATACTCTTTAAAAATTTATCTCTAAAGCATGTATTCGTAGGAAAAGACTTTAAATTTGGGAAAAATCGAAAAGGTGATATTGATACATTAAAAAATATAGGAACTAAATATAATATAGGTATATCTTCAATAAGCTTAAAAACTCTAAATACTGTGTCGATATCATCATCAAAAATCCGTGAACATTTAAAGTCAGGAAACATCATAGAAGCGAATAAATTATTAGGTAGACCCTATAAAATAAGTGGTTTAGTAATTGAGGGTGACAAGCGAGGTAGGAGTATCAATTTTCCAACAGCAAATATTAAATTAGAAAATCTAATAATGCCTGCTTTTGGTGTTTATTCAGTTTCAGTTAAAGGCATTGAAAATAAAATATATAATGGCATTGCAAATATTGGAAGAAGGCCAACTGTAAATGATAGGGGAGTATTGCTTGAGGTAAATATATTTGACTTTAATAATAATATTTATGGTAAAGAAATATCCGTTAATCTATTAAATTTTATAAGAAAAGAAAAAAAATTTGATGGAATTGAAAGTTTAAAAACACAAATCAAAAATGATGTAAGAGTATCAAAAGAATTTTTTAATTTACAATAAATGAAAATACAAAGGTAAATATTAATATGGATTACAAAGAAACTGTTTTTTTGCCCAAAACTGAATTTCCTATGAAGGCAGGATTGCCAAGAAAAGAACCTGAAATTCTAAAAATTTGGGAAGAAATTAATATTTACCAAAAACTAAGAGAACAAAGAAAAGGTTCTGAAAAGTATATACTCCACGATGGCCCTCCATATGCTAATGGTAATTTACATATTGGAACAGCTTTAAATAAAATTTTAAAAGATATTATAAACAGATTTCAATCGATGCTTGGTAAAGATGCTAATTATGTTCCAGGTTGGGATTGTCACGGATTACCTATTGAATGGAAAATTGAAGAGCAGTATAGGAAGAAAGGAAAGGATAAAGACACTATTCCAATTGTTGAATTCAGAAAAGAATGCAGAGATTTTGCAAAAAAATGGATGGACATACAATCCCAAGAATTTCAAAGATTAGGTGTTTGCGGCAACTTTAAAAACCCTTATACAACTATGACATTTGATGCCGAAGCATCAATTGCGAATGAAATGGGTAAATTTTTATTAAATGGTGGCTTATACCGTGGGTCAAAACCTGTAATGTGGTCCGTGGTAGAGAAAACAGCTTTAGCTGAAGCTGAAATTGAATATGAGGATCATAAATCAACTACTATTTATGCAAAGTTTGAAGTTAAAAAAACTAATCTTCAAAATGTTGATGGAGCATATATAATTATTTGGACTACCACACCATGGACAATGCCAGGTAATAGAGCCGTAGCCTTTTCTAAAGAGATTAATTATTCATTAGTTCGGATCAAGAAAATTGCTGATGACAGCCTAGCAAAAAATAATGATTTAATAATAATTGCCAAAGATTTGGTGGAAGATGTTGCTAAGAATTGTAAAATTTTAGAATGGGAGGAAGTTTCGAGCATTTTGGGTCATAAGTTTGATGAAACTATACTTTCGCATCCATTAAATAATTATGGATATAGTCATGACGTTAAAATGCTTCCAGCTGATTTTGTAACCGTTGAGCAAGGAACAGGTTTTGTTCATATTGCACCAGGTCATGGAGAAGACGACTATTTTTTAGGAAAAAAATTTAATATTGAAGTTCCAGAAACCTTAGCTGGGAATGGAAAACTATTAGATCACCTTCCATTATTTGGTGGGATGCATGTATTAAGAGATAATCCAAAAATAGCTGATATAATGTCGGAAAAAAACTCATTAATTGGAAGAGGGGAATTGATTCATTCGTATCCCCATTCATGGCGTTCCAAAGCTCCTTTAGTTTTTAGAAATACACCACAATGGTTTATTTCTATGACAACAAACAATTTAAAAGAAACGGCACTTAACGAGATTGAAAAAACACAATTTTACCCTGAAGCAGGGAAGCAAAGACTATACTCTATGATTGAAAATAGACCTGACTGGTGTCTTAGTAGACAAAGAGCATGGGGGATTCCAATCCCAGTTTTTGTCAACAAAAAAACAGGTGAACCTTTAAGAGATAAAATTGTTATAGACAGGATTGTTTCTTCTTTTAAAAAAGGGGGATCAGATGCCTGGTTTGAGATCCCAGCATCAAATTATTTGGAACCTGAATATGATGCTAATGATTTTGAACAAATTCAAGATATTGCAGACGTTTGGTTTGACTCTGGCTCAACCCATGCTTTTGTCTTGGAGGATAGAGATGATTTAAAAAGTCCAGCAAACCTCTATCTTGAGGGTTCTGATCAGCACCGTGGATGGTTTCATTCATCATTATTAGAGTCAGTTGGTTCAAGAGGAGTGGCACCGTTTGAGGGAATTCTAACACACGGTTTCGTTTTGGATGATAAAGGACGTAAGATGTCTAAGTCACTTGGCAATACTGTAAACCCTCAAGATATTTTGAGAGACTATGGAGCTGATATTTTAAGATTATGGGTTGCTGGGTCTGACTATTATGAAGACCTGAGGATTGGTCCTGAAATTATTAAACATCATACTGATCACTACAGAAGATTGAGAAACACTCTAAGATATTTACTTGGCAGTTTGAATGGTTTTCAAGAAAATGAGAAAATTGATTATTCAGACATGCCTCAACTGGAAAAATGGCTTTTACATAGAGTGAACGAAGTAAATAATTCAGTGAGAGAAAAAATTGAAGGTTATAATTTTCATTCTATATACACAGAAATCCATAATTTTTGCACTATTGAATTATCTTCGTTTTATTTTGAGATTAGGAAAGATCTTTTATATTGTGGAGACCCAAATAGTCTCGAAAGACGTGGATGCAGAACTGCTTTAGATATTTTATTTAATCACTTAACAGCATGGCTGGCACCAATATTGTGTTTTACAGCTGAAGAAGCATGGCAATGTTATATAAACGACAAAGAAAACTCTATACACTTAAAAACTATACCAATCGCAGTGAATAATTGGAATGATGAAGCTCTTAATATCAAATGGAAAAGAATAAGATTTATAAGAAGTTTAGTTTTGGCTGAAATTGAAGAAGCAAGAAACAATAATGTGATTAAATCTAGTTTACAGGCAAAAGTAGAAATCAAATTATCTAAAGAAGATAAAGATTTATTTGAAAATTTAATTGCAGCAGATATTTTTATTACATCTGAGGTAAGTTTTAGTATTGAAAAAATTGAAACTCCTAAAATCACAATAGAAAATGCAGATGGAAACAAATGTTCCAGATGTTGGAAAATTCTTCCAGAAGTAAAACCAGATGGTTTGTGCAACAGATGTGAAGATGTTGTTAAAATATATTGTAGCTAATTACAGATGAACTTTTATAAACTGATTAAAAGTAATTTAAAACTCTCAATTTTCTTCATCCCATTCTCTGTTTTATTAATAGACCAAATTTTTAAGTACCTGATTTATGTGAATCTTTTTATTGAGTTTAGAATAATAAAAATTTTTCCATTTTTAAATTTGGTTCCTGTTTGGAATAGTGGAATTTCTTTTGGTATGTTTGATCAAAGTGGTGAGTTTGGGCGATTAATTTTTACTTTAATTGGATTAGGGTTTGGTATGTCTATTCCTATATTTGCATCAAATTGGAACAGCTTAGAAAGAGTAGGTGCAGGTTTAATTTCTGGTGGTGCTTTAGGAAATGCACTTGATAGGATCATCCATGGAAGAGTAATAGACTTTATTGATTTTCATTCGTATGGAATTCATTTTCCAACATTTAACTTTGCTGATACATTTATCTCATTAGGTGTAGTCACGTTATTATTTGCAAGTTTTAAAAAGAAAGATTAATTTTAACATCCATGTTTTATAATGTTAAAAATAAAATAATTATATTTTTCATGCTAATTGCATTAACAAATTTTGGTTGTACAAATTTTCGTCAAGCTATTGGATCAGAAAAGATTAAACTTGATGAATTTTCTATCGTTGAGAAAAATAAACTGGAAATGCCGCCTAAATTTGATCTTAAATCTGAAATGGACGTAACCTTAAAAACTGGTTCAAAAGCAAAAGACGAGATTTCTTTACTTTTTGGTGTTGAGCGAAGGCTTGAACTTGATGAGATAGATAGTGACTTAGCTCAATTTTTTCAGTTTAATAGCATAGTACCAAATATAAGAGAAATAATTGATCAAGAAACATACGAACTGCAAATAAAAAGCAGGGCAGGGATTGATATTCTTTTTGGTTCAGATAAGCAGCCTAAAATAGGCCCTCTTCTTGATCCAGAAAAAGAAAAAGAAAGAATAGAAAAACTTCAATAATTTATTTGGTATTGGGGAATAAAATGCCGATAAGAATTCTACCTGATGATCTTATAAATCAGATTGCTGCCGGGGAAGTAATTGAACGTCCTGCAAATATTGTAAAAGAACTTATTGAAAACTCTATTGATGCTAAAGCAACAAAAATAGAGGTTTTTATTCGTGATGGTGGTGTTCATTTAATCACAGTTAAAGATAATGGCCATGGAATTTATGAAGACGAGCTTCCAATAGCTGTAACAAGGCATGCAACATCAAAGCTTAATAATAATAATTTGAGAGATATTAAGGACTTTGGCTTTAGGGGTGAGGCTTTGCCCACTATAGCTTCAATATCTAATATGAGAATCACTAGTAAAAAAAATGATCAAAAATATGCTTCGTGCCTTGAAATTGAAGGGGGGGACTTAAAAGCCCAGAAACCTTCAAACATTCAAAGAGGGACTTTAGTTGAAGTCTCCTCTCTTTTTGAGAGAACACCTGCGAGACTTAAATTTTTAAAATCCAACAGAATAGAAACTTCACATTGTAAAGATGTTTTTTTAAAAATGGCTTTGTCTCATCCAAATATTGAATTTCAATTAAATATTGATGGGAGAAAGGTTTTTGATTTTAAAATAGAAAAAAATGGAAATGAAATAAATTTGGATAGATTGTCTGCCTCTTTCGGCGAGCAATTTATATCGAATTCTTTAGATATAAATTATAAGAAATATGGTTATAATCTGAAAGGAAAAATTGGGTTCCCTACGTTAAATAGTTCAACATCATATTACCAATTTTTATATGTAAATAATCGTTCAATTAAAGATAAAAGAATTTTGGGCTCTATAAAAGCAGCATATTCAGAGACAATTCCGAAAGGCAGGTTTCCTTATTTAATTTTATTTCTTGAATTATCACCGCTCAAAGTAGATGTAAATGTTCATCCATCTAAAGCTGAAGTAAGGTTTGATAATGAAAGAGAGGTGACAAGTATATATGTTTCCTCTATTAAATCAGAGATTTCTAAATTGAATGAGCCAATTTATTCCAAAATTGAAAATAAAAGCACTAGTGAATTATTAAAAGATGATAATTCTAATGAGATCAATCAAAATGAGCTTCCCAATAAAATCTCATCATTTGCCAAAGAAAATTCTTTTAATACATTTAGTATAGAACCTTCTGCAAAATCAAATGAACAAACATTTTCTGATCAAAAGTTGGATTATCCCCTTGGTGCCGCTAGAGCTCAGTATTTAAAAAATTATATAATATCTGAAACTACTGATGGAATAATAGTCGTAGATCAACATGCAGCACATGAAAGAATAGTTAAGGAAGAAATTTTATATCAAAAAAATAAAAATAAAATATGTTCACAATTATTATTAATTCCAGAAATAGTAAAATTACCTGCTTTGCAATTAGATCTTATTTTAAATGAAATAGACACATTAAAAACTATTGGTTTTGAAATAGAAGTTTTTGGTGATGATGCGGTCTTAGTAAGAGCTATTCCTGAGATATTAACAAATTCTAATATTCAAGAACTAATTGGAGATGTAGCTCAAGAATTATTTGAACTTGGATCTCAGATAAGTATTGATGAGAAAATTGATTCAATAATTTCAACAACTGCTTGTTATGGTTCGGTAAGGTCTGGAAGAATTTTATCAATTGAAGAAATGAATGCCCTCTTAAGAAAGATGGAGATTACACCAAATTCCAACCAATGTAATCATGGACGCCCAACATCTATAAAATTATCATTAAATGACATTGAGAAGTTATTCAAAAGAAGGTGAATACTTATAGAAATTTATCATTGATTTTCCTAACTTCTTTGAAAATAAAATTCTGAAATTTTTAATAAATTTACTTTTTTCACGTATTGAGACCTCTGCAACAATAATAGCATCTGGCAGTATAGCATCAATTTCTTTTAGTTTTATTAAGGCCTTTTCTACAAAATCTGAAAAATAAGGTGGATCTAAAAATACTAAACCAGCCTTTTCAAATTTCCATGTTGTTATTTGGGATAAATCAATATTCAAAATTTCAAATAATTCATTAGATTTTGTTATTTTTATATTCTCTTCGATAATCTTGACTGCACTTGAGTTTTTTTCAATGAAAATAACTTTATTTGGATGCCCTCTCGAAGCAGCTTCTATTCCAAGAGCTCCTGTGCCAGCGAAGACATCGATGATTAAATTAGAATTTAATGGAAACCCAAATCTTCCACCTTCTAATATTGCCATTAATGTTTCTCTAAGCCGGTCTGTTGAAGGCCTTGTTTGTATTCCTTTTGGGGTAAATAATTTTCTTCTTTTATATTTACCAGCAATAATTCTCATTTTAATTTATTCATCAAACCTAGTTGATTACTAATAACATCTTTATTAATTTCAGCTGTTTCCCCTTTTTGAAGGTTTCCTAACTGAAAAGGCCCATAGGAAATTCTAATCAACCTATTTACTGGATAACCTAAATAATCCATTATTCTTCTAACTTCTCTATTTTTCCCTTCCCTTAGACCAATCGATACCCAAGCATTAGTCCCTTTTTGAATTTCTAAATTCGCATCTATTGGTCCAGTGCTAAAACTGTCTAATTTTAAACCATTTTTCAATTTATCTAATTTTTTGTTATCAACAAAACCATGAACTCTTACTTTATATTTTCTTAGCCAGCCAGTTGATGGTAATTCAAGTTTTCTTGAAGTTTCACCATTATTTGTCAAAAGTATTAGTCCTTCGGAATCATAATCTAATCTTCCAACACTCATCACTCTTGGAAGAGATTTGGGTAAAATATCAAATATTGTTGTTCTACCTTCAGGATCTTTGTGAGTTACAAGACAGCCTTTCGGTTTATGAAATCGCCAAATTCTCGTAATAGAAGGCTCAGGTATTTTTTTATTATCAAATAAAATTATATCATCTATAGAAACTTTGGTTGCGGGTGTTGTTATAGTCAATCCATTAACTTTTATTCTTCCTTCAAAAATAAACTTTTCTGCTTGCCTGCGTGAACAAACACCTGCCCTAGATAATTTTTTTGCTATTCTTTCACATTCTGGAGGTTGTTTTAACTTACTATTATTCATAATTTATGGAAATTTATGTCATTTGTTTAATAAGTAAATTAAACTCTAAAAATGAAGAAGACAACGATAAACAATCTATCTGACCCCATGAATATTGCTTTCATGGAAGCTAAAAAGGCTTTTAATAAAAATGAAGTACCAGTAGGGGCAGTGGTCACAGATATTAATGGTGATATTTTAGCTAAGGCATATAATCTTGTTGAATCAAAACAAGATCCAACAGCTCATGCAGAAATTTTAGCGATTAAAAAAGCGACTATTATTTTGAAAAATAAATATCTAATTGGTTGTAGTTTATATGTAACCTTAGAACCCTGTCCAATGTGTGCCGCAGCAATTCAATATTCAAAAATAAGTAAACTTTTTTTTGGATGTGAGGACGACAAAAATGGGGCCATAAATAATGGAGTAAAAATTTTTAACCAAAAATTTTGCAACCATAAACCTGAAATTTATGATGGTATTAGGGCTACTGAATGCAGTGATTTGTTAAAAAACTTTTTTAGATTAAAAAGAAAATAAAGATTAAAGCCCAATATCTTTTCGATAAAAAGCCTTATCAAATTTTATTTTTTTTATATCCCCATAAACTTTTTTTCTAGCCTCATCTATATTTTTGGCTAAAGATGTTAAAGATAATACTCTACCAGAGTTTGTAAGTAAATTTCCCAATTTATCACTTTTAGTCCCCGAATGAAATATTAGTGAATTGTTACTAATTTTATTTAATCCTGTAATTCTATTACCTTTTATGAAATTACCCGGATATCCACTTGAAGTTAATACAACATTTAATGCTATTTCTTCATGCCATCTAAGGTTAAGATGTTTTAAACCTCCATCAATTGTTGCTAAAATAGCTGTTAGAAAATCGGATTTTAATCTAGGCAATATAACCTGAGCCTCAGGATCTCCCAAACGAACATTAAATTCTATAACTTTAGGTCCATTATCTGTTAGCATTACGCCCGTGTATAAGACACCTTTAAAAGGTTTTCCTTCTTGATCCATTCCATTAATTACAGGAATGATAATTTCATTTTCAATTTTTTCTAAAACTTTTTCATCTACCAATGGTGAGGGAGATATTGCGCCCATTCCACCTGTATTAGGTCCTAAATTATTTTCAAAAACTCTCTTATAATCCTGTGCTGTAGACAAAAATACATAATTTTTACCATCTATTAATGTAAATATTGAGGCTTCAGTGCCAAATAATTTTTCTTCAATTAAAAATTGCTTCCCAGAGTGTCCAAATATTTCTTTATTATATAAATCATCAACAAATGAAATTGCCTCTTCAATTTTTTCTGTAACGAGCACTCCTTTTCCAGAAGCCAAACCATCTGCTTTTATAACATATCCATTTTTTGAATTACTGGACTTCAAGTCATTAATTGCAATTTCTGGATTAGAATAAAATTTAAAGTCTGGTTGAGGAATAGAATACCTTTCACAAAACAGTCTTGCAAAAACTTTGCTTCCCTCAAGTTGAGCAGCATAAGAACTTGGACCAAAAACTTTCACCTGTTTTTTTTCTAAAAAATCAGTCAAACCATCAACTAATGGAGCTTCTGGTCCTATTACCACAATATCAATTTCATATTTTTGAATAATATCATATATTTTTTCATAATTTTTAATATTAACATCTATACATACTGCAAATTCTTTAATGCCAGGATTCCCAGGCATGCAATAGAGTTTTTCTAAAAGTGGTGAAGCGTAAACTGACCAAGCAATGGCATTTTCACGCCCCCCACTTCCTATTAATAATACTCTCATTATATTGAATTTATTTTGTTCATTAAAAATTTAAATATTCTATTATACTCTAAATACCAATAATAAAACTTATATTTTGACATAATATGATTGAAAATATTAATTCGAAAATTTGGAATATTAAAGAACTTTCACAGGCAATTAAAAATACAATTGAAAATTCTTTTGAATACGTCCGTATTAGAGGAGAAATTTCAAAGCCAAGCTTCCCTTCATCTGGGCATATTTATTTTTCTCTCAAGGATGATTCATCGATAATCAATGCAACAGTATGGAAATGGACAACCACCAACATTGGTATAAAACCTGAAGAAGGTTTGGAAGTTATTTGTACGGGTAAACTAACAACATACCCAGGAAGATCTTCATATCAAATTAATATTTCAAAAATAGAGCACGCTGGAGAGGGAGCACTCCTAAAAAAATTGGAAGAAAGAAAAAAATATTTTTTTGAGAAAGGGTACTTTAATGATGAAATAAAAAAAAAATTACCACTTTATCCTACTTGCGTGGGTGTTATCACAAGTTTACAAGGATCAGTTATTGAAGACATACTTGAAACTTTTAGAGGGAGGTGGCCGTGTAAGATTATTATCTATTCAGTTCCCGTTCAAGGCTTGAAATCTGCAGAAAAAATTTCAGCTTCTATTGATTATTTTAACAATATACATGACCCAAGAAAAAAACCAGATTTATTGATAATTGCTCGAGGAGGAGGCAGTGTTGAGGATTTATGGGCATTTAATGAAGAAATTTTAATTGAAAAAGTTTTTAAAAGTAAATTACCAATTGTTTCAGCTATTGGACATGAAACAGATACAACTTTGATTGATATGGTTTCCGATATTAGGGCACCGACACCTACAAAAGCTGCTGTTATTGTAACCCCTAATAAGGCAGATATACTATCTAAAATAAAAATTATAAAAAGTAGAATTAAAAATTCTATACTTCATATTATTAATGAAAATAATAAGAAGACATTATTTCAAAAAAAATTTTTTGATAAAATTGAAAATTTTCTTTTATCACCCAGTCAAAGGTTGGATATAAAAACTATTGAACTAGGAAATTTAGTTGAAAAACATATTTCTGAGAAAAATTTAAACTTTTTAAATTTAAAGTCTCTATTAGGTGTCCCAGAAGAATTATTTAATAAGATTGAGAGTAAAGTTGTAAACTATTTCTATAAGTCATCTAATTTTGTAAATAATAAAATTAATTTTAATCAGCTTAAATTTACTAAATCGATAAATAATATAAATTTAAAAAACTTATTTTTACTTATTGAAACAAAATCTGATAAATCTAAGTCACTTTACTTATCACTAAGAAAAACAAAAAAAAATAATTTAGCCATTTTAGAGCAGCGTTTTAAAAATTTAGAAAGACTATTAGAAAACTCCAACTTGAAAAAAATTTTTGACAGGGGGTTTGCGTATGTTGAAAATCATGATGGAAAAAAAGTTAATAAATTAGAAAAACTAATACAAAAAAAATCAGTAAAATTGAAGTTTATTGATGGTATTGCTGAAGCATTAATTTTAAACAAAAATAATAAAGGTTAAACTTTCCATCTTCTGTGGTGCCAAAACCATTGTCCTGGATTTTGATTAATCCAAGAGGATATTAAATTATTTATATCAATCATTATATTTTCAACTTTTGTTTTATGGTTACCTCTAAATTTTGCTAAATCAAGCGCTGGATGAATTATTATATCAAAAGAAAGGCCTTTATTTCTTTTGATTTGTAAAGGTATAATTGGACAACCTAGTTTTAATGACATAACAGCTGGTGAAGTTAGAGTATTTGCTGGTTTTCCCATAAAGTTAATTTTGATACCTGTGTTCAATCTCTGATCAGAAAGTAGCAGTACAATTCCATTAGACCTCAACACAGATAACATTTTAATTGCTCCTTTATTTCCTTTGGGGACAACTTCACCTGGTAGTGGTGACTTCTTTTTTCTCAATATCCATTCAGCTAGTGGTGCATTTAATTTTCTATAAACTCTCATAACTGGTCTATTGACTAAAGTGCCTGGATATGGCGTTAACTCCCAGTTTGCAAGGTGAGCGGCTACCAATATAAAGGGCTTTTCATTTTTGGGTAGGTTATTTAAACCCCTAACTTTTATGAATTCCTGAATTCTTCCTAAATGGGGATACTCTCCTGCATTTCTACCAAGGTTTTCAATAGTCTCGCGGAGTATTTTATTTCTTTTAATTTCTGGTAAATGTGGAAATATTAATTTTATGTTATCTTTGGCCCTTTTATTTTGAGGTAGGAGAAAAGAAATTTTTAGTGCTAGCTGACCTCCCAACCAACTGGCAGTTTCTGGTTTTAGGGATGCAAATAAATAGTATAAGAAAATTGCAAAAATTCCTTGTAAAGGCTCAAAAATTATTTTCTCAATTATCCTATTAATTTTTTTCATAAATTGCAGATTTAATTTTTTCTATTAGTTGATCTTTATTATTAATCTTTAATTTGATTTTTAATGGTATAATTTGATTGCTTATATTTGGGACAATTTCTTTTATTTTTATGAAATCTTTTTCAGTTGTGATTAATTTTAATTTTAGTTCTTTACTTTCTTTTACAAGCTTTTGCAGGTCATGTTCCTTATATTTATAGTGATCAGGAAAACTTTTTGTTTTAATTAAATTTAAATTAAAAGATTTTAAAAGCTCATAAAATTTATCCGGAATACCAATTCCAGCAAAGGCATATAATTTTTTATTATTTAATTCTTGTATTGTATTTTTGTCAGGAACAAAAACACCATTATAAACATTCACATGCTCTCTATTTTTTAAAATTGTTTGCTGAATGTTATTTTTATCCTCTCCGATAATAATGGCTATATTTGTTTTTTTTTAATCCTGAAATCAAACTCTCTCTTAAAGGCCCTGAGGGCAAAATTCTACTATTTCCTAATCCCATACTTCCATCAAAAATACAAATTTTTAGATCTTGATATATAGAATTATTTTGCAAACCGTCATCCATTAGAATTAGACTTTTGTTAGAACTTTGTTTTTCAATCATTCTAATTGCTTTACTGCGTTTTTTTGATATCCATGTTTCATTGTATAATGAATGCATCACAGCTTCATCGCCAACATCAAAGGTTTTATGCTTTGTGATAACTTTCTTAGGACCAGTTAATTTCCCACCATATCCTTTTGATAATATTATTGGTTTAAAATCTAATTTTTTTATCTGTTCTGCAAAAAACATTACAGTTGGTGTTTTGCCTGTGCCTCCTATTGTTATATTACCAATACATATTACAAATAATTTAGATTTTAATTTTTTCTGAAGTAAATTTCTAATTTTGCTCAAAAGTAAAAAAATTATACTTACAGGCAATAAAATATTTGAAATAAAGTTTTTATTGGTCCAAAATTTTGGTTGCTTGATCATGCTAAGAAACTAATAATGGAAATTTTTTAAGTATTTTATATGCAATATTAGTTTTTATTTTTAGCCAGCTTTTTGCCAATTTTGATCCAGCTATTGATAAACTTTTGCTAAAATCTTTATTAATTATTATTTTTTCTATCGAATTAATAATTTCATCTTCAGAATTTGAATTTAGTTGAATTAAAGCATTACTATCTTTCATTTCTCTAACAATATCCTGGCACTTTTCAGAATGAGGCCCCATAATTATTTTAGTTTTATAATGGCAAGGTTCTGATGGATTATGCCCACCAAACGGGTAAAGTGAACCCCCAACAAACACAATGTCTGCTAAGCTATACAGATTTGACATTTCACCATATGTATTTGAAATCCAGAAATTATCATAAGAACTTGGAAGACCATCTTTACTTTTAATTTTAATATTTAAATTATTTATTTTGCTTATTTTGTTTGCCCTTTGAATATGTCTAGGAGCAATAATAAGAAAAACGTTATGATTTTTTTTATTAAGTTTTTGAATACTATTTATTAGAATACTCTCTTCGCCTTCTCGAGTTGAAGCAGCTAATATTATTACTTTATTTGAAATACCTTTTTTTAAATTTTCTAGGTAAAGTTGATCAGTTTTCTGAGGGGGTAAAGAAATTTTTAGGCTTTTTGCGGTTAACACTTTTTTTGCCCCAAGTTGCAAAAATTTTTCAGATTGGGTTTTATCAGTTGCTAAAATTAAATCTACCTTATTAAACAAATTCGCTGTACTGCTAAAACCTAAATTTTTCATTCTCGTAAAACTTTTATTTGAAATTTGGGCTGATGCCATAACAACTGGTAAACCAAAACTTTTAGAACACAAAATTAAATTCGGCCAGATATCTGATTCCATTACAATTAAAATATCTGGCTCCCAAAAGCTAATAAACCGATTAACCCATTTTTTTTTATCTAATGGATGATATTGGTGAATAATATCTTTGTAATTTTTTGTAAATTCACTTGAAGTTTTTGTTCCAGATGTGATTAAAATTAAACCTTTATAATTTGCCTCTTTGAAACCAATTGCTAAAGAAGTAGCAGATGCCACTTCTCCTAAGCTTGCTGCATGAAGCCAAATTAATTTATCCTTTTTGTTTCTTGTAGTAGAGGGGTATCCAAATCTTTCTTTAATTCTTAAAATTTCTTCTTTACCTATAATTATCCTGTAGAAAATTAGCAAAGGCACAAATGGAGTTATTACGAGCCAAATTAGGTCATATGACTTTGTAAAATTTATTAATTTAAACAATTTCATTAATATGGCCAAAATATTTATCAGCTTGTGTTGTATAAAAATTTAAGGAGTTCTCTAATTCTTGTGTTAATCTTATTATGTCTTCTTTAGATGCATTTTTTGGGACTTCTAACGGTTCACCCCAGACCCAGATACCCTTAGAAAAAGGTTTAGGAACTAAAGATTTATCCCAATTTTTTAGACGCCAAAAACTTGATGTTGACCATGCGATTGGAAATATCTTTATACCCGCAAGTTTAGCTACAGCAACTGGACCTTGGCTGCATACTAGAGCGGGCCCTCTTGGGCCATCTGGCGTGATACCGATACTAACTCCTTTTTTTGCCTTCTTTATGAGACCGATTATGCCGCCTGCAGCATTACGGTTAGTAGACCCCCATACAGTTTGAAAGCCTAACATATTTATTGCTTTAGCTATAAGTTGACCATCTGAATGAGGTGATTGTAACATAGCTAATGGCTTATCTAATGGCCATATTTTACTCATAACTGCAATTCTTTCATGCCAAAAAACAACAATAATAGGCTCTGTTTCATTTAAAGCCTCCAATTTATATTTATGGTCAAAAGTTTTCCATCTAATAGTATTTGAAAGTGTTTTAATAACAAATGCAATTAACACTGCGATTATAGTCTGGCCAACTTTGGATTTACTAAATTTTTTGATCATGTTTGTAACATTAAAAAAAAAGTTTTATCATAATAAATACTGAGTATATAAAGTTTTTATTGTAAATGTAATACCTCCTTAGATATGAGATGTTATAAAAATCGTTTGTGATGGTTCAAAAATGTCAGACCAAAATTTTGAAAGTTCTTCAAAAAAAAGTATAATAATAAGATTTTGGTATGATTATATAAAACCCAAAAAATCATTAGTAATTCTCTGTTTAGTACTTTTAGCATTAGTTGCGTTCAGTTTTGCAATATACCCAGCTATAATTGGATGGGTTTTTGATGCTTTGGGTGCAAAAGACACAGGATTATTATATCAGTTAGCAGTTCTTATAATAGTGGTTTCAATAATAAAAGCTTTTGCTGTGTATAGACAAATACAAGTAGTGAATAAATTAGTTTTTTCAATTATCGAAGAAATTCAATTTAAGATGACATCAACACTTATAGACTCTGATCTCTCTCTAATTTCTTCCCAGCCGCCTGGACATTATGTTTCCCGAATTGTTAATGATTTAAATCTTATCAGAGATGCACTGGTTAGAGTTGCAAATTCTTTTGTAAAAGATAGTTTAACACTCATTGCGATGATTTGCTTAATGGCTTGGTATGATTGGTTTTTGGCATTTTTAGTTTTATGCGTTTTTCCAATTGCAATATATCCGATTGTAAAAATTGGTCTTGATCAGAGAAAGGCTAGCTATAATCTCCAAAATCATATGGAGAATTTAATTTCTCAATTATCAGAAACAATTACAAATATACCAATAATAAAGGCATTTAGTTTAGAAGTTAATGAAAAGCAAAGAAGCAAGAATAACTTTAAAGAACTTTTCTTGAGAGTGATGAAACTAAACGTTGGCAGGGCAAGAGTTGAACCAATTTTAGAAATCTTAGGTGGCATAGCAATTTCTATTGTTATTATTTCTGGAACTTGGAGATTGGGAAAAGTAGATTTTAGTGTTGGTGATTTTGCAGGCTTTATAACTGCAATGCTTCTTATGGTGCAGCCGGCAAGAGGCTTGGGCAGCTTTAATTCGGTTGTACAGGAAGGTATTGCAGCAGCAAATAGAATTTATCAATTAAATGACAGCCGTCCCAAAATATTTTCTACTAAAACAGCAAAAGATATTAAATTAGGCAATGAAAGTATAAGGTTTGAGAATGTTTACTTTAGATATGAAAAAACTGATATTGTAAAAAAGATTTCATTTACTGCAGAAAAAGGAAAGGTTACCGCAATTGTAGGTCCTTCTGGTGCTGGAAAAACAACTATATTAGGTCTTATTGAGAGATTTTATGATACTTCCAGAGGATCGATTTACATTGGCAACCAGGAAATAAAAGATATAAAAATTTCATCTTTGCGTTCAAAAATAGCTTTTGTTTCTCAAGATGCTTCATTGTTCGATGACACAATAAAAAATAATATTTTGAACGGAAATCACAAAGCTAGCCAAGATGAAGTTAAAAAAGCTGCTCAAAATGCTGCTGCACATGATTTTATTCAGTCAATGCCTGATGGTTATGAAACAAGAGTTGGGACTGCAGGAAATTTTCTCTCAGGTGGACAAAAACAAAGAATTGCAATTGCAAGAGCTTTTCTTAAAGATGCCCCTATTTTACTTCTAGATGAAGCGACTAGTTCACTTGACAGTGACTCTGAGTCAAAAATACAATTTGCAATGGAAAAATTAACAAAAGGAAGAACAACAATAGTTGTTGCACATAGACTATCTACTGTAAGAAAAGCAGACAATATTATAGTTTTAGATGATGGGAAAATTGTTGAAAGTGGTTCACATAGTTTTTTAATTTCTAAAGATGGATTTTATACAAATCTTTGCAGACTACAGTTGTTTTCAGAATAATTTTTATTCTCGGCGCATAAGGCCATCAAAAAAAACCCTTACAAAATTTATTTTAAAACTAATTTTAAGTTCTTTCGGGTTATAAAATTTTTTTGACCACTCCCAAAAAGAGATTTTTTTATTTTTCTTTCTGTATTCTATAAAGCTCTCGAAAAAGTGATCTAATATCCCTGATTTTGCCAAACGAATATGCAAATATTTAAAAGATAGCTGTTTTTTTGCCTCATCTACATCAATTCCTTTATTTATCAAATATAATGTAGCCATTAACCCTGTCCTGTCAGCACCAGATTTACAGTGAATTAAGGCAGGGTACTCTATTTCCCCAAATAGTTTTTTGGCTAAAAATATTTGATCAATAGTGGGGGCACCTCTAGAGTGTAATTTAAATTCAATCAAACTTAAATTTAAGTTTTTGCAAACACGCCTTTCCATTTGATCAACTAAGTCATCCCTCGAACCTCTTAAATTTATAACAGTTCTAATACCTTGTTTTTTAAATTTCTGAAAAAGTTTTGGTGATGGTTGAGCTGACCTATATAAATCATTATCAATTTTCCAGATATTAGGATAAATTTCTCTTAAAAAACCATGATCAAAGAAAATTCTTTGTTTCCATTCTGCAAAACTTTCACCAATAATAGACACTAATTCATCAACCTATTCTAAATTAATTTTAATCTTCAAAACCTAATTAATGATAATATGTTATAATTTGACTTATTTCCATTTTGAGTAAATAAAAATTTATGGCTATTAAAACTTATATTGACGGCGCAGAGGGTACAACGGGTTTACAATTAAAACAACGATTATTATCCCATCCTGAAATCCAAATCATTTCTGTAGATGTAAATAAAAGAAAAGATCTAAGTTATAAGCTTGATCAATTTTCTAATTCAGATTTAATCTTTTTATGTTTACCTGATAATGAAGCTTCACTAATAACAGATAAAATTAATGAAAATTTTGGAAATGAAAAGGTAATAATTGATGCTTCATCTGCACACAGAGTTTCAGATGGATGGGTATATGGTTTTCCTGAGTTAAATAGTTCACAAAGACAGTTTCTGAAAAATTCAAATCGTATTACAAATCCTGGTTGCTATCCTACCGGCGCTTTATCAATTATAAGACCTCTTGTAGAAAATAATTTCATTGATAATACTAGCAAGTTAATTATCAATGCTGTTAGTGGTTATACTGGTGGAGGAAAAAAACTTATTGATTTTTTCTCAAATAATAAAAAAGATAAGTTTTTTCATTATTCTACATTTTTAAACCACAAACATACAAAAGAAATTAAACACTATGGTTTGTTAGAGCATTCGCCAATTTTTTGTCCTTCAGTGGCAGCTTTTCCTCAAGGCATGGCTGTTTCTATACCTTTGCATTTAGATTGGTTAAACGATAATTTAGATGGAAAAAAAATATATAAAATCTTTAAAGAATATTATGACTTAGATCCATTGATCACAATTTATCCGTTAAATTCGAGGGATACTCTAAGTGATGAGGGTTTTTTTTCACCTGAAGGTTTAGTTGGATCAAATAGAATATCCATTTCAATTTTTTCTAATGAAAAATTAGGTCAAATTTGGCTAATTGCTTGTCTTGATAACTTAGGAAAAGGAGCATCAGGGGCAGCTGTTCAAAATTTAAATGTTAGATTTGGATTTAAAGAAGACACAGCTGTAAATTTATAATATATGGACCTTCTTGATCCAACTTGGACAGAAATACCTGAGGGAAATAAAAGGGCAGAGTTATACCCTTACAGTGCTCCTCAATTTAATTTTTTATTAAATAAAGGAGAATTACAGAAATTACCAAGTTCGTATGATTTAAAAAATAAAGTAGCAATTCTTGCTATAGGATCAAACAGGTCTCCGTCTCAATTATTAAGAAAATTTGGAGGCAATGAACAAATCCCAGTTACAATTGTAAATGTTAAAGATATAGATGTTGTCTATGCCTCTATGATATCCTACTATGGAGCTGTTCCTGCGACTTTGTGGCCTGTTAAAGGATCTATTCTAAAATTATCCATAATTTGGCTGAATAATAGACAATTAAAAATAATGCATGAAACAGAAGCAGTTGGAAAAGCATATGATTTTGTAAAGTTTGAGAAAAACAAAATTATTTGTAATTCAAATGATTATCTACCAAAAGAAGTTTTTGGATATGTTTCAAAATTTGGAGCATTAAATTTTGGTTTTGAAACTCGTGATGTGAGAGCTTTATCTGCAATAAATGCCAAAAAAAGAAAAATTAAAGCTATCAATCAAAAATCTGCTTTATTATTTTTGAAAGAAAAAATTAATTATAAAAATAATTACAATACCAAAAAAGATTTTTTAAATAGAATTATCTCTGAAAAAAATTATCGACTGAATACAAATAAAAAATTAAATTCTCTTGGTATTTTGCCAAATGAAAATAAATGGGAAGTTATACAAAACATTAAATCTGATACTTTAAAGTTTTATTAATTTAGTATCTAAAGTATAAGTCTATAAATGCAAATAAAGATAAAATTAAACCAAGATCTCTGTTAGATTTAAATAATTTTAAAGATAAAATTTGGCTATTAATATCTAACTTTTGTACTTGCCATATCATATGAAAACCAGCAAGTATTACACCTGATACCCAAAGGAAATTCCAGCTAACATTTATAAAGAAAATAAATGCAATAAAATAACTTACTCCTACAGCTATTTTTGTATTCGCACCAAATGTTAATGCAGTTGAATTAATTTTAATTTTAATATCATCTTTAACGTCTTGTAATGAGTAAATCGTATCATAAGCAAACACCCATGCGATTGTCCCAAGGTATAATAAAACAACTTGTAAATTTAAATCTGTATTTGTAGCTGACCATCCAAGTGGCACCCCCCATGAAAATACCAAACCCAAGAAAAATTGGGGATATTTAGTAAACCTTTTTGAAAGTGGATATAATACAATCAATGGCAAAGAAATTATTGCTAAAAAAAAGCTTTTCAAAGGAAGTAAAAACAGAATTAAACACGAAAATATTAATACTACAGTTAGCCCCATAAATGCTTCTTTTATTGATACTTCTCCACTTGCGATTGGCCTTTTTTTTGTTCTTTCAACTTTGGCATCAATATCTTTGTCCCATAAATCATTCACAACGCAACCTGCACCTCTCATTAAAATAGCACCAATTGTAAATAGGAGAATTAATTTTAAAGAATGCATTATTGAAATAGACTGAAGCAGAATAACCCACCATGATGGTAAAACTAATAACCACCAACCAATAGGCCTATCAAGCCTTAATAAAACTGACCATTGTTGTATTTTTTTTGGAAACTTTGAAATTAGTCTATTTGTAGAAATATCAGTATGCATGTTAATTGCTAATAGTTTACTATCTTTAACTAAAAATTTTAATTAATAATAATATAATTAATTTGAAATATCATTAATGGTTCATTAAAAAAAAATGAAAGTTTATTCTCAAATAGTTAGATTATATTTGGATATTTCTTTTGAAAATAATTCAAATTTTAAAATTATAGAAAAACAGGCTCACTATTTATTAAACGTTATGCGAATTAGAGTGGGCAGTAGAATATTTGTTTTTAACGGTTTTGAGGGAGAATTTATTGCAGAGATAGTTCAAATACAAAATCATACAGTTGAGTGTAAACTTTTAGAGAAAACGCGTCACCAACAAGATGAAGAACCGCTTCAATTGATTTTTGCATTAGTAAAAAAAGATAGAATTTTTAATATAATCGAAAAATGCACAGAGTTAGGTGTAACTAGCTTCCAACCAGTTATTACTGAAAGAACACAGAACTATAATTATAACTTAGAGAAATTAAGATTATATGCAATTGAAGCATCTGAACAAACAAGGAGGCTAACTATTCCAAAAATAAATGATGTACAAAACTTGAATTTGCTTATAAATGACTGGGATGCCAATCAAAGTATATTATTTTGTAACGAAAATGATGGAACACCTTTCATGAAGATAAGAAATAATTTAGGAAAGCCAGTATCAATTTTAGTTGGTCCTGAGGGTGGCTTTTCAAAAAAAGAATTAGATTTTTTATACTCATTTAATTTTATCCAATCAATTTCTTTAGGCCCAAGAGTTTTGCGATCAGATACAGCTGCAATATCAAGTGTTACCTGTTATCAATCAAAATTTGGTGATTGGAATTAAAAATGAATGACAAAGATACTATCGTATCAAAATCTCAGCTCGTAGACTTTTTTAGACAAAAAGAAAAGAAAAAAAACGATTGGTTAATTGGCACAGAGCATGAAAAGTTTTTATTTTCTTTAGATGATTTTAAGCCAATTCCATATGAAGGTGAGAACGGAATCCAAAAGCTTTTGAAAATGCTCCATGAAAATTCTGGTTGGTCACCAATCTTTGAGAAGAATAATATCATAGGTTTGCTTTCAGACAATAAAAGCTCAATCTCTCTCGAGCCTGGAGGGCAACTTGAACTTTCCGGAGCCGCTCTCAAAAATTTGCACATGACATGTGATGAGACAGGCACTCATTTAGCGCAATTAAGAAAAGCATTAGAAAAACTAAATCTTGGAATGGCTGGTTTTGGTTTTCACCCTTTGAGCAAAAGAGAAGATTTTCATTTTATGCCAAAGGGAAGGTATAAAATAATGAGAAATTGGATGCCCAAAGTTGGTTCAATGGGCTTAGATATGATGCTTAGGACTTGTACAATTCAAGTTAATTTGGATTATTCAAGTGAAAATGATATGGTAAAAAAGTTTAGAACTGCCATAACACTGCAACCTGTTATTACAGCATTATTTTCTAATTCACCATTTTACGAGGGTGAAGCCTCTGATTTTTTAAGTCTCAGAACTGAAGTATGGAGAAATACTGATAAGGCAAGATGTGGTATCCCGAGATGTGTTTTTGATGATGATTTTGGTTATGAAAAATGGGTTGATTACTTATTAAGTGTTCCAATGTATTTTATATATCGTAATAGCCAATATAATGATGTTGCAGGGAGTTCATTTAAAAATTTTTTAGAAGGTACATTGAAAGGATATGAAGGAATTAAACCTACAATGAAAGACTGGGAAGATCATATGAGTGTAGCTTTTACTGATGTAAGATTAAAAGGGTACATTGAAATGCGAGGCGCTGACGGGGGACCTTGGGACAGAATATGTGCATTACCGGCTGTGTGGGTCGGCCTATTATATGATGAAGATGCTTTGGATGAATCTGAAAAAATTGCAAAGCAAATATCTTATGAAGAAGTAATAAAAGCTACTTTTAATTGTTCAAAAACAGGTCTTAATTCAAAAATTGGAAAATTTAAATCACAAGAATTAGCAATAGAACTTTTGAAAATTGCTAAAACAGGACTTAAAAATAGAAATTTTTTAAATAGCAGTGGTGACAATGAAACTGGATATCTTTCTCCTCTTCTCAATATGGCTGAAGAGGGTAAAACCCTAGCAGATACTATGCTTCAAAAATACTTAAAGGACTGGAATAAAGACCCGAAGAAAGCGATAGAAAACCAAATTATTTGAAATAAAAATTAAGAAATAAATACTTTATTGAGCTAACTAATCTTACAATTTAGTTTAAAATTTATCCTCAATTAAACTTTATGCTAAAATTTTTTTTTAATAACACTAGAAACTTCAAAAAATCTCTATAATTTAATGAATATATACTTGTATTAAGTTGATGAGAGAGTTATTTTGCAAAATAATTTACTTATGGTTAAACTAATTTTTGGAACTTATAAAAAATGAAAATGAGAAGCTTAAAATTTTTTTCAACTATTCTTTTGGGTAGTTTTTTTCTGTTTGCCACAAATGCTTATGCGAGTGAGCCTTTGCCTTGGCAGCTTGGATTACAACCACCCTCAGGCAGTATAGCTGTTATGGCTAATGATTTGCATAATCTTCTTTTAATTGTAATCACAGCAATATCTCTTTTCGTTCTTTTTTTGTTAGTTTACGTTTGTGTAAGGTTTAGAGCTGATAAAAATCCTAATCCTTCTAAAAGGACGCATAATAGTGTTTTAGAAGTTTTATGGACAGTAATACCAGTTTTAATTCTAGTTGTTATTGCTGTTCCTTCATTTCGTCTTTTATATTACCTAGATAAACAAATAGACGCTGATATGACAATTAAAGTAACTGGAATACAATGGTATTGGAATTACGAATACCCTGACCAAGATATTAGTTTTGATAGTTATATGATTGCGGACGAAGATTTAAAACCGGGACAGAAACGTTTACTTGATGTTGATAATCCTTTGGTTCTTCCTGAAGGTTCCAAAGTTAAAGTTTTGATAGCAGGAAATGATGTTATGCATTCATTTTTTGTTCCTTCTTTGGCTGTGCAGGAGTATTCGGTTCCTGGAAAACTAAATGAAGTTTGGATGGACATCCCTTTAGGTGAGAAAACATATTACGGACAATGTAATCAGATTTGTGGAACTAACCACGCTTACATGCCAGTAGTAGTCAAGGTGTTATCAAAAGATAAATATAAGCAATGGCTTGAGAAAGCTAAAATTGAATTTGCTAGCAATGATAGTCTCAGTGGTAAAGAGATGATTTTAGCAGATATGAGTAAATAAATAGGAGAATATGGATAAATGAGTACGGCATTACATGTAGATGATCATGGACACGACGCACCTAAGGGCTTTGTTCGAAGATGGCTTTATTCAACTAATCACAAAGATATAGGTACTATGTACCTTATATTTTCAATTGTTGCTGCTTTAATAGGTAGTGGAATATCAGTTTTTATGAGAATGGAGCTTGCTTCTCCTGGTGTTCAATATATGGCCGACGGTCACATGTGGAATGTATTTACAACAGCGCATGGTTTGATTATGGTTTTTTTCGTAGTCATGCCAGGCCTCATTGGTGGGTTTGGTAATTGGTTTGTTCCACTAATGATTGGCGCTCCTGATATGGCTTTCCCTAGAATGAATAATATATCATTTTGGCTTTTGCCACCTGCATTTATTTTATTACTATTATCAGCTGTAGTTGATGGTGGTGCTGGTGTTGGATGGACAATCTATCCACCTTTATCTGGGAAAGAAGGTTCACCAGGTATGTCAATGGATCTTGCTATATTTTCTCTTCACTTGGCTGGAGCTTCTTCTATTTTAGGTGCCTCAAATTTTATAACTACTATTTTTAATATGCGAGCTCCAGGCATGACATTACATAAAATGCCGCTTTTTGTTTGGTCAATGTTAGTAACCGCATTTTTGTTACTATTGTCATTACCTGTTTTGGCAGGTGCGATAACTATGTTACTTACTGACCGTAACTTTGGAACTGCTTTCTTTGTACCTGAAGGTGGTGGTGATCCAATTTTATTTTTACATCTATTTTGGTTTTTTGGTCATCCAGAAGTTTATATTATGATATTGCCTGCATTTGGAATTGTTAGTCAGATTATTTCAACTTTCAGCAAAAAACCAGTATTTGGTTATTTGGGAATGGCTTATGCAATGGTTGCGATTGGTGTTGTAGGCTTCGTTGTATGGGCTCATCATATGTATACTGTTGGTATGGATGTAGATACAAGAGCTTATTTCACAGCTGCTACAATGGTTATTGCTGTTCCTACAGGTATAAAAATATTTAGTTGGATAGCGACTATGTGGGGAGGTTCTATTGAATTTAAAACACCATTGCTCTGGGCTTTAGGATTTATATTCCTTTTTACTGTTGGAGGTGTAACAGGTGTTGTTTTATCAAATGCTGGATTGGATGTGGTGTTGCATAATACTTACTATGTTGTAGCTCATTTTCATTATGTTTTATCTTTAGGCGCTGTATTTGGATTATTTGCTGGTTTCTATTATTGGTTTTCTAAGATGACTGGCTGTGACTATAATGAAAAACTTGGGCAACTTCATTTCTGGGTAACATTTGTTGGTGTTAACTTAACATTTTTCCCTATGCACTTTCTTGGATTAGCTGGAATGCCGAGGAGATATGTTGATTATCCAGATGCTTTTGCGGGTTGGAATATGGTGGCGTCAATAGGTTCACTTATAAGTGTTGTTGGTGTTGTAATTTTCTTCGTGGTAATTATTGAAGCTTTTAATTCACGTCGAAAGGCGGCAAATAGCCCATGGGGTGTTGGTGGAACCACAATTGAATGGACAACAACTTCACCTCCACCGTTTCATACTTTTGATGAATTACCAAAAGTAAAATAATTTGTTGCTAGGTAAATGAGGTCTATAAATATTACATCTCTAAATAATACAGAATTATTATATGTACCAACTGTATTAGATTATTTTGAATTGATGAAGCCCAGGGTTATGTCATTAGTAGTTTTTACTACTATAGTAGGTATGTACCTTGCACCTATTAAAATACATCCTGTTTTATGTATATTTTCAATACTAGCGATAGCTTTAGGAGCTGGATCAGCTGGTGCTATTAATCAGTGGATTGATCAAGACATTGATAGTATTATGATACGTACTAAAACAAGACCCATACCATCTGGTAGAGTAGATCCTGCAGAAGCAATTACATTTTCTTTTGTTGTGGCATTAATATCAATTATAATGCTGGGTTTAGCATCTAACTGGATGGCTGCCAGTCTATTATTATTTACAATTTTTTTTTATACTGTTGTATATTCAGTCTTTCTTAAAAGAAGAACGCCTCAAAATATTGTTATAGGAGGTGCTGCTGGCGCATTCCCGCCAATTATTGGTTGGGTAGCTATGACTGAAAGTATAAATTTATTACCTATTATTTTGTTTATAATTATTTTTTTATGGACGCCACCTCATTTTTGGTCACTTGCTCTTGTGAAAACTGAAGACTATAAAAAAGCTAATATTCCTATGATGCCAAATGTCGTTGGAGAATCATCTACTAAAAATCAAATTTTATTCTACTCGTTTTTACTACTTATTTCGTCATTATCACCATTTATATTAGGGCTTACTGGATACATTTATTTTTTTGGTTCTTTCACAATGAGCCTTGGATTTTGTTTTCTTTCAATTGGTTTGATAATTTTTCCTAATAGAAAATTGGAAATACCATTGTTTGTTTATTCAATTTTTTATTTGTTTGGCATATTTGTTTTTTTAGTTATTGATAAATACTTTGTGGTTTAAAAATGAAAAATAGAGCTATTCCAAAAACTGGTGAACAGTTAAAAAAAATAAAAAGAAACAGTAATTGGGTCTTTTTAATCATAATATTAATAGTCTGTTTAACTTTTTACTTAATGACAATATTTAGAATGATGTCCTAAATGAGCACTGCCCAAAACCAGAATAATTTAAAAGCACAAAATAAAAAAGTAATATTCATAATTACTTTTATTGGAATGTTAATGCTTTCTTTGTCGTATGCAGCCGTTCCACTTTATGATATATTTTGCCGTGTAACAGGTTTTGGTGGAACAACTCAAATAGCATCATCAGCCCCGGGCAGTTCAGGTCATCCAAATATTAATATTAGATTTGAGTCAAATATCACTGATTCTTTAAATTGGGATTTTTATTCTAAAACTAAAACCGTAAAAATTCCTATGGGTGAAGAAAAAACAATTTATTACTTTGCAAAGAATTTAAGTGATGAGCCAATAGTGGGAACAGCAACTTTTAATGTCACACCAGCTAAGGCGGGCCAGTATTTTATGAAGATTGACTGTTTTTGTTTTGTAGAGCAGTTACTTAATCCAGGAGAAAGTATGAACATGCCTGTTACTTTTTTTATTGACCCAGATTTGTATAAAGACGAGAATGTACAAGAAGTTAATGAGATTACTCTTTCATATACATTTATGAAATCAATGGATCAATCAAAGGTAGAAGAACAGGGTAAACTCTAATTAATTATCTAAGGAGTAAAAATGAGTAGTAATAACCATTCATATCATCTAGTTGAACCAAGTCCTTGGCCTGCTGTTGGTGCTGCAGCTGGTTTTGTCCTCGCTCTCGGTGGCGCTATGTATATGCATGAGTATGAGTATGGTGGTATTACTTCTTTAGTTGGATTTGGACTAGTTTTTTTGACAATGTTCTACTGGTGGAGAGATATTGTAAGAGAAGGGGAATTTCAAGGCCACCACAGTCCAATTGTTCAAATTGGTCTAAGATATGGTATGATGTTATTTATTGCCTCGGAAGTTATGTTTTTTGTTGCATTTTTTTGGGCTTTTTTTGCTTCATCTCTTTTTCCAGTTGGTGGAGTGTGGCCGCCTGAAGGTATTAAAACCTTTGATCCTTTTGATCTACCATTAATAAATACTTTAATTTTATTATTATCCGGATGCACTGTTACATGGGCTCATCATGCTTTAATTGAAAATGATAGATCAGACTTTCTTCTTGGGCTTCTTTTGACTGTTATACTTGGAATTTCATTTACTGGCCTTCAGGCATTAGAGTATATGCATGCACCATTTGGTTTTACAGAAGGCATCTATCCATCAGTTTTTTTCATGGCAACTGGTTTTCATGGTTTTCATGTAATCGTTGGAACAATCTTTCTTTTTGTTTGTTTAATTCGTGGTTACCTTGGACATTTCACAAGTACTCAGCATTTTGGGTTTGAGGCTGCTGCTTGGTATTGGCATTTTGTTGATGTTGTTTGGTTGTTTTTATTTATTTGTATCTATATGTGGGGAGCTTGATCAGGTTATTTATACAGTTAATTCTTTTCGTAGGTATTAATTATTCTAAGCACCAATGCAAAATTTAAATTTTAAAATATATTTTAAGCCATCACTTTGGCTTACTATATTTACGATTCCATCATTCATAATTCTATTAGTTCTTGGAACATGGCAGGTTCAAAGGTTAGGTTGGAAATCTGATTTAATTTCTGAATATAATAATAATTTTGAAAAACAACCTGTGACAATTGATGAAGTTTTAAAGGATAGTTTAAATTATAAATTTAGAAAAGTTTTAGTAAAAGGTGAATTTGATAACGATAAAGAAATACAGCTTATAGGTAAAACTTATGAAGGTAATGCTGGTTATCATATAATAACTCCATTTTTTTTGGAAAAAAATAAAATAATATATATAAATAGAGGTTGGGTTCCCAAAAAATATATTAAAAAGGAAAGTCGAGGTTTCAGCCTTATAAGTGGTGAAACTGAAATTATAGGTCTAATAAGAATGCCACAAAAAAAGGGTTATTTTGTTCCTGAAAATGAACCAGATAATGGTTTTTGGTTTACCATAAAGCCCAGTGAATTTAATAAACATTTAGATATTTTAGCTGAATACTCATTTTATATTGATGAACTTACGTTAGATGAAAAATTAAAAATTCCTATGCCAGCAAATGGTGCAATTCGTGTTCCCAACAATCACTTGCAATACGCAATAACTTGGTACAGTCTTGCGATAGGTCTTATATTTGTATATTTTGCCTGGCATCGTCAGAATGGTTTTTTAAAAATTAATTAGAATTATTAATTATATTTTAATCTCATGGTTTTTTCTCTAATATACAAAAAAAATTAATCAAATAAACAATCTTTATGAAATATTCATCTACAAGAGGATTACAGCAAAATCTTTCTTATAACGAAGTTTTATTACAAGGACTTGCTAGAGATGGTGGTTTATTTATTCCAAATGAGCTGCCTGTTTTCACTAATGATGAATTAAAAAAAATGTCTAATTTAGAATATACCGAGTTAGCTGCATTTATTATTAATCAATTTTCAAGTAAATGCATTAATTACAATGATTTATTAGAGATTTGCAAAAAGACATATAAGAACTTTAATGGCAAGGATATCGCACCATTAAAAGACATAGGTTCAAAAAATTATATATTAGAACTCTTTCACGGACCTACATGGGCTTTTAAAGATTATGCAATGCAATTTTTGGCAAATGATTTTGAGAGAATTTTAAGTAACAATAAACAAAACTCTTTAATACTAGGGGCTACCAGCGGTGATACAGGCTCTGCTGCTTTAAAAGCATTTGCCGGTAAAGATAATTTAGATATTTTCATATTATTTCCAAAGTCAAGAGTATCCCCTATTCAAGAAGCTCAAATGACATCAATTATAAATGAAGGCGCTTATGCAGTTCAAATTGATGGAGATTTTGATGATTGCCAACAGATTGTAAAAGATTTGTTTGAGGATATGTCATTTAAGGAAAAAGTGAATCTATCAGCAGTGAATTCTATAAATTGGGTGAGAGTGGTTCCACAAATAGTTTACTACTTTTATTCAGCATTTAAATGTGGATCACCACAAAGACCAGTTTCTTTTTCTGTCCCGACTGGGAATTTTGGAAATATTTACGCAGGATGGTGTGCGCTAAAAATGGGATTACCCATACACAAACTTATTTGTGCTTCAAATAAAAATAATATTCTCACTCGTTTCTTTGACTCAGGTAGTATGGAAAGAAAAAAAGTAATACCATCTTTGAGTCCATCAATGGATATACAGGTTTCAAGTAATTTTGAGAGACTTCTCTTCGAATTGCTTGATAGAAATGTTTTAGAAGTAAAAAATAATCTTGAGCTTTTTAAGTCCAAAGGAAAATATGATGTTCCTTTACAAAAGTTACAAAAACTTAAGGAAACTTTTTTGGCATATTTTGTAGATGATAATCAGATTTTAAATGAAATCGAAAGAGTATACAAATTGAAAGAATTAATTATTGACCCCCATACTGCTTGTGGAACATTTGCAGCTAATACTGTGAGGGAAAAAAATCAAATAGAAAAAGATATACCAATCATCTCACTAGCGTGTGCTCACCCTTGCAAATTTCCTGAGGCTGTTTTTAAAGCAATTAATATTAAACCAATGCTGCCAGAGGGGTCCCAAGATCTGTTAGAAAAGGATAAAAGATCTCTTCATTCTGTTGCTAGCATTGAATCTATCAAAAATCTTATTTTAAGTAATAGAAGATTTAACTAGGCGTTTCCTATATTATTAGATATTAAGTTTGGTTTTATTCCTAAAGAATTTAGAGAGTTTTCCCATACATTAGATAAATCAGAACTAAAAACTAGCCCTGGTGTTGCTGGAAGGGTGAACCAACTATTTTCCTTCAACTCTGTTTCTAATTGGCCTGAGTACCAGCCAGAGTAGCCAACAGTTATGATTGATGATTTTGGACCATTACCACTAGCAATTTCCTTAATAATATCAATGCTTGAAGTCATACCAAATGAATTATTTATAACTTTTGTATCTGGCAAAAGATGATCACCTGAATGAAGAACAAAACCTCTATTTGTGTCCATAGGCCCTCCTATTCTAATGTTATGATCAAATACCTTTTCTGAGGTTTTAATAGACATAAGGTCACAAAAAATCTTAAAATTAACATCTTTGTTAACTTTATTTAAAACCAGCCCCATTGCATGATTTTTATCATGAGAGCATATAAAAATTACTGACTTATGAAATCTTTCATCAGTTATTGCTGGTGTTGCTATTAAAAGTTGTCCTTCTAAAAATTGTGACATATATAAATCCCTATATATATAGTAGATTACAAAATTTATATTTCAAGAATTTAAATTTCACTTTGTTAGGTTTGATTTTGAAGATACTGTTTAAAATTATTTTTAATATTTTAATTATAATAGGTATCAATTTTTCTGCATATGCCTTTTCCACAGACTGGAAAATTAGCAGTGATGGTGTAAATGACATAATTAAAATGAGAATAAGTTCTGCAACTGAAGGGGTTGTAGGTTTGTATAATATTCCAATTTCTTTAGAAATTGTAACTTCCCCTGGTTGGAAAATATATTGGCGAAACCCTGGTGACTCTGGCTTGCCGACAGAAATAACTTTTGATGGGTCTCAAAATTTAAAAAATTTTAATATTCTATGGCCTGCGCCATTTAGATTTTCAACTTTTGGGATAGATACTTTTGGATATGAGGGAAAAATAATTCTTCCAATTAATTTAATACCTGAAAGAGTTAATGAGGAAATAAAATTAATTTCTCAAATAAGTTTACTGGCTTGTAATGAAATATGTATACCGTTTAATCAAGACTTTGAGCTTAATATTCCAAACAAACCTCACGCACCAAATTTAAATACTCGTGAGCGGGCTAAATACCTTTCTCTTGTTCCAAAACCAATTATTCCAAAAGGGTTCTCTATAGGTTCAATTGCGCTTAATGAAGATGGGATTTTATTGGAACGTATAAAGTTTCCAGTTAATAATTATGATGTTTTTGTTGAAAATGAAAAAGGAATAAATTTTGGTAAACCAATTAAAAATGGAAATAATATTTTACTTCCTAAATTAAATGAAAATATAAAAATTCTTGATGAAGAATTAATAAAATTAACTTTTGTATTAGAGAGTGTCAGTTTTGAGAAAAAAATAAAAATTATTCAAACCAGACAAAATATAAATTCATATTTTTCCTTTTTTGAAGAAATAACAATTTTTATATTAATCTCATTTGTAGGAGGTTTTTTATTAAACTTTATGCCATGTGTACTGCCAATAATTTCTTTAAAATTAGGTTCAATAATTACGGAAAATTTAACTCAGCAAAACAACATTCGAAAGTCTTTTGTTTTCACATCACTAGGTATAACATCAAGCTTTCTTATACTTGCAATAGCTTTAATTAGTTTAAAGCATTTTGGCCACTCAATAAGTTGGGGAATGCAATTTCAAAATTCTTCTTTTTTGCTTTTAATAACTCTAGTCATTTTGTTATTTGGATTTAATATGCTTGGTTTGTTTGAGATTAGATTGCCAAGAATATTATTAGATTTAATGCCAAAGAACCATCAAGGCTTTATTGGCGATTTTTTAAGAGGATTTCTTACTACTATTATGTCAACCCCATGCTCAGCTCCTTTTGTAGGAACAGCTATCACTTTTGCATTTTCTGAAAGCTATTCAATTATGCTAATTATATTTTTTACAATGAGCATTGGGTTATCATCACCATGGATTTTAGTTGCTGTATATCCAAAATTTATAAATTATTTGCCATCCAGTGGTAAATGGATGCTGAAATTAAAATATGTTTTGGGTGTATTGCTTTTACTAACTTCGCTATGGACACTCTCAATGTTTTCTAAATCAGTTAGGGTCAATAATTCTTCTGAAAATTATTATAGTGAAAATGGACCAACACTGCTGTGGGAAAAAGGGTTGGCCCAAAAATTAGCATCAGAAGGTAATATAGTGTTAATTGATATTACAGCCGATTGGTGTATTACATGCAAACTTAACAAATTTATAATATATAATAATAAAAAAATTAATGAAAAAATCCAGAATGGAGATTTAAAAATTATTCAAGGTGACTGGACTTTGCCTAATGAAGATATCTTAAATTTTTTAGCTGAAAATGAAAGATATGGAATTCCATATAATTCAGTTCATGGCCCAAATAATATTGAGGGTATAATTTTACCAGAAATTTTAACTGTTAAAACCCTTTTAAATACAATTAAGCAAGTGAAAGAATGAGACAAATATTATGTTGGATATAAAAGATATTTTAGACTGTAAATTAAAAATTAAAACAGATAAGAACGTAATTGAAATTACATTCAATGAATTAACTTTAGATAAAAAGGTAATTATATTTGGTGTTCCAGGAGCATTTACTCAAACCTGTTCAGCCAAACATTTACCAAGTTTTATAAATAATTATGAAAGATTTTTGGATTTAGGTATTGAAGACATAATTTGTATTTCAGTTAATGATCCATTTGTAATTAATGCATGGGGAGAATTTAACAATGCAAATAAAAAAATAAAGATGATGAGTGATATTGGTGGAGTGTTAGCAAAAAGAATGGATATTGAAGAAGATTTTGGGCCAAATCTTCTAATGCGAATGAAAAGATTTGCAATGATAATTTTAGATAACCAAATAAAATATTATGTAATTGATGAAAGAGGAGACTATGGAAAAACTGATGCTGAAAATATTATTACAGTCTTAAAAAACATATTGTAGATTATATTATATCCTGAATACCTTTGCGAGCAAGTTCATCAGCTCTTTCATTTTCTGCATCTCCAGAATGACCCTTAACCCACTCCCATTTTACTTTATGATTACTAACTAATGACTCTAATTTTTCCCAAAGCTCCTTGTTTGCAACTGGTTTTTTTGCAGCATTTATCCAACCTTTTTTTTTCCAATTAGCAAGCCATTTTGTTATTCCATTGATTACGTAGGTGCTGTCTGTTTTAACAGTAACATTTGAATATGAATCTATATTTTCAAATCCTTTGATTACTGCCGTTAGCTCCATCTTATTATTAGTAGTTTTTAATTCTCCACCAAAAAATTCTTTTATTTCATTCTCTTTTTTTACAATAACGCACCAGCCTCCAGGTCCGGGGTTTCCACTACATGCTCCATCAGTTACTAAAGTTATTGTATCCATTTTACAAAGTCCAAATTATTAATTTTATTGAAAAATAAAACTTTATCTAAGTATTCATTGGGATTTAACTTTTTGACATTGGCATCTGAAGGGGTGTTATACCAGTCAAAAAGACGTGTTAGAAAAAATCTTATCGCGGCACCTTTTGTTAATAATAAAAGATTTTCCTTTTCATTATCTCTTAATTTTTTTATTTCTGAATATCCTAACAAAAGTGCTTCTAAATTGGATTGAGAAAATTTACCATTTTCGTTAAAGCACCAAGAATTAATACAAATAGCAATATCATAAGCTAATATATCGTAACAAGCGAAATAGAAATCTATAATTCCACTTAGTTTATTATTTGTAAAAAAGACATTATTAGGAAATAAGTCTGCGTGAATATGACCATTTTCAAGATCACTTGGCCAATCATCAACTGTTTCTTTAATGATTTGTTCTATTTCATTTAACAAACTTTTATTATATAGATCATTTCTTGCTATTCCTTTTCTAAACAGTGGAATCCATGATCTGTAATTGAGATCATTTTCTCTCTTGCCTTTAAACTTCAATCCTTTTATATGAAAATTAGCTAAATTTTTACCCAATTCATAACAATGGATTTTGTCTATAAACTTTAATGAATTTCCTGATAAAAATGTCACCAATATAGACTTTTTGTTTGAAATGTTCTGGAAAATTTCACCTGATTTATCTTTAATTGGTTTTGGACAGTTAATACCATTACTACTTAAATGGTCCATCAGATTTATAAAATATGGGAGATCTTCCTCTTTTACTCTTTTCTCATAAATTGTAAGAATAAATATTCCATCAGTAGTAGTAACTTTGAAGTTTGAATTTTCAATTCCTTCTTGAATTTCTTCGTATTTTATTAATTTACCGACATTATATTTACTTAAAATTGACTGGATTCCAACTTTTGAAACTTTTGTGTAGACAGCCATTTAATTTTCTAATGCTTTAGGTAGCTTAAAGTAGATATCTTCTGTTGTTTCCAAGTTCTGTATCTCTTTTATATTATATCTTTTCGAGAACTCAGCACGAATTTCTTCTATAAGACTCTCAGGTGCTGAGGCGCCTGAAGATAGTCCAATATTTTTTATGTTGTTTATTTCATTCCAGTTTATAAAGTTTACATCAGATACCAAATATGAATTTACACAACCTTCATTTTTTGCAACTTCAACAAGCCTTTGTGAATTGGAGGAATTTTCTGATCCTACAATTAGCATTACTTCAACATTTGAAGCAATTTTCTTAACAGCCATTTGTCTGTTTGTAGTTGCATAGCAAATATCACCTTTCTTTGGTCCTATAATATTTGGAAAACGTTTGGTTAAAGTTTTTACAATTTCAGAAGTATCATCAACTGATAATGTGGTTTGACTTAGCCATGCTAGTTTTTTTTCTTTTGATCTGAAGGTTTTTGCTTCTTTGAGATTTTGAATTAAAGTTATACTTTCTCTAGGAACTTGCCCTCTAGTACCTTCAATTTCTGGATGTCCATCATGTCCTACTAAAAGTATATGGTAACCATTGCTATGCAATTTAATCGCCTCAAGATGAACCTTAGTTACTAAAGGGCATGTTGCATCAAAAATATTTAAATCATGGTCCTTAGCTTCATTAACAACTTTTTTTGCAACACCATGTGCAGAAAATATTACAATAGAGTTTTTTGGTACATTTTGAAATGACTCAACAAAAATTGCGCCATCTTCAGATAATCTTTTTACTACGTGTTTATTATGAACAATTTCATGTTTCACATAAACAGGTTTTCCATGAATTTTAATTGCTTGTTCAACAATTTTAATAGCTCTCTCTACTCCTGCACAAAAACCTCTTGGCGAAGCTAGATAAAGATTTTTATTTAAATTTAAATTTTTATTATCTTCTATCATTAAGTATTACCTAAATTAATATTTTATATTAGGCAAAAAAATATTTAGTAAGATCTATATACTTTTATTGAGTGTTTTTGAAGAATCTAAAACTAATTTATTAGAATGTTTTTCATCAATTTCTTTAATTAAATATTCTTTTGTGGCTTCGACAGAAAGATCAACTACTAAATTTTTAACATCTAGGAGTGCTTGTTTTTCTGCAGCTTTAATTTTTTGTTTAATTTGTTCTTCCTGACGGGAAATAAATTTTTTAGAGTTTTCCTCAGCTGTAATCTGAAGCTGTTTGGCATTTTCCTTGGCCCTTAAAATAATATTTTCAGCCTCATTTTCTGCTTCTTTTTGCAAAACTTTAAAGTTATCTAATACTTCTTTAGCTTCATTTCTCAAGTTTTCTGCTTCAGATAGTTTTTCTTTTACTTCATTTGCTCGTGCTTCTAAAACATCTACAAACGGCTTTGCACCATACCTCCAGGCAATTATACAAAATATTATAAACCCAAATGCAACCCATCCTGCTTCATTAATAAGCATATATTAATTACCTTCCTTCAAGCTTTTGAAAGAACCAGATCTAGATACTTGTTCATTGATTTTTTTCATTAAAATACTCTTATTAGCTTTTATACCAGAGACTTTTTGGGATAATGATATTGCGATATCTGTTGCTATTTCATTAACTGCCTTTAAACTTTCATTTTTAGCATTGGTTATACCTTTTTCTGCATCAGCTAACTTTTTTGACAACTTTTCCTTTGAACTATTTTCAAAACTTTGGATGTCGCGCTTACTTTTTTCTGTTGCTTCACTTATGATTTCAAATGCTTTTTCCTTAGCTTCTACAATCGAGCTTTCTTGATTTAACTTACTATTTTCAGCATCTTCTCGAGATTTTTTTGCTTCAAATAAATCAGTATCAATCTTTTCTTTCCTCTGATTAAGAATTTCAGACATTTTTGGTGTAATGTAAAACTTCAATACTAAAAAAGTAAAACTAAATGTAAGAACTAACCAAAATATGAGGCTAGGGTAGGTACTTACATCTAATTGTGGCATTCCTTCATTGCTTTTACTAGCAGCAAAAATACTTTTTGAATTGATAAAAAATGCGCAAAATAAAATTAATTTTAACCTAAAAGACACTTAATAATCCAAAATTAATATTTAATTAAAATGCAAAAAGTATTAGAAATGCTACAACAAGTCCAAAAAGTCCTGTTGCTTCAACTAGAGCAAAATATAAAAATGCTATCGCTCTTAGTTCACCTGACATTGAAGGATTTCTAGCCATGCTGTTAACAATTCCTGAAAACAACACTCCAAGTCCAACTGCTGCACCTAAAAGAGGTGCTACTGCTAATCCTGCTGCTATTAACTTCGCTGCTTCTGTTTCCATAATATTCTCCTAAGTTAAATTTGTTAATGGTGAAGATTTAATGCATCATTTAAATATATGCATGTTAAAACTGTAAATACATATGCTTGGAGCACAGCTACTAAAACTTCTAGAGCTGTCATTCCTATAATAGCTCCGATTGGTAAGATTGCTATAGGCATAAGAAACACACTTCCTGATCCAATTAGCATGACTGCTAATCCTCCAAAAACTTTTAATAGCGTATGACCTGCTAACATATTTGCAAATAATCTAACAGATAAACTAATTGGCCTTATACAATATGAAATCAGCTCGATTACAAAAAGTAGTGGTTGAAGTACGAGAGGTGTCCCTGATGGTAAAAACAGTGACAAAAAACCAAACCCATGTCTAAATATACCAATTACTGTTACAGAAATGAAAATTATTATCGCCATAAAAAAAGTTATAATAATTTGGCTTGTGAAGGTGTAGCTATAAGGCAACATTCCTAATAAGTTGCCAAATAAAATAAGTAAAAATAATGTAAATATAAATGAAAAATATGGACGTCCAGCGTTTCCTGTATTTTCGATTAATAAATTTTCAACAAATTCAAATAACATTTCTGATATTGATTGTAATTTACCAGGTATCATTTCAGCATATCTTACGCCCATGGTTAATATCAAAAGCGGAACTATTGAGGCAAGAACCATAAATAATGATGCATTTGTAAAAGATATATCGTAACCAAAAAAAGGATCTTGGATTTCAAATATTTTTTTTACAACAAATTGTTCTATAGGTGAATGCATTGATGCACCACCTGCATATGATAAAAATGGAAAACTAATTAACGTAATAATCATTGAAGGAAGAACAAGACTACTATTTAAAAAACCAAATTTGTTTTTATTTAATTTTATCATGAATATTTTTTTTCCAAATTGTATATATACCGCTAATCCCACCTAAAAATATACCAATTATTAGAAATACCGGCATTGTAGCAAACATTATATCTATATAATAACCTAAAAATCCACCAATTAAAAACCCTAGTAATAATTCAAATAAAATTTTTATTCCATTACTATATTCTTTATATTTTGTGTTAGTGTTTTCATTTAAATTATTAGTTAAATTCTTTTCTACACTTTTAATTTTAGTATCTAAATTATCTAATAAGTTTTTATTTTTTTCCTGCAATATATAAGTTTAAAATTATTTATAAATAATGTTCGCAAACTAAATCTCGTCACTAATAATGTCAAGATGATTAAGTTATTTTTTTAAGCTGTCTCTTTGAGTTTTATTGCTTTTTCTAAATTAACTGAAACCAGTTGACTAACTCCATTTTCTGACATTGTTACACCATATAGTCTGTCCATTCTTGCCATCGTTAATCTGTGGTGCGTAATGATCATAAATCTTGTATTCGTTGCATCTTTAATTTCATCTAATAAATCACAGAAACGAGCAACATTGGTATCATCTAAAGGCGCGTCTACTTCATCAAGAACACATAATGGAGATGGATTTGTTAGAAATACTGCAAATAGAAGTGAAATTGCAGTTAGAGCTTTCTCACCACCCGATAGCAAAGAGAGTGTTTGTAATTTCTTTCCAGGTGGCTTTGCCATTATTTCAAGACCTGAGTTAAGAGGGTCACTAGGATCGGTAAATTCCAGCTTTGCTTCCCCACCAGAAAATAATTGCTTAAATATTTTTTGAAATTGCAACTGAACTTTCTCAAATGAAACTAAAATCCTTTCTTTACCTTCTCTATTTAATGTCTTTATACTTAATCTAAGTTTATCAATAGCACTCTGAAGATCTTCAGATTCTAGCAATATATTTGAAATTTGTTGCTCTAATTCTTTCATTTCAATTTCAGCCCTCAGATTAACTGGACCCATTTCATCACGTTCTCGGATTAGCCTATTCTGTCTATTTTCTAACTCTTCATGGGTTAGTTTAGTATCCTCAACTTTAATGTCTTTATATTCTTTCAAATCGTAAGGTGCGCAATTGAATTTAGATAATATTTGCTGATTAATTAAATCTAATTCACTTTCAATAATATTTTTTTCACTCTCGGCTTTAATCCTTTTTTCATTAGCAGTTCTTAATTCTATCTCGATATTTTTACATTCTGAGTCTATTTCATTAAATTTTCTTTCAGAAACTATTAGTTCGTCACTAATTTTTTTACATTCAACTTCCTGTAGGTCAATCTCTGATAATAGGTTGTTTTTCTCTTTTTCCAATTTGCTTGGCTTGTTTGAAAGTTCGTTTAAATAATTTTTAATTTCATTTTCTTTTGCTTTAAGTTCAACAAATTGATTATTACTGTCTTTAATTCTTTTTTCCCATCCAATTATTTCTTGTTTTATGTCTTTGATTCTAGATATCTTAAAAACTTTATTTTGTTCAAGTTTTGCTTGATTACTAATTTTATCTGAGAGTTCTTCTCTAAGTTTATTATAAACTTTGCTAATACTTTTTAGCTTTTGCTCTAAATTTTTATCTTTTGAAAATTTTTTTATTTCACTGTCAATTTCAAAAATTCTTTTTTCTATCTTCTTAATTTCAAAAGTTTTTAACTCTCGTTTTTCAATATTATTCTTATGCTCAAGAACTGTTTCGTTTAACTTAAATTCCAGACTAGCTTTATTTTGCTTTAAATCAAAAAGTTTAGAACTTTCTTCATCAGCCAAAATTTTGAGATCTTCATATTTTTTGGAATAGGATTTATAGTTATCCTCGTCTGAATTTAATTTTTCACTATAATTATTTATCTCTTTTTTAAGTGTTCTTAGCCTATTATTTTGCCTTAAAAACTCTGAGACTGAAGAATTGGATCCAACAGGTATAATGAAACCATCCCAACGCCATAAACCGCCTTTGCTGGTAGTTATTGCCTGGCCTGGTAATAGCTGAGATTGCATTTCTTTTGCATCTTCTTCTGTTTTTGCAATTCCAACACTTGAAAGAGAAAGCTTAGCAAAGGATGATTTTTTTATAAAGTTCTCTAAGGGTTCTGTTTTTTCTGGTGGTAATAAATTACTCTTTTTTTGAAGTTTGACCCAGTATGGTTTATTGCCCTCTACTAAACCACCTTCTAGGCTTTCGCCTAGTACATGACTTACTGAGTTTTCAAAACCGTCTTTAACTTTAATTTTTTCAGAAAGCTTTGAGTTTTTTTCAGTCTTGTTAATATTTAAGAGTTTTGTTAATGCGTTATATTCAGCTTCGATATCTCGAAAATAATTTAATGAAATTTCAAATATTTCTTTATATTTATTTTGATCTGCAGAAGCTTTTGAAATAGATATTTTGTTTATATCAATATTTTTTTGACATGAAATAATATTTTTTTTATTTAAAGATATTTCTTTTTTTAATTGATTTATTTTTTGATCATTTGTCTCAATATTATATTTAGTGATCTCTTTACTAAGTTCTTCTGCATTTTTACTGAGCGTTATTTTTTCATTACTTAAACTCTCAAATTTATACTTGTTAGTATTAATAACTGAATTGATTTCAGCTTGTTGATTTTCTATTTTTTCTAACTCATCTCTAATTGAATTTAAGTTTTCAGAATTTTTCTTATAATTTGTTTCCTGAGAGTTAAGCTCGAGAGATAGAGTTTTGCTTTCTTCATCGAGTTTATTCAAAACTTGTTCTGCTTCCTTGCTTAAAGAATTTTCTCTTTTAATGTTTTCACCTATATTATTTAGACTTGTTTTAGCTTTATTTTGATTATCTGATATTTGAATTAATTCATTATCAATAGACGATAAGTTAATTTTTAAATTCTGTAATTTAGCAAAACTCTCAGTCTCTTTTTTTCTTAATGCAGGTAAATTTGAGTTAGATTTAATTCTATTTTCTTCTGCTGAATGCAACTTTTTTGTTAGTTCATTGTAATTACTGCTAGTGTCATTAAAAAGTTCATCAAAACTTTTCAAGCTTTCTTCTTTTTCTAAATATTTTTTTAATAATAAAATTGATTCTGCTTTTCTTAGCCTGTCACCAATAGACTTATATCGAGATGCTTGCCTTGCCTGCTTACTGAGTGATTTTTTCTGTTCTTCCATGGTAATTACAATATCACCTAGTCTCTCTAAATTAGTTTCTGCTGCATTTAATCTTAACTCAGCTTCATGTCTCCTTTGATGAAGACCTGTTATATTTGCTGCTTCCTCCAAAAGTATTCTTCTGGCGTCAGGCTTTGCATTTATAAGATTTGCAACTTGACCCTGTGAGACTATGCCTGAGCTTCTCGCACCAGAAGAATTGTCAGCAAATAATAAATTAACATCTTTTGCTCGAACAGAATTAGAATTAATTGTCCATGAAGATCCTTTGCCTCTCTCTATCCTTCTGTTAATTTCTAATTCGTCATATTCATTAAATTGTGTTAGACTTTTTACTTCAGTATTATCTAGTACGATAGATACTTCTGAGGCATCTCTTGCTGGACGATTTGAAGAACCACCAAATATGACATCATCCATGTCATCACCGCGCATTTGTTTGGCACTTGATTCTCCCATAACCCATTTTATTGCTTCCACCACATTAGATTTTCCGCAACCATTTGGGCCCACAATGCCTGTAAGGCCATCCTGAATTTCTAAATCAATGGGCTCTACGAATGATTTGAAACCGTTCAATTTTAATTTTTTAAATTTCAAAATTAATCTTTCTTATGAAGAATTTATATATCAATTTTATTAAACGTTTTTTCAAATTTTTCTAAGGACAAGTTACCTGAAAGAAAATATTTATCATTAATTACAAAGCTTGGAGTTGATTGAATATTATATTTCTTTTCTGCTTCTTGTCGACTTTTAAAAATACCTTCTAATAGTTTTAAATCATCGATAGAGGCATCGAGCAATTCTTTTTTTAATCCAGTAAGTCTACCTAATTTTTTTAACTCTTTGATAGGGTCATTACTTTGGCTCCAATTTTTTTGCTTATTGAAAAGCATTTCAACAAATTTGTAATATTTATTTTGATCTACAAGTCTAGACATAGCTGCAGCTCTTAATGCCAAACCATCTAAAGGAAAGTCTCTTAATTCTAATCTTAGTAGTCCCTTATCGATATATTTTTCTTTAATGGAAGGTAGTTTATTTATATGAAAATCTGCGCAATGACTACATGTGAATGATACAAATTCTGTAAATTTTATTGGCGCATCCACATCACCCATGTATCTGGGCTCTAAAACTTTTTCCATACTATAAATATCATTTGCTCTTAAGCCAGAGTTAAAGATAAATAAAGGTAACAGTGATGCAAAACTTAGAAATTTTCTTCTTTGTAGTTTATAATTTACCATCTAATTAATAGCTCCTAATGTTTGAACTTCTATATGTCATTTATTTATATAATTTCCAATACTTATTAAAGCATTAGCCAAATTATCATTTTTTATTTCTTTAATCTTTTTAATGTATCTTATATCAGTTTTTGTTTCTTTAATTGGTTTGTTGTTTAATTTATGGTCATCTGCAAAGTTACCATTTTGAATTTTTATTTTATTGATTGCTTTATAACCGAACATTGAATTTATTTTATCAATTATATCTTTAGATTTCATTTCTATTTCAGGCCCAATACCTGATTTTACATTTACAATTAATGTTCCTTCATCAAACTTATTTTTGGGGAATTTTATCCTTATTGGTGTTGCATAACTTTTAAACTCTCCAATTAAACTATTCCATGAGGAAATAATTTTATTTTGAACAAAACCTCTTTTTTTTAAAAAATCATTCAAATATGGGATTTTAATATCCCCAAGTTTTGATTGGTGCTTCATATTTTGAAATTTATTAATACTATCATAAATAGTATAAATTATTAGAAACTAAAAAAAAATATATAATGCCAAAAAAAGTTAATAAGATATCTAGGAGTCTTTTGAGTTGGTATGATCGAGAGGCCAGAGATCTTCCATGGAGAAAGTTTGGCAAAGATAAACAAGATCCTTACAAAGTTTGGATTTCTGAGATTATGCTCCAACAAACAACCGTTTCAGCTGTTATCCCTTATTTCAATGCATTTATAAAAAAATGGCCAACAAATAAAGAGCTTAGTCAAGCAAGCCTTTCAGAAATTCAAAGAGCTTGGTCTGGGCTAGGTTACTATTCCAGAGCTCGTAATTTATTTGAGTGTTCTATTATAATTAATTCTAGGTTCAATAATAATTTTCCAGAATCTGAAAAAGAACTTTTGAAACTCCCAGGAATTGGTGCTTATACAGCTGCTGCTATTTCAGCGATAGCATTTAACAATAGATCAGTTGTAATTGACGGTAATATTAAAAGAGTAATTAGTAGGTTATTTTTATTAAAGAAGCCAATAAAGAGTAATTATAATGAAATTTGGAGATTTACAAATCTTGTTACTCCAGATATTAGGGTTGGTGATTTTGTCCAAGCTCTAATGGACCTTGGCTCTCAAATATGCAAACCTTCGAAACCCTTATGTGAAAGTTGTCCACTAATACTAGAATGTGATGCACGAAAAAATAATGTTGAACTTTTGATACCTAAAAGAATAAAAAAGAATACAAAACCTATCAGAAATGGTTCTGCATTTGTTATTAAAAATAATGATTGTGTTCTTATTTATAAGAGGAAAACCAAAGGACTATTAGCAGGATTAGATTCTTTCCCAACTTTTGGATGGGACAATCAAAATGATGAAAGATTAAATTTTTTAAAATCATTAAATACAAATAAGAAAATATCAAATATAAAGCACGAATTTACCCATTTTACTTTGAATATGGAGATTTATATAATTGATGAAAGTATTGCCAAAAATTTAAATATAAATATCCCTGATGATTTTAGATGGATACCTATTGAAAGCATTGAAAATTTATCTTTTTCATCATTAATGATGAAAATTTATAAATCATATCTTAATGGTTAAAATTTCTAACTGAGGAAAATATCATTGAGATATTTAGTTTATTTGCTAATTCTATAATTTCAGAATCTTTTTTAGATCCACCTGGTTGAATAATAGCAATTGCTCCTGATTTGTGAATATGTTCTAAAGTATCTGGAAATGGCAAGAAAGCATCACTTGCAACAACAGAATTTTTTAGATCATAGTTTCCTATTTCAATTGCTTTTTTTGAGGCAAGCTTTGCAGCGTCAATTCTACTCATCTGACCAGCTCCAATTCCTATTGATGTTTTGTTTTTTGCAAACACAATTGCGTTGGATTTTACGTACTTTGCAACTTTTGAAGCAAATATCATATCATCAATTAAATTTTTTGTAAGAGTTTTCTTAGTGACAATGGGAAGTTCATGTTTTGAGATATTAATTTCATCTCTTTCTTGAATTAAAAATCCACCGTTTATTGATTTAATTGATAAGTTTTTTTCATTATCTTCTTTTCTTTTTTGATAACCAGTTTCTAAAATTTTAAGGTTTGGTTTATTCTTGAAAATTTCAATTGCTTTGGTAGTAATTTCAGGAGCAATTACAACTTCTAAAAAATTCTTTATTAACTCTTTTGCTACTTTTGATGTTATTTTTCTATTAAACGATACTATGCCACCAAAGGCTGAAATAGGATCACAATTAAAAGCATTAATTAAAGCGTTAACTAGATTATCTCCTTCTGAAACACCACAGGGGTTTGAGTGTTTAATAATTGAAACAGCAGGGTTAGTGAACTCGTTTACAAGATTGAAAGCACTATCTGCATCCAAGAAATTATTATAAGAAAGAGCTCCTCCTTGAATGATCCTTGCATTTAAGGGCCCTTTTTTATAACCTTCTAAAGTATAGACAGCTCCTTTTTGATGCGGGTTTTCACCATACTTTAAATCGTTTTTAATCTTTAATGGTATAGGAAAATATTTAGGAAATTGTTTAGCGCTATTTTTTTCTAAAAGCCACGAAGATATTTGACTGTCATAATTGGCTACATATGAAAAAGCTTTGTAAGCGAGATTTTTTCTTGTTTCAAAAGATACGCCTCCAGATTTTGATATTTCTTCTAAAACATCTGTATAATCATTATCGTCAACAATCACTATTTTATGTTTAAAATTTTTTGCTGCAGCTCTTATTAATGTAGGGCCACCAATATCAATATTCTCAATAATTTTGTCTTCATTTTTTGTATCATTTTTTACTTCAAGAAAAGGATACAAATTGACAACTATTAGATCAATTTGATTTATGCTGAATTTATTTAAGGTGTCATTGTGAGAGCTATTATCATGATTAGCTAAAATTCCCGCGTGTATTTTTGGATGAAGTGTCTTTACTCTGCCATCAAGAATTTCAGGAAAATTAGTAATTTCCGAAATAGATTTAACTTTAATATTATTTTTTTTTAAAAAACTTGCGGTTCCACCTGTAGAAAATATATCAATTCCTAAATTGTGAATTTGATTTGCAAATTCCTTAAGTCCATTTTTGTTTGACTGGGAAATTATTGCTGTCTTTGGAAAAATCTTTTTTTTAATCATTATTTTATAAACTCTTATATAGTTCCCATTGAAGCGTTTTAGAACCTCTGCTCCTTAGATCACTGAGAGGTAGACTAAAAACAATTTGCTCTGTTTTCATTATGTCTCCATCTTTTATAAAAATTGACTCTTTTAATTCTGGTATCAAATTTTTCACTTTAAAAATCCACCCTGTTTTATTCTTCAACCTTAATAATATATCACCTGATAAAACTTGGGCGGCTTTTAAGTCAGGGCATAGATGGAATCTTATATCTGCTAAGAGAGGAATATTTCCGGGTGCTCCTTGATATTTAAGCTCATCATTGCCAGATATTTTGTCTCCATCTTTTGAAATAAGTAATTCTCTTGTGTGGTATATGCCATATCCTAAATAATAACCGTTATGTGTGGCAGACACTTTCAAACCCTCATTTGTCTTTTCATAAGATTTTTGAATTACCTTAGCAATTCTTTTAGGATTTTTCCCTTCATCAAGACTGGATGAGTTTTTTCCATCAATTGATAAAGTTGAATGGGCTGACGTCCCTCTTAATGCATTACTCCAAGTAGTATCAATATCAAGAAATCCAGAGTTAACTATTATCAGGTTCTTACCATGACACAACTCAAAAGAAAATGTTCCAGCATGCCAGTTTTTTGCGGTTTTAATTGGACTTCCTAAATCTATTATCATTGATGTAGACTTTTGGCTAAGTTTTGCAAAACCATCTTTTGTTATTCCAGAAAACGATTTTATTGAAGATCCAGATTTTTCTATTATCTGTGAAATAAATTCTTTTTCTAAATTACATCCCCCATTAATATTCACTATTGACCCATTAGGATGTTGAAGCATTTTTGAACATGATGCTACTTTTTGGACAATTTCATTATATTCTTTTCTAGTTTTCTCTGATTTAGATCTGCCAAGATACTGAATTTCAATAATTATCCTTAAAACTTCCAATTGAAGTTGAGGTTTTCTTGAGAAATGCATTCCGTCTTCATTAATTACCTTTTTAATTTCAATTATAACCTCAGATATTACCTCATCTACATCTCTACTTTCCTTTGAAAGACAAACTCTACTAGCCATCTTGCCTACAAGTGTATACAGAATATCACGAGGATTTATTTTTCCCTGAAAATCAAGTTCTAAACATCTTGCTTGAGTTGCAAAATTTTTCATTAATTCTTCTTGAAAGTTTGGATCAGCTGAGTCCGCAAAGTTTCCATAACAAAAAAGAATATTACTAAGCCTTTTCGAGATCATTACTGGTGACCAGACTATTTCATCCCAATCATTATTATTCTCATGCCACTCTCTAATTAACTCTCTTGATTTGACACCAGATTTTTCACTTTGTAATTCCTTAAGATCCCTCAGCCATTCAAAAGAATTCCAATAACTTTTAGATATAAATTTTGGGTGTGATAAAAACGATTTTTCGCCTCTTTTTAAAGAACCTTTCCATGGATCTATAAGCCTAACTAGAGGT
>CACMFN010000008.1 GCA_902612965.1 uncultured SAR116 cluster alpha proteobacterium | reverse complement strand
TATTAAATGGATAGGTTATAATCCTTCTGACAAGACAATTAACGAGATTAAATATAATTTTTCTGATCTTTTAAACCGAAAATTAAATGACAAGCAAAGAATTTAGAAAATGATTATATTCGAGGAATAGATGCCAAGAACTTCAAAAAAAATTAAAAGTAAGTCCCAAGATAAAGTCGAATTAAATAATGAAAATAATTTAATTGACTTGACTAGCACTGATATAAAAAAACTTATTAAAAAAGGAAAAGAAAAGAAAATACTCACTTGGGATGAGATTAATAAGGCAATTCCTGAAGGAAGCCTCTCATCTGACCAGATTGAAGATCTTCATGCTTCAATTGATCAATTAGGAATAACTGTAGTCGATAAAGATGAAGATGCGGATGATTTGCAAGAAAAAGATAATCAAGATGGATCATCTGGCAATCTTAATGATGAAACTGGAAGAACCGATGATCCGGTAAGAATGTATCTAAAGGAAATGGGTGGTGTAGAGTTGCTTTCCAGAGAAGGAGAAATTGCAATTGCAAAAAGAATTGAAGCTGCAAAAGAAGTTCTCATTGGCACAGTATATGAATGTACTACAACAATTAATAGTATTAACATATGGAAAAAAGAACTTGAAACAGGTGAGAAACTCCTACGTGATATTATAGATTTAGATGCTTCTGTACAGCAAGATGAAAGTATTGATATTGAGGAGCCAGGCAATATTAATATAGAAAATAATAGTAAAATTAGCTTAGTTAATGAAGAAAATAATAATGATAAATTAAAAAAGGTTAGTAATGATAGTGAAGATGACAAGAAAGTAAAAGATGAAGAAAATTTAGTTGATGGTGAAGAAGAATTAGATGATGAAATTGAGGATGATCAAGACAACTCATCAATGTCATTAGCTATGTTAGAAAATTTAGTAAGAGATCAAGTAATGCATGAACTAGGCGAATTTTCTTCTAATTCAAAAAAAATATTAAACAAACAAACAAAATATATTGATCACCTGTTAAAAGGTGAAAAAATACCATCTCAATTACAAAAAAAGATTTTAGATGAAAGGTTTGTTCTTCTTGATCAGATGAAATCAATCAAGTTGAACACCAATCGTATAGATGAATTAAAGCATAGTCTTTATGAAAAAAATAAAAACCTTATTAAATTAGAAAGTCAGATATTAGAAATTTTTTTGAAAGCTGGTGTAAGTAAAAAAAGTTTTTTAAATTCTTGGACAGGAAATGAAATTAATCCAAATTGGCCAGAAAAATTAAAGAAAAATGACAAAATCTTAAAAACTGTAGATAAAAATCGTGAGGACATTGAAGCAATTAGAAACAAAATTATTAAAATTTGTACTGATGTAAAATTGTCAGCTCTTGATTTCAAAGAGCTTGTGAAAAATATCCATAAGGGTGATAGAGAAGCTTCTAGAGCTAAACAAGAAATGGTTGAGGCAAATCTTCGGTTAGTCATTTCAATTGCAAAAAAATATACAAATAGAGGGCTTCAATTTTTAGATTTAATTCAAGAGGGAAATATTGGTTTGATGAAAGCCGTAGATAAGTTTGAATTTAGAAGAGGATATAAGTTTTCAACTTATGCAACCTGGTGGATAAGGCAGGCTATAACTAGATCTATAGCTGATCAAGCAAGGACAATAAGAATTCCTGTTCATATGATAGAAACAATTAATAAACTTGTAAGGACTTCTAGACAGATGTTACATGAAATTGGACGAGAGCCAACACCGGAAGAATTGTCAGAAAAACTCTCAATGCCTTTAGATAAAGTTAGAAAAGTTCTTAAGATCGCTAAAGAACCTATAAGCCTTGAAACACCAATAGGTGATGAAGAAGACAATAGTTTAGGTGATTTTATAGAAGATATGAATGCAATTCAACCTTTAGAAGCCGCAATTCAATCGAATTTAAGAGAAACAACAACAAGAGTACTAGCTAGTCTTACTGCGAGAGAAGAAAGGGTCTTGAGAATGCGTTTTGGTATCGGTATGAATACAGATCATACTTTAGAAGAAGTTGGTCAGCAATTCAGTGTAACTAGGGAAAGAATAAGACAAATTGAAGCAAAAGCATTAAGAAAATTAAAGCATCCATCACGTTCACGTAAATTAAGAAGTTTCCTAGAAGCATAATAGTGATTGATTTTTTTTTAAAATTATGAAATTTAGTAATTAATAAATGTAGGCCCTTAGTTCAGTTGGTTAGAACAACCCGCTCATAACGGGTATGTCGGGGGTTCAAGTCCCTCAGGGCCTACCAATCTAATTTATTTTCCCAGTAGTGGTAGATATTACGATATATTCTAAAAATACTTTTTTATTATTTTTTAAATCTATTTCCTTTTTTTGGACTTCAGTTTTTGTTCTTGTTTTTGTAGCGCCATTTAATATGCATTTATTTTTGGATAAATAATTTCCTTCAAATTTTGCATCATTTATAGCCTTTTCAAGCTTACTATAAGTTTTAACTTTTGATGGAAAATGAACTCTGTATTTTTCATTCTGATCTTTAGTTATTAAAATTTTCACTGTTTGTTTTATTGAACCTATAGCCGCACCAACTGCACCCGCTACTTGGAAATTTTCTGGGGTTATATTTTTTGTATTTAATAATGATGCTATTTTTGGATAATAAGAAGCGGCAGAAGCACCTATTGATATTATTGGTGTATTTAACTTTAAATTTATTTTTGCTAATTTTTCTTTTTGATCAAAAACATATTTACAGAACAAATTATTATTTAAAAAATTATTTTCAGAATTATTAAATATTTTTTTTGTAGTAAAATTAAATATAGAAATTGCACTTTGCTCAAAAAGTTTATTTAAAACTATTTTTGCGAACTGTTCTTTTGAATTAAAAATAAATTCGCCTGATTTGTTTTTTCTTTTCGAAATTATTAATGCGCCCAAATTTGCAGCTTTTGTGTCGAAGGCATTATAAATTCCTAATACGTGCACTGCATCAGTTGGGGTGAAACTGGAAACTTCAACTAGATTATACTTTATTAATCGGTAAACTGCGCCATAACTAGCTTGATTTGGTGCAATTTCACTTAAAGAAGAAACTTCGTTGATGTGAAGTTTTTCAAAAGTAATTTTTTCAATTTTGCTTAGCCAATTTAAGTTTTTAGAAATATTTTTTTTCCATACAAAGATACAATCTGTATGACTATAAAAAGGGAATTTAGATTGTTTTTTTAAAATACTTAAAACTGAAGGAAATCTCTCAGATATTATAGATAATGGAACAACTCTTTTGGGGCCAAGATTAATATCTAAATTAGAATTTGTTTCTTCAAACAGAATTTCACTATCACCACCTAAACCTTGAGTTGAAATAGAAATAGCTTCAACCATAGTGTCCCATACACCTATTCTAGCTCCTTGTTTTGAAACCTCAGGGTACCCTGAGTTTAATAGAGAAATATCTGTAGAGGTTCCACCAATATCAACTATAATCGCATCTTTTTTTCCTGTTAGCCAAGCAGCGCCTATACAGGATGCAGCTGGTCCTGACATAGTCGTATCTATAGGCCTGTATCTTGCAGTCTTTGAATCTATAAGAGATCCATCACCTTTAACGACCATTATTTTTGCTGTTATCTTTTTTTCTTTTAAGATTAACTCAATATTATTCAGTAAATCAGAAATTATATGAGTTAAGCTTGCATTAAGAGCACATGTAATTGCTCTCTTTGGACCATTTAGCTCAAATGAAAGCTCGTGACTGCAAGTTATAGGTAATTTAATTTTATTTTTCTTTACTAAAAACTCTTTTGTTCTATTTTCATGATCGGGATTTCTAGTTGAAAATTGACTTGCGATGGCGATGCTCTCAAATTTACTTTTGTTGATTTCAACAAACTTTTTTATACTTTTAAAATCTAATTTTTCTTTTTCATTGCCTTCAGCATCGTGACCTCCTTTTACTAGGCACATATTTCCATGATTGCAGGCATCAACTAGAGGTTGATTTTCAAATATTGATTTATCAAAGCCAATAAGAATTAAACCCACTCTACATCCGTTGGAATTTATAAGAGAGTTGGTTGCAAGAGTAGACGAAACAATTATTTGTTTAATATTTTTTTTATCTCCTATTGGTAGATCTTTTAAAGTTACATTAAGTGATTTTTTTATGCCTTGAGATAAGTCAAAATTAGTTGTAAGTGCTTTTCCTGAAGAAATAATTTTTTTGGTTTCAGTGTTAAAGACCACTGAATCCGTAAAAGTACCACCAGCATCAAAACCTATAATTAGTGACATATTAAGTTCATTTATTAAAATTTTCTCTCTAGGAAATTTGCTATAATATTTCCAAATAGCTTGCCTTGGTGATCCAATTTTTTTAATTCTGTTACTCCTTTAAGATATTCAACTTCACCTATTCCTTCTCTTCTTAGGTTTAGTAAATCTAAAGTGTATTTTTTTGAAAACTCAGGATGACCTTGAATTGTAAAGACAATATCTTCTAAAGAAAGTGAATAATATTTACAAAAATCATTACCTGCTAAATGATCTACACAGTTTGGAATTTCAACAACTTGATCTTGATGGAAAGAAATTAGATTTGTGTAGCTTAAATTATTGGGAAGCCATGGTTTGTTTTTGAAAAAATTTATTTTTTTTATACCAGCTCCCCATCCATATATAGATTTTTCAATTAAACCATTTAATGCTTGAATTATAATTTGGTGACCAAAACAGATACCAACAAGTTGCTTTTTTTTACTTATAATTTGGTTAATTAGTCTAATCGTTTTAACAATCCAAGAAAAATTTTCATATACACCAAATGAACTCCCAGTAATTATGAAACCATCAAAATCATTTATACTGTGAGGAAATTCACTTTCATACAATCTGTAAGAAGATACATGCCAGTTTCTTGTTTTATACTTAAGAAAGTCTTTAAATAAATCTGAATATGGAAGGTATTTATCTTTTAATGCTGGGTTTATATAACCAGCTTCTAGTATACATAATTTGAACATCTTAATACATTACCAAAACTTATCAATTAGCCTATTTTTCTTAAAACCCAAATCCTTATGTAAGAAGCTAAATTATTATAATCTTTTGGTTTTTCATTATCAATTTTTAAAACTAACTTGCTTAAAGAAACATCCCGCTCTTTAGCTTTTATTTCAAGGACATCCCAAAATTCTGGTTCTAATGAAATGGATGTTCTATGGTTACCTATAGTAAAAGATTTTTTTAGCAAGCTCACAAAATACTTTATCAAATTTTAACAAATTTTGCTACAATTTCTAAATGATTTGTATATGGAAATTGATCTATGGGCTTTACCCAAGCTATCATAAAGTCATTGCTAAGGAGAACTTTTGCATCTCTTTCAAAAGTTTTAAAGTTACAAGATACATAAACTACTATATTTACATCTGATTTGACTATTTCATTAATTTGATTCTTTGCACCTTTGAATGGTGGATTTAAAACAATGGAATCAACTTCATTTAGTAGTTTTTTCTCAATGGGTTTTTTTAGTAAATCTTGATGTATTATTTCATACTTATGTTTAGATGTATTAAATTTTAATCCTTTATTTAATCCCTCTAATGCAGCTTTATTTGAGTCAACGCATATTGTTTTAGTTATTTGATTTAGTGGTATAGAAATAGTGCCGCTTCCACAAAACAAATCTATAACCTTAGTTGATCCTTTAACAGCTGACAAAACATATTTAATTATATTTCTTTCTCCAGATTTAGTTGCTTGTAAAAATCCTCCTGGTTGCGGAAAAGAGTATAATTGGATACCATTCAATTTTCCCAAATCATGTTTATGTTCATTGTTAAAAGGAAATATTGATAAATGATTATTTTGTTTAAAGCTGACTCTTATTACGTTGATGGAAATCAAAAAGTTTAATAGTTCATCAATATAAAAAACTTCTTCTGTTGAAAAGCTATGAAGATCAAATAGTACATCCCCACCTTTCTGCAACAAATTAATTTGAATTTTAAATTTAAAATTTTTTTTGATAATAAAATTTGACAATTTACTTTTGAAACTTTGAAAAATTTTTAATAAGCTTCTATTAAGAGTTTTACACTCATTTAGTTCTACAATTTGATTTTTAAACATTGATATGAATCCGACTTTAAATACACCATTTTTAATCTCACAAGCAAAACTTGCACGCTGTCGAGAATAATTATTTGATTGGAATATTGGAAGTACTTGAAATTTTATTTTTAGCTTTTTGTTGAAATCATTCAGATCCATCAACTTGTAATTTTGCAGCCACAATTCATTTATATGCCTAAAATCGCATCCACCACATATTAGAAATTTTTTACAGTCTTGTTTTTTTCTATTTTGATCAGAAGTTAGAACCTTTGAAATCCTAAAAAACATTTTTTCATTAATAATTTTTATTGGCTTAGCTAAAATAATTTCGCCAGCTAGTGTTCCAGGAACTATTAAAACAATTTTTTTTTTAATTATTTTGTTGATCAATAAATTAGACGCTACACCGTAACCTTTATCATTTAGATGGGTAATTTTAAGTCTATAATTTTTCTTTATAATTTCATCATATTTATTTGTATTCATTAAACTAATTTAATCTACTTAGACTCATATTAGCTACTTCAATTAAACTTTCCTTGATATTTGAGTTTTCAAATATTGATAATGCGTTAATTGCTTTTTCAGCATGTAAACTTGCTAATTCATATGTTTTCTTAATTCCTTGATGCTTATTAATTAATGCTTTTGCTTTGGAAAAATCACTTTCTGTCTGTTTTTGTTCAACTATAACTCTTTTCCAGAAATTCTTTTCTTCCGTTTTGCTATTTTCCCATGATATTATAATAGGATAACTGATTTTACCGTCTTTGAAGTCATCTCCAATTGATTTATCAAAGTTTTTATTTTCAGATTGATAATCTAATGCATCATCAACTAATTGATAAGATATACCTAACTCTTTTCCAAAATTCTCTAATGCTGAAATTTCATCAGAATCATTTGTAGAAATTATTGCTCCTGATTTACACGCTGCGGAAAAAAGTTCAGCAGTTTTTCCTTTGATTATATTTATATAGTCAGTCTTCGATATGTTAATATTGTTTTGAAAAATTAACTGTTTCATTTCACCTTCTGAAATCTTACATGATGCTTTTGAAAGTGTTTTCAAAACTTCTAAAGAGTTGGTGTCAACCATAAGTTCAAATGCTCTGCTAAACAAAAAATCACCCACTAAAATAGATGGTTCATTCCCCCATACTTCATTGGCTGTTTTCTTGTTTCGTCTTTTATTTGACTTATCTACAACATCGTCGTGAAGCAGCGTAGCAGTGTGGATCAATTCCACAGCTGCAGCTAAGCAAACATCTTTATCAGGTCCATTATAATTTAATAGTTTTGCTGAAGACAACGCAAGTAATGACCTTAACCTCTTTCCCCCAGCAGCAAGTATATACTCAGCTATCTCAGAAATTAAAGGTATTGATGAATCCATTTTTTTTAAAATAAGCTCATTAACTTTCAATAGCCTTTCAGAAAATATTGATGTTATTTTTTCCATAAAAATTTTAAAAAGTATTTATTAATAGAATATTGTATATAATTGTTTTTAATATATATACATTTAATGTAATTTTTATAATCAAAATCGTAAGACAATTAATATAATAAAATGTAAAGACTAAAAAATGAAAAAAATTTTTAATTTTATTTTGAAACTTTTTGGCAAAGGTAAACCAATTGTGCCTGTTTTAAGATTCGAGGGTATTATTGGCACTGGTGGTGGCATAGGCAAGGGTAAAATTAATGCTGAAAATCTAGAACCAAATATAAAAAAAGCATTCTCTGAGAGCAATCCAAGTGCTGTTGCTATAATAATAAATTCCCCGGGTGGTTCGCCAGTTCAGTCCTCTCTAATTTATCAAAGAGTAAGGTACCTCGCGGAAAAAAAAGATGTACCAATTATGGTGTTTATAGAAGATGTTGCAGCATCTGGGGGTTACTGGCTTTCGTGCATAGGAGATGAAATCTTTGCAGACAAATCTTCAATTGTTGGTTCAATTGGAGTAATTTCTGCTTCATTTGGTTTTACGGAAGCAATTAATAAATTAGGGGTTGAAAGACGGGTATATACGACTGGCAAATCAAAAGGGTCACTAGATCCATTTAAACCTGAAAAGAAAGAAGACGTGCAAATGCTTAAAAATATTATGAATGATACTCAAAAAGCATTTGTTGATCTTGTAAGTAAGAGAAGAGGAAATAAGTTATCAGATGATAACACCATTTTTACAGGTGCTTTTTGGTCGGGTGAAGAAGCAAAGAAACTAGGTTTAATTGATGAAATTGGTGAGATAAGAACAGTTCTAAGAGAGAGATTTGGGCCAAAAGTAAAATTGAAATTTATTACAAAGAAAAAAGGTTTTTTATCTGGTATTTTGCAAAGTGCATTTAATCCTCTCATAAGCAAAATATTTGATGAAATTGATAACAAAGCTTATTGGAATCGGTTTGGGCTTTAAATGCTTTCAATTCAAAAAATATTGGTTTTAGTAGCAATTTTATGGATTGTTTGGACAATATTTAAATTTTTTGATCGTCGAAATAGTAATTTAAAAGACACTAGAAAAAACATAAAATGCGCAGAATGTGGAAATTGGATTGATGGTGAAAGATGCCAAAATATTGATTGCCAAAACAGTTAGTAAGTTATTTGAATAGTAAGTTATTTAAAATATAAAATATTTCTTAATTTTAATTATGTCTTCAAGAGCAAAAATCAAAATAGATTTTCAGTCAATAATTCTTAATCTGCAAAGTTATTGGGCAAATCAAGGATGTGTAATATTACAACCATATGATAAAGAAGTTGGTGCAGGAACATTTCATCCAGCTACTACTCTAAGAAGCCTTGGACCAGAACAGAAATGGAATGTTGCTTATGTTCAACCATCTAGGAGACCAACAGATGGAAGATACGGATTAAATCCTAACAGGGTTCAACATTATTATCAATTTCAGACCATACTCAAGCCTTCACCAGAAAATAGCCAAGATTTATTTTTGGGAAGTTTAGAGGCAATCGGTTTAAATATAAATGAGCATGATATTAGATTTGTTGAGGATGATTGGGAAAGTCCTACTTTAGGTGCGTGGGGACTTGGATGGGAAGTTTGGTGTGATGGCATGGAAATATCTCAATTTACATATTTCCAGCAAGTGGGTGGTATTGAATGTTCACCAATCCCATTAGAACTTACATACGGTTTAGAGAGATTAGCTATGTTTATACAAAATATTGAAAATATTTTTGATATTGAGTGGGTCAGCAATAGTAATAATACTGTTTATTACAAAGATATATTTTTAAGAAATGAAAAAGAATTTTCAGAATACAATTTTGATAGGGCAGATATCAATTCTCTTTATACACAATTTGAAATAGCCCAGAATGAATGTAAAAATTTGCTTAACAATGATACTCCTCTGCCTTTGCCAGCCTATGACGAATGTTTAAAGTCAAGTCATATATTCAATCTTTTAGACGCTAGAGGTGCAATTTCAGTTTCTGAGAGGCAAGGCTTTATCCTTAAAATAAGGGATTTAGCTAGAGGTTGTTGTGAAGCTTATATGAAGTCTTTTGAGGATTAAAATTTTGTCTGATTTGTTCATAGAATTCTATTCAGAAGAAATTCCTTCCAGGATGCAAGAAACCTCATCAAAAAGTTTGAAAGAGGGTTTATTTCAGGCCCTAAATGAAAATAGATTTAGTTTTGGAGTTTCTAAAGAATATTTTGGCCCTAAAAGGATTTCAATTAACATTAAAAACGTTTCACCTAAACAGCTCGATGTGGTTGAAGAAAAAAGAGGCCCTAGAGCGGATGCAAATGATAAAGCAATTGACGGATTTGCAAAATCTTTAGGCGTATCTAGAAATGAATTAAAGCTTAAAAAAACACCTAAAGGTGATTTTCTATTCTACCTAAATAATAAGAAAGGTAAAACTTTAGATGAAGAAATTCCAAAAATAATTATTAATATATTAAAAAATTTTCCTTGGCCAAAATCTCAAAAATGGGGAAGTGGTTCACTTAGATGGGTAAGGCCTCTTAAAAGTGTTTGTGTTTTGTATAATAACAAAAGTATTAAATTTGAGATTAGCAACAATGATCAGATAATTGAAAACGGAAATTTTTCATATGGACATAGTTTTGTAATAAAGAAAAAGATCTTTTTTAAAAATCAAAATGAATATGAGAAAAAACTAAAAGCCAACTATGTCCTAGTAGATCCAATTTTAAAAAGAGCTAAAATTCTTGAACAATTTAAAAAGATTTCAAAAAAAAATAACTTTTTTTTAATAAATGATAATCATACTTTAGATGAAGTTTGTGGTCTGGTTGAGTGGCCAAACTCTTTGGTGGGAAAGATTGATGAATCTTTTATGTCCTTACCAAGAGAAGTTTTAATGACCGTAATGAAAGTACATCAAAAATATTTTGCTGTTGAGGACAAATCTCATTTAATTCAACCTTACTTTGTATTTGTTTCAAATATGCCAACAAAAACTTCTAGGGATAAAAACATAATATTAGGGAATGAAAAAGTTCTTAGATCAAGGTTACAAGATGCCAAATTTTTTTGGGAAAGTGACAGATCAAAAACGTTTTCTAGCATGCTTGAGGACTTGAAGAAAGTTTCATACTTTGAAGGATTAGGTTCTTTGTACGATAAATCTAAAAGAATTGAAAAAATATCAGATTTTATCTCAAAAGAAATAAATATAAGTAATGTAAAACCTATTAAAAGAGCTGCACTTTTGTGTAAGGTTGATTTGCTAACAGGAATGGTTGGTGAATTTCCTGAACTACAAGGAATTATGGGTGGTTACTATTCATCTAATGAAGGCAAAGATGTTTCAGATTTAATTAGATCGCATTATTTACCTAAAGGAAGTTCTGGAGAGGTGTCAACAAACACCGGTGTAAATATTATTTCTTTATCTGATAAAATTGATCATTTGGTTGGATTTTTTATTATAGGTCAATTGCCTTCTGGTAGTAAAGATCCATTTGGCTTAAGAAGATCAGCATTAAGTATTATACGGGTTTTGATAGAGGGAAATATATTAATAAATTTAGATAGTTTAATTGAATTCACTTCTAAACAAATTAATAAAAAAAATATTGATAAACAAAAAATTAAATCTTTTATTATTGACCGATACAAAGTTTTACTTAGAGAGAAAAATATAAAATATGATGTAATCAATTGTTTAGTAGATAATGATCTTACATATTTATCGAAAACAAATGAAAGGCTAGTTATATTAAATAACTTTTTAGATACTAAAGAAGGTAATGAACTTAAATTACTTTGGCAAAGAGTATCAAATATTCTCCATATTGAAGAAAAACAAAACAAGAAAATAGAAATCTTGAATACTAAAATTCAAAGTGAATATGTAAGGGAGGAAGTAAATATTTTAAATGCAATTAATAATATTGAAAAAACGCATGATTATTTAAAAATGCTAAGTCAAAGATCGTCATTAAAAGATATAACTTTTGAGTTTTTTGAAAATTTAAAAATCAATGATAGTGATCCATTAATTAAAAAAAGAAGACTTTCAATCTTAGCTTTGCTTAGAGAAAAATTATTAGACATTGGAGATCTTCGTAAACTTGAGGGTAGTTAAAAAATTAAAAAAAATTAAAAAAAAAAAATAATTAATTTATTTTTAATTAATTATTAATTTTGATAACTTCAGTCCCAAACATAGGAGTTTATAGAATTGTGGAAAAATTAGTTTATTACTTTGGTGACAGACAAACTGAAGGCAAAGCTGAAATGAGGGACTTATTAGGTGGTAAGGGGGCTAATCTTGCTGAGATGTGTAATTTGGGACTGCCAGTACCACATGGTTTTACAATTTCTACTGAAGTCTGCACTTATTATTATAACAACAATAAATCACTACCTGAAAAACTTAAATTAGAAATCAAAAAAAATATAAAAAAAATCGAAAATTTTACTAAAATGAAATTTGGTAGTAATTCTAATCCTCTCTTGTTATCTGTGAGATCTGGCTCTAGGGCCTCTATGCCAGGTATGATGGATACGATTTTGAATCTTGGCCTTAACAATGAAGCTGTTAATGGACTTGCTCAAAGTACAAAAAATGAAAGATTTGCATTTGACAGTTATAGAAGGTTTATTCAAATGTATTCAGACGTTGTGCTTGAAATTGATAATTCCTTATTTGAGGATGCGCTAGAGGACATAAAAATTGAAAATGGATACTCTGAAGATACCGAGCTAACACCTCAAAATTTAAAAGACCTGACAGAAACATATAAAAAAATAGTTTTAAATGAATTAAATCGTCCATTCCCCCAAGATCCATCTGAGCAACTATGGGGAGCAATAAGTGCAGTTTTCTCCAGTTGGATGAATAATCGTGCGATTACATACAGAAAATTAAATAATTTACCTTCAAGTTGGGGTACTGCTGTAAATATTCAATCCATGGTATTTGGAAATATGGGTGAAGATTGTGCAACTGGTGTTGCTTTTACAAGGAACCCAAATAATGGGGAAAATATTTTTTATGGCGAATATTTAATCAACGCTCAAGGTGAAGACGTTGTAGCTGGGATTAGAACACCATATCCATTATCTAAAGATACAGAAGATGATTTCACTGCTGATAAAAGTTTAGAAGTAAAAATGCCAAAAATCTATGAAGAACTTTTGGAATGTCGGTCAGTTCTAGAAAAACATTATGGAGATATGCAAGACATTGAGTTTACCGTTCAAGATAATAAGCTGTTTTTGCTCCAAACTAGAAATGGTAAAAGAACTGCCGAGGCAGCAATCAAAATTGCTGTTGATATGGTTTATGAAGGAAAAATTAATACTAATGATGCATTAATAAGAGTAGAACCAGAAAGTTTAAATCAACTTCTCCATCCAACTTTGGATAATAACGCAAAGTCTGATTTCCTGATTAGAGGAATGCCAGCATCACCAGGTGCTGTATCTGGTAAAATTGTCCTTGAATCAGATGATGCTGTCAAATTATCTGCTGCCGGTGAGAGTGTTATACTTGTAAGATTAGAAACTAGTCCAGAAGATATTTCAGGCATGCATGCTGCATGTGGAATCCTTACTTCAAGAGGCGGAATGACAAGTCATGCTGCTGTTGTTGCAAGAGGGATGGGAAGAGCATGCATAACAGGTGCGAATCAATTAAGAATAGACTTTGAAAATAAAATTATATTTTTTGGTGAAAAAAAAATAAAGCCTGGCACAGAAATTACAATCGATGGTTCTTCAGGTAATGTTTATCTCGGCCAAGTCCCAACAGTATACCCTGAAATGTCTGAAAGTTTTGTAACTTTGATGAAATGGGCTGATAAATTAAGAAGATTAAAAGTTAGGACAAATGCTGAAACACCAAATGATGCTAAAACGGCAATTAAGTTTGGTGCAGAAGGTATTGGCTTGTGCAGAACTGAGCATATGTTTTTTGATGAAAATAGAATTAATGTTATGAGGCAAATGATATTAGCAGAAGACAGTAATGAACGAGAAAATGCTCTTGATAAGCTTTTACCAATGCAAAGAAAAGATTTTGAGGACCTTTTTTTAATAATGAAAGGCCTTCCAGTCACAATTAGATTACTTGACCCACCTCTACATGAATTTTTGCCTAATAATGAGAAAGATATGATTTCGCTTTCTACAACAACGGGAATAAGTTTAGAGAAAATTAAAGAACAATCACTCAAATTGCATGAGGCCAATCCAATGCTTGGTCACAGAGGTTGTAGGCTGGCTGTAAGTTACCCCGAAATATGTGAAATGCAATCAAAGGCAATATTTGAAGCGGCTGTTAATATTCAAAAAAAAGTAAATCAAAAAGTTAATGTAGAAATAATGATACCACTTGCGTCAACTTCAAAAGAAATTGATGTATGCAAGGAAATAATAGATAAAGTAGCCTCTACAATCACAATAAAAATGAAAGAAAAAATTGATTATTTAGTAGGAACTATGATTGAATTGCCTAGAGCAGCCCTCTGTGCAGATCAATTGGCTTCATCTGCTGAATTTTTTAGTTTTGGAACAAATGACTTAACACAAACAACTTTTGGCATAAGTAGAGATGATATAGGAAATTTTTTAAATAAGTATCTAGAAGATGGTATTTTTCAAAATGACCCTTTTATTTCAATAGATAAAGAGGCTGTTGGTTCATTGTTAAAAATTGGAATTAAAAAGGGAAAAGAAACAAACAAATTCTTAAAATTAGGTGTTTGTGGTGAACATGGTGGTGACCCAAATTCAATAGAATTTTTTGAAGAAATAGGATTGGATTATATCTCTGCTTCACCTTTTAGGATACCTATAGCAAGGCTAGCTGCAGCACAATCTATAATAAAAAAGAAAAATTAGATTCCCAATTTGCCAAATTTTTTATTAAATCTTGCAACCTGTCCACCAGAGTCCACTATTCGATGTTGTCCAGTCCAAGCAGGGTGTGTTTTAGGGTCAATATCAAGTTTTAAATGATGACCCTCTTTACCTAGGGTAGATCTTGTTTTGTATTTGCTTCCATCAGTCATTTCGATTGTGATCTCATGATAGTCAGGATGAATATCTTTTTTCATAGTAACCGTTTAAATTTTTAACCTAAATACAACTTATACTTTTTTTTTGCAAGCATATTTTATTTTTAATCAACAATCCTTTGCGTTAATTTTAACTCTATTCTTCTGTTTTTACTATTTTTCTGCTCTTGACTTAAATCAGTATCAAGATTTTGTAATGGCTGAAACTCGCCGTAACCTGTTGCTGACAGTCTTTGCGGATCAATTCCCTGATCAATTAAAAATCTCACTACTGATAGAGCCCTCTCTGTAGATAAATCCCAATTATCTTTAAATCTTCCTGCAGTAATGGGAATACTATCAGTATGGCCTTCAACTTGAAGTACCCAATTAATATCTTGCGGTATGGTTTCTGCTATTTCATCTAAGGTTAAATATAATTTTTTTAATTGCTCATTGCCACTAAACTCAAGATTGGCGGAACCTTTTTCAAACAAAACCTCTGACTGAAATACAAATCTATCTCCTACAATGCGGATTTCATCTCTAGTTTCCAGTAATTCACTCAATCGCCCAAAAAATTCAGATCTAAATTTTTGTAATTCTTTTACCCTTGATGCCAACGCAGAATTAAGTTCTTTACCTAAATTGGCTGTCTCGATTTTCTTCTTCTGATCTTCAACTTTTTGTTTTTCAAATAAAGCTTGTAATTGGCTAAGTTTTAAATTCACTTCTGATAATGCTGTTCTTAAGAGATTTATTTGAGATCTTAATTTAATAATTTCTTCTGAACTTTTTGCGTTTTTAGTTTGTTCTAAAATTGCTTTATCCTTTAAGGAAGCAATCTTTTCTTCAAGAGTTTTTGAATAATCTCTTTCTTGAAGCAAATCAGCATTAATTTCTTTATTGTTTGAAATAATATTTTCTATTTCAATTTGTAAATTACTTTTCAACTTTTCAAGTTTTAAAATATTGTCAATTTTAACAGCTAATTCGTTCCTGCTTAAATTTAATTGATTTTCTAATTCCCCTAACCTGTTTTCATAATTTGAAATTTCTTTCTGATTTCTATCTTTTTCTGCATTGAGTTCATTGTTTCTAACTTCAAGAATTTGACTTTTATTAGTTAGCTCTTGTTTAATATTATCTATTTCTTTCTCTTTTTCCTTTAAAGAAATTTCTAGTGAAGAAATTAATTGTGAAAGTGCATCATTTTCATTTTTTTTAATAGTTATTTCATTGTTAGCGTTTTCTAATTTTATATTAATAATGTTAATTTGATTTTTTAAATCTGAGTTTTGATCTTTTTCGATTTGAAGCAAATTATAAAGATTATTGATCTCTTTATTTAAATCAAATAATGCTTCATCTTGCCCACTTACAATTTGATTAAGATAAAATTGCGCTATACTAAAAATCATTAATACAAATATTACAACCATTAACAAGGCTGCTAATGCATCAACAAAACCTGGCCATGTAAGGTTATCATTTTTAATATTACGAATGCGGGACAAAGACATTTAGTCAGCTCTGAGCTTTATATTTTTATTAGATGATTGCTGTATCTTTGTTTTTTTGATTGAAGTTCCCAATGCTCTTGTTTCACTTTTTATTATATCAACTTGAGATGAGTAGTGATTTCTTGCTTCTTCAGAAAGACTTTGTAATTGGGCCTCAATAACAGGTAATTTTTTTTGAATTGAATTATCGTTTTCTATTTGATCTGCCAACCTTCTTAATTGTGTGTTTAATTCTGTTATTTGGTTAAGTAATCTTGATCTATCTGCTTCAATATTTGTTAGAGCTGATGCTAATTCTGATAAGTGTTGAGCAGCACCTTCACTTAAACTATCAGAGTAACTTATATTATCAGCTAAAGGATTTTGATTATTGTTATTTGATATTTTTACAGAAGATGAAAGCCAATTTTCCAAATCCTGGTAAAATCTTCCAGATGCTTGTCCTAATTGAAGATCCAAAAAACCTAAAATAAGAGAGCCTGCTAAACCAAATAAAGAAGAAGAAAATGCTGTTGACATTCCTTCTAAAGGGGTTTCTAGACCCTCTTGTAAACTTGAAAAAATTAAATTTGTGTCTTGGTTGCCAAAATTAAGTCCACTTATTACATTGCTCACAGAACCTACTGTACCAATTAATCCCCAGAATGTTCCCAAAAGGCCTAAAAATATTAAAAGTCCAATAAGATATCTTGATATTTCTCTACTCTCATCTAAACGACCGGCTACTCCATCTAACACAGATCTTAATGCTGCTGCTGAAATGGAAAAGTTTTTCAAGTTTGACTCTTTCCCAAGCATATGAGCCAAGGGGGCCATTAAAATAGGATCTGTAATCGTTCTATTTTGGTCTTTAAGACTCTCTATCCAATTTTTTTCTGGTACAAGTTTTATTGTTTGTCTGCATAAGAAAATTATTCCAATAAAAAGTACACTTAAAATTAAGCCATTAATAGCAATGTTAGCTTGAAAAGCTCCAATTAATGGTTTGTTCAAAACAATTACAATTGCAGAAACAATAAAAATAAATATTAGCATTCTAAACAAGTATTTTCTTGGATCAGTCATAATAACACCAAGTAAATTTATATATTTCAAAAGTGTCAGGAATAAGATGGTACATTCTATTTAGAATTATGTAATTTTAAAACCTTAATTAAATTACTATAAATTGAAGGATTACCTGCACAAATATCTTTTTTGAAACCATTGTTTTCAGACATTTCAAAGTCAGTACAAAAACCGCCAGCCTCTTTTATTAGTAAGATACCAGCTAAATCCTCAAACTTGTGAGTTGTATTCAAACATGCATCAATTCTACCTGATGCAACCCAAGCTAAGTCCAATGATGGGCAGCCTGAAATTCTTATGCTTGCACCTTCTAATTTTAATTTTTGAATCATTTCAAAAAAGATTTCTTCAGAATTTAGTGAAATCAGAGATTTATTAAGTAAACTTCGTCCTGATACTCTAATTCTTCTCTCGTTTAAATAAGCACCTTTTCCTAGTTCACAGAAAAACAGCTCTTTCCTCAAAGGGTCATAGATGCAACCAGATGATAGTTTCCCATTATTGTAAGATGCGATTGAAATTGCTACATGTGGGATTCCGTGCAAAAAGTTTTCTTTGCCAGATAGTACATTAATTATCCACGCATCTGTTTGATTTTCAATTTTGCTCGGGTTAATATGCCAATCAGGTCTTGCTTTTAATAAACTCTGCCTTATGTTTTTTTCCACATTTAAAATCGCATTGTTATAAAATTTAGAGATGTCCTTTTTTGTTACTTGAAGGTTTTCAATTTCTAAAAAATCCCTAAGCAGTTTTTTCCCAGCAAATACACAAGCATTTGAGGTGACATTTATTATTGGCGATCTTCCTTGATAAGGTTGCATTGTAAATTATTCCTTTGATCTTTCCACATATGATCTATCTTCTGTTTTAATGACAACTTTTGTTCCTGTCTCAATATGTGGTGGTACTAGGATCCTTATCCCATTTTTAATTTTAGCAGGCTTATATGATGAGGAGGCTGTTTGTCCCTTTACAACAGCATCTGCTTCTAGAATCTCAACAATTATAGTATCAGGAAGATCAACTGATATTACTTCATCATTGAAAGAATTTAAAATCACTTCCAATCCATCTTCTAGTAATTCAGATTTTTCTCCAATTAATTCTTTTAATAGAAACTTTTGTTCAAATGAAATTGCATCCATGAAAACTAATTTATCACCATCTTCATATAGATAAGTTGCTTTTTTCTCTTCTAAAATAACCCTTTCAACTGTTTCAGAAGATCTAAATCTTTCATTTAATTTAGTATTGTCTCTAAGATTTTTTAACTCAACCTGTGCGAAAGCCCCACCTTTTCCTGGTTTTACATGTGAAGTTTTGACTGCTACCCATAATGCTCCTTTATGTTCAATGACGTTGCCTTGTTTAATAGCATTTCCATTTATCTTCATCTTAAAATTCCATTTTGATTTAACTTTTTATTTTGAATGTAATGAGTTAAATTTTAATTAATATCAATAGTAAAATGTATTTATTTTAATTTCTTCGTTGACACTTGTATTTCTAAATAGCAAGCTTGTGAATCATTAGAAAAATTTTTAAATGGAACAAATTAAATTAGAAATTCAAAAACTATATAAAGCTTTAGACAAGCTTGAAACTAGATGTGATAAAATTAAGAATTTGAAAGTTGATCAAAATGCTGAAGATAATTCAGATATAAAAAAAGAATTTTTAAATTTAAGAAATAAAGTTACTAGTTTGATTGATGAATTTAAATAGACAAGAGTATGGGTAAAGAACAAACAAGTGTTGTTGAAATTATTGTTAATAACCAGATTTACAAAATATCTTGTGAAGAGGGTCAAGAAGAACATATTCAAAATTTAGCAAAATTTATAAATAATGAGTTAGAGAAATTAGTTTCTTCTGTTGGCCAAATAGGAGAAGCAAGACTTCTTTTAATGACATGTTTAATTATCGCAGACAAACTCAAAGATGAAAGTTCTTTATCTAAAAGACTTGACCATGACTTTTTGCTTGAAGCACTCCAAAAAATCACTCATAGAGTTGAAACAGTTGCAGATAAAATCAATTAAACTATAATGGATTAAGCAGTAGCTCAATTGTTTGACAGGCAAAACACCTCTGGGGCCAATATTTTTCCTTAGGGAACTGCCTCTGATCAAGCTCAGGCTTTTTTATTGTGGTGCCCACCTGTATTTTCAGGCCACATAGGATTTTAAGACCATCGGCAATTTGGCTACTGCTCAAATTTTTAATTATACTATGTCAATTATTGCCTCTTCAAAATCAGAATTAAGAAAATTTTTTTTATCAAAAAGAAATAAAGTAACTAAAAAATATTCAAATTATGTTTCTTTGGAGATTACAAATTATGCTGAAGAAATAATTGATACATTTGCATTATCCAATATTGCTGGGTTTTACCCATTTAGAAATGAGATTAATACACTTCCTTTATTAAAAAAATTGCATTCCTTTGGTTCATTAATTTGTCTTCCAGTTACGCCTTTGGATAACTCTCATTTAAGTTTCAGAAAATGGAATATTGATACAAAATTGAATATTGGCAAATATGGTATACTAGAACCTCCAGAATATTGTGAGGAAACCTTACCTAACTTATTATTAGTGCCTTTGCTTGCTTATGATGTTTTTGGAAATAGAATTGGTTATGGAGGTGGTTTTTATGATAAAACTCTTCAATACCTTCATTCAAAGAATAATAAGATTATTAGTATTGGAGTTGCTTTCAAGTTTCAGGAATGCAATTATATACCTTCAGAAAAACATGATATTAAACTAAACGCTATACTAAACGAAGACGGCCTAAAATTAATTAAAAACAAATAAATAGAGAATATTTTGAAAATACTTTTTTTAGGAGATATTGTTGGTAGAGAAGCAAGAAAAACAGTCTTGTCAGGGTTGCCTAAATTAAAAAATAAATATGAAGCTGATATCATAATAATAAATATTGAAAATGCTGCTGGGGGAAGGGGAGTAACGCCTAAAATTGCAGAACAGTTTTTTGATGCTGGAGTTGATGTTCTTACGACAGGAAATCATGTTTGGGATCAAAGAGAGATTATAAAATATATTACCGATTCAAATTCATTATTAAGGCCTATTAATATGCCTGAAGGAACTCCTGGATTAGGTAAAACAAGTTTAGTACTAGATGATGGAAGAATTATTTTAATTATTAATGCTATGTGTAATTTATTCATGCCTAAAAATGACTTTGTTTTTAGATCAATTGAAGAAACCTTACTTAATTTAGAATTAGGCAATGATTATAATGCTATTTTTATAGACTTGCATGGTGAAGCTACTAGTGAAAAAATTGCAATAGCTAACTATTTCGATGGGAAAGTTTCTGCAATAGTAGGCACTCATACACATGTGCCAACTTCTGATGCTAGAATACTTCCAAATGGAACAGCATTTCAAACTGATGTAGGTATGTGTGGTAACTATGACTCTGTTATTGGAATGGAAAAAAGTTTAGCTATAGATAGATTTTTTTCAAAAAAGTCTCATTTGACAGTAGCAGAAGGAGAAATTACAATTTGCGGTGTTTGTATTGAAACTGATGATTATTCTGGAAAATCATTAAGTATAGAACCAATCCGTATTGGGGGAGTTTTAACACCTACATGATTAAATATTGTTAAAATTGGGGATATTTATGGCTGGTCATTCTAAATTCAAAAATATTATGCACAGAAAAGGCGCTCAAGATGCAAAAAGAGCTAAAATTTTTACTCGTTTAGGAAAAGAACTTTCAGTTGCAGTTAAACAAGGAGTTGACCCGGAAGCAAATCCACGCTTGAGAGCTGCTATTGCAGCTTGTAAGGCTGCAAACATGCCTAAAGATAATATTGAAAAGGTACTTAAAAAGGCAGAAATGGGCGATTTAAGTGACTATTCTGAAATTAGATATGAGGGCTTTGGTCCTGATGGAGTAGCAATTATTGTAGAAGCATTAACTGACAATAAAAATAGAACAGCATCTGAAGTTCGAACAGTATTTAATAAATTTAATGGAAATTTAGGGGAGAATGGTTGCGTATCATATCTTTTTGATAGAATTGGTTCAATAATTTACCCTTCGAACTCAAATGATTTTGAAGAGTTGTTAGATTTCTCAATAGAAACTGATACAAAAGACATTATTGAAAGTGGAGAGTTTTATGAAATTATTACTAATTTAGAAAGTTTTAATGATATTAGAGAAAAATTTTCAGATCAATTTGGTGATCCAGAAGAGGCAAATATTATTTGGAAATCAAAAGAACATGTGGATTTAAATGAAAATTCAATTCAAACAATTTTCAAACTTATCAATGGTTTAGATGATTGTGAAGACGTTCAAAATGTATTTTATAATTTTGAGTTTGATGAAAAATCATTACAAATATTAGAAGAATGATTTTTCTAATTTTTATAAATGAATAACTTAAATAGAGACTGCGTAGTAATTGGGATAGATCCTGGTATAAGAAATACAGGATGGGGAGTTATTCGTGTTAAAGAGAATAATATACTTCATTTATGTCATGGGGTGATAAATACTGAACATAATGGAAGTGACGCATTGAGATTAAATTATATTGCCAATAGTTTAGATGAAATAATTAAAAATTATAAGCCTGACATTGCTGTCATAGAAAAGATTTTTGTTAGTAACAGTGGGGAGTCAGCTTTAAAGCTTGGGATGGCAAGGGGGGTTGCTCTAAATTCATTAGTTTCACAAAAAAAAATTATAATAAAAGAACTTGCAGCAAGATATATAAAGAAAGCAATAACGGGAACTGGTGCTGCAGATAAAGATCAGATTAAGTATATGATAGAAAAACTGCTAGGAAAAATAGTAGTTCAATCTGACGCAGCAGATGCTTTAGCTATCGCAATTGCCGGGTACAATACTCCAAATGAGAGCTTAAATTCATTAAAATTAAACTATGACAAAAAAAAATATTCAAATCATAAATTAAATAATGCTATTAGAAAAGCATTAGATAAAGGTTAAAACTTATACATGATTTCTCAACTTACAGGAAAAATAATTAGTAGTGATGAGAAATCACTCATTGTTGACGTAAATGGTGTAGGGTATCAAGTATTTTGCTCTTTACAAACTTTATTAGAACTAAAAAATTCAAATGAAACTATAACAATTTTGACAGAGTTCATAGTTCGTGAGGACAGTCAATCCTTGTTTGGTTTTTCAGACTCTTTAGAGAAAAAATGGTTTAATTTATTAATTTCTGTTCAAGGTGTAGGTGCAAAAGCTGCAATTGCAATTTTATCTTCTATAACTATTGATGAGTTAGGTTATGCTATTTCAAATTCTGAAAAATCAACAGTCACTAAAGCTGAAGGTGTAGGTCCTAAAATTGCGGGAAGAATAATAAACGAGTTAAAAGATAAAATACCTGAAAGCCAACTTGATCCTCTTTTTTCAAATTATGTAGATCCAAATAATAAGGAAAAAGGATTAGTTGAGGATGCTGTTTCAGCGTTATCTAACTTAGGATACAATAAAAATAATATAAAAAATATTGTTGTAAAAGTTTATGAAGATGCAGAAGAGAATATTAACCTTTCAGAATTAATATCAAAAAGTTTAAAAAAACTTGGAAATAAGTCATGAAAGATGATCAAGAGCATCAAAATAATAAAATTAATAATGAGACTTTAAGGCCTCAAAACTTAAATGACTTTATTGGCCAAAGTGAGAGTAAGAATAATTTAAAAACTTTTATCCAGTCAGCTGACAAAAGACAAGTTGCAATGGATCATACTTTACTGGTAGGACCTCCAGGATTAGGAAAAACAACTTTGTCTCAAATTATTGCCAATGAATTAGGAGTTGGTTTTCGGGCCACATCCGGACCTGTAATAACAAAAGCAGGTGATTTGGCCGCTATATTGACAAATTTAAATGAAAGGGATGTTCTTTTTATTGATGAAATTCATAGACTTAACTCAGTAGTTGAAGAAGTTCTATACCCAGCGATGGAAGACTTTCAATTGGATTTAATAATTGGTGAGGGTCCATCTGCTAGATCGGTGAGAATTGATCTTCCTCATTTTACACTAGTTGGTGCTACGACAAGATCTGGACTTTTAACTACACCCCTTAGAGATAGATTTGGCATTCATCTTAGAATGAGTTTTTATACAATTAATGAGTTGGAAGATATACTAGTTAAAGCCTCAAAAAAAAATAATATAAATTTGGATATTGATGGTGCTAATGAAATTGCAAAAAGATCCAGAGGCACTCCAAGAATTGCAGGTAGACTTTTAAGTCGTGTTAGAGACTTTGCTTTAGTAAATGAAAAAAATAATATTGATAAGATAGAGGCTGACAAAGCTTTGTCGAAGTTGAATATAGATGATTATGGACTTGATTTAATAGATAGGAATTATCTTCAAATACTTGCTGAAAAATATAATGGTGGTCCGGTTGGAGTTGAGACTTTGTCAGCAAGTTTATCAGAGCAAAAAGATGTTGTTGAGGAGGTTATTGAACCATATTTAATTAAATTAAATCTTGTTGATAGGACGCAAAGGGGTAGAATATTAACCATTAATGGATGGAATTACTTGGGTTTAGATATACCTAAAAATAGTTTTGTGTTTGATGAAAATAATGACAAAAAGTCAAATTAATGAAATTTTTAGATGGTCAAATTTTAGATAATTCTCACATTTATTCTTTAAGAATACATTATGAAGATACTGATATCGGTGGAATAGTTTATCACACTAAATATTTGAATTTTATAGAGAGGGCTAGGTCAAGTCTAATCAGATTATTAGGTTTTCCAGCAGAAAAATTTTTAAAATTAAATCAAAGCATAGTTGTGAAAAATATCAATATTAGTTGGTACTCACCTTGTTCATTAGGTGATTGTATTTTTGTAAAAACAAATTTAATTGAGTTAAAAAACGCTTCTATTTGCCTGCAACAAGTTATATTTAATGAAGAAAATAATAAAAAGTTAGCATCAGCTGATGTTCAGTTGTGTTTTGTAAATGAAAATATGAAAGTCATTAAACTTCCAGAAAAATTTTCTTATGTTTTGAAAACAAATTTGCCTAACTAATGACTCAATTCACATATATAAAAAAATCAGGAGTTAATTATCAATGGAACAAGAGATAGTTAAAGAGGTTCTGCATAACTCTTCAGACATATCTTTATGGGGATTATTCCTTCAAGCGGATATTGTTGTGAAATTAGTTATGTTGATTTTGTTATTGGCCTCAATATGGTGTTGGACAATAATTATTGAAAAAATATTCTTATCACGTAAAGAGATCAAACTTGCCAATACATTTGAGAACGAGTTTTGGTCAGGTACTTCTTTGGATGATATTTACGATGAAATGTCAAATGAAAACAATGAAAAACAACAAGGTGCAATCTCCAGAGTTTTTTCTTCTGCAATGCAAGAGTGGCGAAGAGCTAATACGTCAGGTTTAGTATCTAAAGGTGATATCTTCAAAGCCTCACTTTCTCAAAGAATTGAAAGAGGTATGAGTGTAGCAATAACAAGAGAAATAGGCAGATTAGAAAGGGGTATGACTTTTTTAGCTTCTATTGGTTCGGTTGCCCCATTTATAGGTTTATTTGGAACAGTATGGGGAATAATGAACTCATTCTCGGCAATTGCAGCTTCCAAAAACACATCTTTAGCAGTTGTTGCGCCAGGTATTGCAGAGGCACTATTTGCAACTGCATTGGGACTTTTAGCAGCTATCCCTGCAGTTGCAGCTTACAATAAATTTTCCAATGATATAGAAAAAGTTTCTTTAAGATTGGAAAATTTTTCAGCTGAGTTTATGGCTATTATATCTAGACGTCTTGATGAAGATAGTTAGATGTATTCAAATTTGAAGAAGATTAAATATAGAACAAAGAAGCCAATGAGTAATATTAATGTTACTCCTTTAGTTGATGTAATGTTAGTTCTTTTGATAGTTTTTATGATTACTGCTCCAATGTTGACAGTTGGGGTGCAAGTAGACCTTCCAAAAACTAAAGCAAATCAGCTAAATTCTGATGCAGATCCTTTGATAATAACAATGAAAAAAAATCGTGATATTTACATCCAAGATGCAATTGTTGATTACGAAGATGTTATTTCAAGACTTAAAGCAATTTCAAAAGTTAATTTCAAAACACGAATATTTGTTAGAGGAGATAACCTTCTGCCGTATGGAGAGGTTATATCTTTGATGGGCCTAATTCAGTCTGCTGGATATGAGAAAGTGGCTTTGGTAGCAAAATTACCAGATGATAGCTGATACAATAAATTATCAAAATTTAATCCATAGAAGTGAGTCATTAATAAGGCCTGCTAGTATGGTTTCTTTTTTAACGCATATAATTATTATTGGTATTGCTGTTTATGGCCTTCCAAATTTTGGAAGAAAACTGCCTCCAGATTTAACAGTAATCTCATTTGAATTGCTAAAAGTAGTTGAAGAAACAAATTTGGATCTTGCTGTTAAAATCAACCCAGAAAAAAACATTGAAATTAAAGAAAATGTAGAAAAACAAGATGAAATTACTGTTGATGAACCTAAAAAACAAATTACTCCTTCAAGGCAAAGTGAAGAAATAAATCCGCCAAGTCAGAAATCAGATATACTAATTTCACCAAGCAAGAAGCCAAGTATTCCAATTTCACCAAGCAAGAAGCCAAGTATTCCAATTTCACCAATCCAAAAACCAAAAACAATTACTAAACAAGATCAACCAATCCAAAAACCAGAAAGCAATAAACAGATTATAAATATTCAAAAACCCATAATGAAGCCACAAATCCAAAAAGAAAAAATCAAAAAAAATAAAACAAATCCTAATGCACTTACTTCGGTTCTAAAGACTTTAGAAAAAGTAAAGGAAACCCAAAAGCTAAAACAAATTGCAGAAAATGATAAAAATAAAAAAGAAGTAGCTGCAAAGAAAAAAAGAAAAGACGAATTAGAATCAATGAAAAACTTAGTTGCTAATGCGATTAGCTCAAAGCCAAAAAATCTTATAAAACCAATAGGTATTAGTGAAATTGATATGTTAAAAAAACATATATCAAATTTTTGGACACCTCCTATTGGAGCAGCTGGTGCTGAAAACCTTATTGTTGACATATTTATGGAATTTAATAAAGAAGGTTATGTTCTTAAAGCTGAATGGGTCAATAGAGGCATGAATTCAAATAATTCTTTTTATAAGGCTGCAGCAAATGCAGCAATTAGAGCTGTCAAAGACGCAGAGCCAATGCCTTTACCTGTAAGTAAATTTAAAGAATGGAGAACATTAACTTTCAGATTTGATCCAGCTACTATGTTTGGTGGTTACTAAAATAGGTTTTTTTATGATAAGATTTTTTAAATTCTTTTTATTTATAATTTCTATATTCCCATCTATTTCATTTTCACAGAATTTAGTTGTAGATATTACTGAAGGTAATATAGAGTCTTTACCAATTGCTTTGCAGAGCTTTGTTTCAAAAGGAGATGTTGGGGATTTAGGTGAAAATATTCTAAGAGTTATATCCAATGATTTAGTTTCAACAGGCTTGTTCAATGTCATTGATAAGCAGGCATATATTGAGAAACCAATATCACCAAGTGTTAGGCCTGTTTTTAATAACTGGGATCCACTAGGTGCAAAAGCACTTATTACAGGTTCAGTAAGTTTAGACAGTTCAGGAATTGTAGAAGTTGAATTTAGACTTTGGGATGTCGTGACAGAACAAGACCTTACAGGTTTGAAATTATCGGTTGATAGTAAGTACTGGAGAAGAATTTCTCACATTGCAGCTGATGAAATTTATAAAAGATTAACTGGTGAAGAAGGGTACTTTGATACAAGAATTGTCTATATTTCCGAGAGCGGACCTCTAAATGCTAGGGTTAAAAGGTTAGCAATTATGGATCAAGATGGTCATAACCATCAATATTTAACTGATGGTTCATATTTGGTACTAACTCCACGCTTTTCTCCAACTTCTCAAGAGGTTGCTTATCTTGCTTATTATCAAAAAGAGCCTAGAGTTTACGTTTTAAACCTTGAAACTAACAGACAAGAGTTACTAGGCACGTTCCCTGGTATGACTTTTGCTCCACGTTTTAGTCCTGATGGTAAATCAATAATAATGAGCTTGGCTGACGGAGGCCTCACCGACATTTTTATAATGAATTTATTAACTCAGGAAGTTATGCAATTAACTAATAGTCCATCTATTGATACTTCACCAACATTTTCACCTGATGGACAAAAAATTGTCTTTAATTCTGATAGAGGTGGATCTCAACAACTTTATGTAATGAATTTAGATGGAAGTAAACAAAAAAGAATTTCATTTAAAAAAGGCCGATACGCAACTCCAGTTTGGTCGCCTCGAGGTGATTTGATAGCTTTTACAAAAATGTATGAAGGTCAATTTTATATTGGAGTAATGAGGCCAGATGGAAGCGGAGAAAGATTAATTGCAAAGGGGTATTTAGTTGAGGCGCCAACATGGGCACCAAATGGAAGAGTTTTAATGTACTTTAAACAAGAAAAAAGTGATGCTGAGGGAAAAGGTGGTAAGGTGAGATTATTTAGAGTTGACATTACTGGATATAATGAAAGAGAAATTATTACACCCAGTGACGCATCCGATCCGGCTTGGTCACCATTAATACCATAATTATAAAAAAATACCAAAATGAGAGTTTATATACTTGATAATTATTATAAAATTTATTAACTTGCGACAACTTAATGAATTGAGTATTATACATTTAATATAAGTAAGCGAGGGGACCTCATGAAAAGATTTTTATTACTTGCTGCAGGAGCGGCCTTGTTAACTGCTTGTGAAACTGCTTCTGAGATAGACGCTATTGCCTCAGGTGTTTCTGGATCATCTGCTACAACAAGTACTGCTTCTAGTGGAAGTTCTGACTCAAGTTCCAGTAGTAGCTCTTCAACCTCAAGTAGTGGAGCATCAGGATCATCTTCTGATAGCACAACTACATATTCTTATGACACAGACCCAAAAACTGCTTTAATAAAAGTAGGTGATAGAGTATTATTTGGATATGATAGTTCTGAATTAGATGACGACGACAGGTCAGTTCTTGACAATCAAGCCAAATTTTTGAATCAAAATCCATCACTTAAAGTAACAATTGAGGGTCATTGTGATGAAAGGGGTACTAGAGAGTACAACTTAGCACTTGGTGAGAAAAGAGCTTCAGCTGTTAAAGATTATTTGATATCAGTTGGTATTAACAGTGAAAGAATTTCTGTAGTTAGTTATGGAAAAGAAAGACCTCAGGTATTAGGTTCTAATAAAGCTGCATGGTCAATGAATAGGCGTTCTGTAACTACAATAGATTAATCTATAATAATATATTTTAAAAGGCGCCTATAAGGTGCCTTTTTTTTGCCTATTTAAAAATATAAATTAGATTAAAATTATAATTGGTGTGGTAATGTTAAAAATTTTTTTTTCATATGCAATATTTTTCTTTGGCATAATTTTATCCTTAAATTGCCCAGCTTTTGCTCAGACTAATATTGATAGTATTTCTGGAAGATTTCAGCAATTAAGTAAGCAGTTAGCTGACTTAGAAAAGTATGTTTACAATAATGGTGGTGAGGGTGCTTCAGTAATAAGTTCTGGTCAACAAAAAAGAATTGACGCTTTGGAAAATGCGGTTAAGGAACTAAGAGGAATAGTAGAAGTTGATTTATCTTTGTTGAAACAAGAGGTAGACAAAATCAATTCAAAACTTAAAAATCAAAATCTGGATAATATTCAAAACACATCTTCTAATGTAAATAATGATGCTTTGAGTCAGGAAATATTAATTTTGAAAGATAAAATAAGGATTATTGATTCAAGGTTCAATTCTACTCTAGATTTAATTGGTAAATCTGAAATCAGAATAATGAGAATGGAGTCATTGCTGAATTCTGATACGATTGCTCCAAACCAAATTCAAGAAAATATTTCCATCAATAATAATTCTGGTTTTACAAGCGAAAATCTTAATAATGCCGAAGAAATACCGTCAACTGGATCAACTCAATTAGTTGGTGAAGTAGAAATAAGTCAAAATGAAAATGGAACTCTTGGTGTATTATCAGTTAACGAGGATGAGAATGAAATCGCTTTAAATACAATTTTGCCTGACTTAGCTCCTGAAGAGCAGTTCAAATTTTCTCTAGATTTAGCTTTAAAGAGAAAATATGATGAAGCAGAAATAGCCCTAAAAGAATTTATGGCGCTTCATCCTAATCATGAAAAAAACAGAGATGCTCACTATTGGTATGGTGGTGTAATGTTTAAGCAGAAAAAATATGAAGACTCAGCATTTAGTGATATTGAGTTTAATGATAAATATCCAGATGATCCAAGGACGGTTGATACTACTTTAAGAATAGCTCAAGCAATGAGTTATGTTGCTCCTCCAGAACAGGCTTGTACCGTTTTTGAAAACTCGCTTAATTTTATTGTAGACCCACCTGAACGTTTTGTTAGGAAAATAAATGAACTCAAAGCCGATAAGGCATGTGATTGATTATTCACTTAATGATGAAATAATTGATAAAGATGAATTTATAAATAATCTCTTTTCATTTTTAAGCTCTCGTAAACTATTATTTTCAAAGCAATTAGTTGTAGGTGTGTCTGGAGGTCCAGATAGTATGCTATTGTCCTACTTTCTTAAGAGTTTTGGATTAAAAAATGGTTATAAGGTTCATGCTGTTATTATAGATCACCAGTTCAGAAAGTCCTCTTTTGAGGAAGCTAATATAACTCTGGATAGACTTAAAATGAGTAATATAGATGCAGAGATTATTAAATTGGATAAAAATTGCAGAAATAGTGGCTTACAAGAATGGGCCCATTTCAAAAGATTAGAAATATTATCCTCAATTGCAAAATCAAAAAACGCTTTATTATTTTTAGGCCACCACTTAAATGATCAAGTTGAAACAGTTTTTATGAGAATGTCTAAAAATACTGGGTTTTGGGGTTCATCCGGTATTAAGTTTTTTAATCATTGGTTTGATACACCTGTTATTCGACCTTTTCATCAATTTACAAAAAATTCAATTACTAAAACATGTAAAAAATATTCAATTCAATTTGAAGTTGACGCATCAAATTTTGATATAAAATTTGATAGAGTGAAAATAAGACAAACTCTTTGCCAAATAAAAAACAGGCAAAGACTTTTTAAAAACATTTATTTATCCTCATTTTTTATTGGCAAAATAGTTAATGTTATAGATGAAAAAATCAGTCAAATATGTTCTTCTAATTTCCCAATTCATGATTTAGGCTTCAGTGTAGTTGATGTACCTTCATTATCAAACTTGAATAAGAGCATAGCTTTAAGAGTTTTGATGTTAATAATAAAAACTATAGGAGGACACAAATATTTTGTTAAGAATAAAAATGCGAATTCGCTATTAAAACATTTAATTAAACATAAAAATATACTTTCAAAAATGCCAGGAAGAACTCTTGGTGGATGTAAAATAATTTACAGATATCAAAGAGTTTTTATTTTACGTTGGTCTCAGCATAACGCAAAAAAGAAAGTTATGTCTAATTTGGGAAACATGATATTTGATAACAGATGGCAAATTTTTTCAAAACCAGAAATAGAGTTTGAGTGTCTTCAACAAAAACACCCTATATTATTGCAAGATATATTTTCAAAAACATTTAAAATACCAATTGAAGCACTAGCATATATACCTGTTAGTTTAAAAATATTTAATTTTAAAAAAATAAAATTTTACCTTGACGATATGAACTGTGATAACCACATTAGTATATGCGAACATTTATTAATTTTTATTAGTAAAGAATATAAAATTAATATAAAATTTATTAAACCAATAAACCCTAAGGCTATATTTTGAATACATTTACCAAAAATCTTTTTTTATGGATTACTATTATACTTGTTGTTTTATTACTCTTTAATTTATTCCAAAATGGAAATTCAGGGCGAGTTTCTTCTGAATTAGCGTATTCTGATTTTGTTGAATCTGTAAAAGCAGGAAATATTCGTGAGGTAACAATATCGGGTAACTCCATTTCAGCTGCTACGACTAGTGGAAGAACAATTACTACTTTTTCACCTCAAGGCGCTAACATAGTCTCATTACTTGAGAATAGTGGTGTACGTATTATTGGGAAACCTGTTGAACGAGAAGTTTCTTGGATACTTTCCACTCTCCTTTCTTGGTTTCCTATGTTATTGTTAATAGGTGTCTGGATCTTTTTCATGCGACAAATGCAATCAGGATCTGGCAAGGCAATGGGTTTTGGTAAATCAAAAGCTAAACTTCTTACTGAAAAACAAGGTAAAGTAACATTTGAAGATGTTGCAGGTATAGACGAAGCGAAAACTGAACTTGAAGAAATAGTTGAATTTTTAAAGGATCCACAAAAATTTCAAAGATTAGGTGGTAAAATACCTAAAGGGTGTCTGTTAGTTGGTCCTCCTGGTACTGGAAAAACGCTTCTAGCTAGGGCTATAGCCGGTGAAGCTGGAGTACCTTTTTTCACTATTTCAGGGTCGGATTTTGTTGAGATGTTTGTTGGTGTTGGTGCGAGCAGGGTTAGAGATATGTTTGAGCAAGGCAAAAAGAATGCACCATGTATAATTTTTATTGATGAGATCGACGCAGTTGGAAGACACAGAGGTGCTGGACTTGGTGGTGGAAATGATGAAAGAGAGCAGACACTTAACCAATTGCTAGTTGAAATGGATGGTTTTGAAGCTAATGAAGGTGTAATTTTAATTGCAGCTACCAACAGACCAGATGTTCTTGATCCAGCTTTGTTAAGGCCTGGTAGATTTGATAGGCAAGTTGTGGTTCCAAATCCAGATATACTTGGCAGAGAAAAAATCTTGAAAGTTCATATGAAAAAAGTGCCTTTGTCAGATGATGTCCAGCCAAGAACAATTGCAAGAGGTACTCCAGGATTTTCTGGTGCTGATCTTGCCAATTTAGTGAACGAAGCAGCTTTGTTAGCTGCTAGAAAAGGCAGAAGATCAGTTTCAAATCTTGAATTTGAAGAGTCTAAAGACAAAGTTATGATGGGATCTGAAAGAAGATCAATGGTTATGACTGATGAAGAAAAAAAATTAACCGCATATCATGAAGCTGGACACGCTGTTGTTGCGATTAATTGTCCAGCTTCTGATCCAATTCATAAAGCAACGATTATACCAAGAGGTAGAGCTTTAGGCATGGTAATGAGATTACCAGAAGGTGATAGAGTTTCTATGGCGCGTGATAAGCTTTTTGCGGATCTTAGGGTTGCTTGTGGTGGCAGAATTGCTGAAGAAATGATTTTTGGTGAAGATAAGGTAACAACAGGCGCATCCTCAGATATTAGAATGGTATCTGATACAGCTAGACGAATGGTTACTGAATGGGGCCTTTCCGATAAGTTAGGTTTCTTAGCCTATAGTGCTGATGAGCAGGAAGTATTTCTTGGCAGGTCAGTTTCCCAACAAAAAAATCTATCTGATTCTACTGCTAGAATTATTGATGAAGAGATTAGAAAAATTGTCGATGACGCATATATAGATGCATCTAAAATACTTAAAAAGAAAAAGAAAGACTTAGATTTGATAGCGAATGCGTTACTTGAGTATGAAACACTTAATAGTGATGACATCTCTAACATAATTAAAGGTAAAAAATTAGTTAAAGATGAAAAATTAAATCATAAAGTTGACCCGATTGCAGGGAAAAAACCTAGAACATCTATTCCATCTAATTCTGGTAGAATAAAGCCTGGTCATCAACCCACATAAATGGCAAATAAAGATAGTATTCTATATTTACCTAGAAAAATAGATCTAATTCCAAACACGGCCTTAACACAAGGCCTTGTTTGGTTGAAACCTAATATAATAAAACCCATAAAAAGCCAACGTAAAAGTGATATTGATATTATATGGTATGATAAAGAGCAATACTTTGCTCAAAGCATATCATTTAAAGACGCTGAAAAAATTGCCAATGCAGTTGGAGGTCTTTTGAGGGATAAGTTTAATAATATTTTTATTAAAAAAACAAATTTTGAAAATTTAGAAATGAATACTGTTAAGATTATGGGTATTTTGAATGTTACTCCTGATAGCTTTTATGATGGTGGCAATTATGATGATGAAAATAAAGCTTTAGATCATGCAAAAAAGATGAGTGCTCATGGAGCGGATATCATTGATGTAGGTGGTGAATCAACAAAACCAAATGCAGAATATGTCAGCGAAAAAGAAGAAGCTAATAGAGTATTAAAAGTTATTAAAGCGTTATCAAAAAAAGGTTATCTCGTAAGTGCAGACACAAGAAAACGTTTAGTTATGGAAAAAGCAATAGATAATGGTGCAAAAATTATTAATGATATTTCGGGCATGTCTGATCCATTAACGCCATCTTTAATATCTAAAAATAACGTTTCTATAGTTATAATGCATATGCAAGGCACTCCAGAGACAATGCAAATTCAACCATCCTATCAATTCGCTCCAATTGAAATATACAATTTTCTAGAACATAAAATTAACGTTGCTTTATCTGCTGGAATTAAGAAAAATAAAATTGCAATTGATCCAGGTTTTGGATTTGGTAAAAACCCAGTACACAATATGCAAATTATGGCTTGGTTGCCTATGTTTCAGACCCTAGGTGTGCCTGTATTGCTCGGGACATCACGCAAATCTACAATAGCTGCTTTGTCAAACAATGAAGTTGCAAATGATAGAATAGCAGGTTCAATATCTTTATTATGTTATGCTAATATTTTAGGTTTACAGATTATAAGGGTCCATGATGTATTTGAATCAAATCAAGCTCTAAACATAAGTAATTATTTAAATAAACGATTTTGAGCTATTATAATAAATCCAGTGATGTTATAATTCGAAAAAAAATTTAAAGAGAATAGATTAATGAATATCTTTGGCACAGACGGGATAAGAGGCAAGGTTAACCAATGGCCAATGACAGTAGAACTAATCCAAAAAGTTGCAATTTCAGCAGCTAGTATATATTTTGGAAAAGGTGGTTCAAATTTAAATAGAGTAATAATCGGAAAGGATACCCGTTTATCAGGTTATATGCTCGAGCCTGCTCTCGTAGCAGGATTTACTTCAATGGGCATGGACTGTCTTACTCTTGGACCAATACCAACCCCTGGTGTATCAAGGTTAACAAGGTCTTTTAGAGCTGATTTGGGAGTTATGATATCGGCTTCACATAATCCTTCAGAAGATAATGGTATTAAACTATTTGGTCCTGACGGCCTTAAACTTTCAGATAGTATGGAAAATAAAATTTCATCTCTTATGCGGCAAGAAATAAAACTTGCAGATCCAAGTAAATTAGGCCGAGTAAAGAGATTAGAGGATGCAGTGGGTCGTTATATAGAGGCTGTAAAATCTTGTATTGATAAAAATCAGAGATTAGAAAATTTAAAAATAGTTGTTGATTGTGCTAATGGTGCTGCATATAAAGCAGCTCCACAAGCGCTTTTTGAGCTTGGAGCTGATGTTGTTCCTATTAATGTAGATCCAGATGGGTTTAATATAAATAAAGATTGTGGTGCAGTTTATCCTAAAAAAATGGCTCATGCAGTGATTGATAATAATGCAGATATTGGTATTGCTTTTGATGGTGATGCTGATCGTTTAATAGTTTCTGATGAGAAGGGAAATATTATTGATGGCGATCAACTCTTAGCTGTTTTGGCAATTAAATTACAACGAGACGGTGAATTGAAGAACTCCACAATTGTAGGCACCTCCATGACTAATCATGCATTTGACTTATGGTTAAATAATATTGGAATAAATCTAATGAGAACTGATGTTGGGGATAGGTATATATCAGAAGCTATCAAACAATTTAATTATTCTTTGGGTGGAGAGCCATCAGGGCATATTTTAATTCCACATCTATCAAAGACAGGTGATGCCTTAATGAATGCGTTAATTATTTTATGTGAGTTTGTCAGAGAAAACAAATTATCAAGTAATTTTTTTAAAAAATTTACTCCCATACCTCAAACTATCTACAATATCAAAGGTATTGATAAAGATATATTAGATAAAGTTGAATTAAAGGAACAAATACATATGGTTATCCAAAAAGTAAAAGATGATGCTCGTGTAATTGTTAGACCTTCCGGAACAGAAAAAATTATTCGCATTATGGTTGAAAGTAATAATTCAACACTTATAAAATCAACAATTGGTGAATTTGAAAAAATTTTTTCTAAGTATTAATTGCTAAATATGACTGAGCCAATGAAAGTTTTAATTTCTGATCATTTGAGTGATAGCGCTATATTAATTTTCAAAAATAAGGGTATTGACGTTGATTATCTGCCTGACTTAAGTCGTGAGAGGTTAAAAAAAATCATTCACAACTATGACGCACTTGCAATTCGATCAAATACAAACGTTGATAAAGAAATATTATTATTATCCTCAAATTTAAAAGTTATTGGAAGAGCTGGTATAGGTGTAGACAATATTGATATTGATTCTGCAACATCTAAAGGAATAATTGTGATGAATACGCCACACGGAAATTCTATTACTACAGCTGAGCATACTATCGCAATGATAATGTCTCTTGCTAGACAGATACCAGATGCAAATGTTTCTACTAAAAAAGGTAAGTGGGAAAAATCAAAATTTGTTGGCACTGAAATAACAGGCAAGAAGTTAGGCTTAATTGGTTGTGGTAATATAGGATCTATCGTCGTAGACAGAGCTAAAGGGCTAAAAATGAATGTTCAAGTATATGATCCATTCTTAACTGATGATAAGTCAAAGGAGTTAGGAATTGAAAAAGTATCTTTTGAAAACTTGTTAGCTTCATCTGATATTATTTCAATTCATACTCCTCTAACAGATACAACAAGGAATATAATCAATTCAGATAATATTTACTCAATAAAAAAAGGTGCATGGATAATAAACTGTGCTAGGGGAGGTCTTATAGATGAAAAAGCATTATCAGATGCAATTAACTCCAATCATATTCATGGTGCAGCAATAGATGTCTTTGAAAAAGAACCTGCCGTATCTAACATTTTATTTAAAACTCCTAATACTATTTTAACCCCTCATTTAGGCGCGAGCACTCTTGAAGCTCAGGAAAAAGTTGCAAATCAGATAGCTGAGCAAATTTCTGATTATTTATTAAAAGGAGCCATAATAAACTCCTTAAATACACCTTCAATTAGTGCTGATGAAGCTCCAATCATAAAGCCATATGCAAAACTTTCAGAATTATTAGGAAGTTTTTTAGGACAAGTTAATGTAGGTGAACAAAATATTATTTCTGTGAAAATAGAGTTTGATGGTAAAGCTTCAGAGATAAATAGTTCATCTATTTTATCTTCTGTATTCTGTGGTATATTTAAAAGTCATATTGACACAGTAAACATTATTAATTCCATTCAAATTGCAAAGCAGAAAGGACTTGAAATTTCTACAATTAATCATGATAGAAAATGTGATTATCAGAATTTGATAACTGTCACAGTGAATTATGAAAATAAATCACGTAAAATTTCAGGAACTTTAATAGGTGGTAAAATTCCAAGAATTACAGAAGTTCAAGGGATCCCAATAGAAGCAAATTTTTTTACAAATATGCTTTATGTTAGGAACTATGATAAGCCAGGGTTTATTGGATCCATTGGTACTTTGCTTGCAGAAAAAGATATTAATATTGCATCTTTTCATTTAGGAAGAAGAGAAAACTCTGGTGAAGCTGTCGCTTTAATTGCAGTTGATCAGAAAGTAAATAAAATGATTATAGAATCTATCAGTAACCTAGAACATGTTGTTAGGGTCGATAGCATGAATTTTTGAGTTTTTGAAAATACTCTTTTTGTTTTTTTTTGATTGTGAAAGGATTGATAGGTAAACATGTGAACAATATAGTAGTTGTTGGAAGTCAGTGGGGTGATGAAGGTAAGGGAAAGATTGTTGATTACCTGTCAGAAAATGCTGATGTAATTGTAAGGTTTCAGGGAGGCCATAATGCAGGCCATACTCTTGTAATCAATGGAAAAACTTATAAATTGTCTATATTACCTTCTGGTATTGTAAGACAAGATAAAATTTCTGTGATAGGAAATGGGGTTGTAATAGATCCGTGGGCACTGTTAGATGAAATAGAGGCTATAAAAAAAACAGGTATCAAAATTTCAAGTGAAAATTTGAAAATTTCAAACTCTGCCCCATTAATATTACCAATTCATTCTCAAATTGATAAAGCACGTGAAATCCAAAGAGGTGACTCTAAAATTGGGACAACTGGAAGAGGTATTGGACCTGCATACGAAGATAAGGTTGCAAGAAGGGCCATAAGGGTTTCTGATTTAAAAGATAAAAGTCTACTCAAGGAAAAAGTAAACAAACTTTTGGATCACCATAATATTTGGCTCAAAGCACAAAATATTGAAACTTTAGATCCAGAAAATATTTTAGCAAATATACTTGATATATCTCAATATGTTTTGGAATTTGCTGATGAAACCTGGGTTACCCTTGATAACTATAATTTGAAAGGTAAAAGAATTTTATTTGAAGGTGCTCAAGGGACTATGCTTGACGTTGATCATGGAACATATCCATTTGTAACGTCCTCTTCTACAGTTTCAGGTAATGCTGCTAGCGGATCAGGTTTTGGATTATTAAATATTAGTAAAGTATTAGGTATAACAAAAGCATACACCACCAGAGTTGGATCAGGTCCATTTCCAACTGAACAAAAAAATGAGATTGGAAATAAACTTGGCGAATTAGGACATGAGTTTGGGACTGTTACTGGTCGTAAGAGGAGGTGTGGTTGGTTTGACGCTGTTATGGTTAAACAAGCTATTAAAATCTCAGGCATTTCATCTATTGCGCTAACAAAGTTAGATGTATTGGACAAATTTGATGAATTGAAAGTATGCACATCATATAAAATTGGAGAGAAAGAAATAAATTATTTTCCCTCCTGTCAAATAGATCAAAATAAAATTCAACCAAATTATGAAATTATTGAAGGATGGAATATGAAAACTGAAGGAATAAGTGATTTTGATAAATTGCCTGCGAACGCAATTAAATACATAAAAAGATTAGAAAGTCTAATTCATTGTAAAATAAATATAATTTCTACAAGCCCAAAAAGAGAAGATACGATTATATTGGAGAATATTTTTAATTAATTAAATTGCAAAAGATTTATATCTTTAGCTTTTTCAGTCATTTTAGTTTGTAATTTTTCGAATGCCTTGGCTTCAATTTGTCTAATTCTTTCTCTGCTTACACCATATCTATTACTTAACTCTTCTAAAGTAAGAGGATTTTCACTTAATTGCCTTTCAGATATAATATCTCTTTCTCTTTCGTTTAAATATTCCAATGAATCAGAAAGTATATTTTTTTTAATTAAATATTCTTCAGTATCGGCGAAACTTGCTTCTTGGTTTTGTGTATCATCTTCTAACCAATCTTGCCATTCTCCACTATTATCATCCGTCACAGGGGAATTTAAAGAGTAGTCTGAACCAGAAATTCTTCTATTCATTGAAATAACTTCTTTATGAGGCACGCTTAACTCAGTAGCAATTTTATCAACTTGATCGGGAGTTAAATCACCGTCTTCTATTGCAGAGATTTTTGACTTAATTTTTTTTAAATTAAAAAAAAGTTTTTTTTGCGCAGCTGTTGTACCAATTTTAACAAGTGACCATGATCTTAAGATATATTCTTGTATTGAAGCTTTAATCCACCACATTGCATAAGTGGCTAATCTAAAACCTTTTTCAGGTTCAAATCTCTTAACTGCATGCATCATTCCTATATTTCCCTCAGAAATAAGATCTGACAATGGTAATCCGTATCCACGATATCCAGAGGCAATCTTAGCAACTAACCTTAAATGACTTGTAACTAGTTTATGAGCTGCTTTAACGTCCCCTTGATTTTTCCAAGCTTTTGCAAGCATGTACTCTTCCTGTGCTTCTAAAAGAGGAAATTTTTTAATTTGCTCCATGTAAGAAGTTAGATTTCCCTCATTGGAAATTGATGGTATCATATTATTTTTCATAGTTTTTTATATAGTTACTCCATCATTATATTACAAGAGCTAAATAAAAATACTAATAAGGCTATTAATGTCATCTGGTAATTCACTTTCAAATGACATTTTTTCATTAGTGGTTGGATGCAAAAAACTAAGATGTTTTGCGTGTAGAGCTTGTCTGGGAAAATTTTTTAATAAATTGAAAATATTTTGGTTATTTTTATTTAAATAACGTTTCTTAGTTTTTGGATTATAATAAACTTTATCTCCTATTAGATGATTGCCGTTATTTGCAAATTGGACTCTAATTTGGTGTGTTCTGCCAGTTTTTAAATTGCACTCAATAAGAGAGGCAATATTTGAAAAATTTTGCTTTAACTTCCAATGTGTAATTCCAAGTTTTCCATTTTTACTTATATGCATTTTTTTTCTATTATAGGGGTGCCTAGAAATATTATTTTCAATAACACCTTTATTATTAATTACACCCCAAACTATAGCCAGATAAGATCTTGTTATAGAATGTTCTTTAAATTGAGTAGATAGTTTTAAATGCGAATAATCATTTTTAGCTGAAACTAATATACCTGATGTGTCTTTATCTATTCTATGTACTATGCCTGGTCTTGAAACTCCTCCAATTCCAGATAAAGTACCCTTACAATGATAAAGAAGAGCATTAACAAGTGTTTGATCCTGGTTCCCAAAACCTGGATGCACTACCATTCCAGCAGGTTTATTTACAACTATTATGTCTTGGTCTTCATAGATTATATCTAAAGGAATATTTTGTGGTTCAGGTTTGGCTGATATGGGTGGTGGAACATTTATTCTATATTTTGAGTTTGAAATTGTTTTTACTGACGGTGAACTGATAACTTTGTTGTCTTTTTCAACGCATTGATTTTCAATCAATGATTTTATCCTGTTTCGAGAAAGTATTTCATTTGTATTATCATTTATTTTCTCAGAAAGAAAAATATCTAATCGTTTTCCAGATTGACTAATTTCACAAATAAATTCAAAAACCTTTTTCATTTATTATCTCTTAAATATAACTTCAATAATACTAATACTTTTGCTAATAATATTTAAGTTTGAGGAATATAATTCATATGAACAACAAAAAAACCAATGACCAAAATAAATCAGCTGAATTATACCCTAGACTAAATATTAATTTTTTAAAAGTTATCGTTATAGTTCTTGGATTGGCTATCTTTTCAATGATTTCCATTATAGTATTTAAGATTTTAAGAGGAGACTTGAATAAGAATAATACTGAATTTACTAATACCTCAGATGACTTTCACTCTGAATACATTTTAGAATTACCTAATATTAAATCAATTAAGTCTATTGCTTTGGATAATGAAAATATATTAATATTTTCAGAAGATAACTTATCATCTTCTTTGATTACTATTACTAAAAATAATAAAATTAAAATAATTAAACTACAAAATTCAAATGTAGTTAAGTTCAATAAATTAAAATAATATTTAAAGGTCTTCAATGTCAGTTCAATATGTTTACACAATTCAGCAATTAAAGAAAGTTTACCCAGGAGGTAAAGAGGTTTTAAAGAACATAAATCTTTCATTTCTTCCAGGAGCTAAAATTGGAGTTCTAGGAATTAATGGATCTGGAAAATCTAGCCTTATGAAAATAATTGCTGGCATTGATAAAGAATTTTCTGGTGAGGCGTGGCCAGCTGAAGGATTTTCAATAGGGTATCTTCCTCAAGAACCTATATTAAATGAAGATTATAATGTAGTTGAGAATGTGATGTCAGGATTAGGTGAGGCAAAACAATTAGTAGATGAATTTAATACTGTTAGTGCAAAATTTTCAGAAGTTGTAACTGATGAAGAAATGAATGAATTAATTAATAAGCAAGCAGAATTACAAGAAAAAATTGATGCTCTTGATGCATGGGATTTAGAAAGAAAAGCTGAAATAGCAATGGATGCTTTAAGACTGCCACCTAGTAATTCATCTGTTAATAATTTATCCGGTGGGGAAAAGAGAAGAATAGCTCTTTGCAAATTATTATTGTCTTCACCAGATATATTGTTATTAGATGAACCTACAAATCATCTTGACGCAGAAACTGTATCATGGCTGCAGCGTTTTCTTCATGACTTTAAGAATACTGTTATTACAGTTACACATGACAGATATTTTTTAGATGAGGTTGCAGGTTGGATATTAGAATTAGATAGAGGAAATGGAATTCCTTACAAAGGTAATTACTCAGGCTGGTTAGAGCAAAAAGAAAAACGTCTAGAATTAGAGGGCAAAACTGAAATAGCAAGACAAAAGACACTTTCTGAAGAATTAGAATGGGTGAAATCTGCTCCAAAAGCTAGACAAGCTAAATCAAAAGCTAGGTTAAATGCTTATGATGAATTATTTAAAAAAAATAATGAAAAAAGAGATCAGATTAATCAAATCTCAATTCCTTCAGGACCTCGTTTGGGGAATATTGTTATAGAATCAAAAAACCTTACAAAGTCTTATGAAAATAAATTGTTATTTGAAAACTTAACATTTAATTTACCGCCTGCTGGAATTGTTGGAATTATTGGTCCTAATGGAGCTGGTAAAACAACTCTTTTTAAATTACTTACAGGCCAAGAAGAACCTGATAATGGAAATATAAGAATAGGTGAAACAGTCAAAATTGGATACGTTGATCAGTCGCGTGATAATTTAGATGGCAATAAAACTGTATGGGAAGAAATATCTGATGGTTTAGATGAAATTGAAATTGGTTCAATGAAAATGAATTCTAGAGCATACGCAGGTTTATTTAATTTCAAAAGTACTGACCAGCAAAAAAGAGTTAATCAGCTTTCTGGTGGGGAAAGAAATAGAGTACACTTGGCTAAAGTTTTAAAAATGGGAGCAAATCTTTTGCTTTTAGACGAACCTACAAATGATCTTGATGTTGATACTTTAAGGTCTTTAGAAAATGCTTTATTAGAGTTTCCTGGATGCGCCGTTATAATAAGTCATGATAGGTGGTTTTTAGATAGAGTAGCAACACATATACTTGCTTTTGAGGGTAATAGTCACATTGAATGGTTTGAGGGCAATTATCAAGCATATGAACAAGATAAAAAATTACGTTTAGGTGCAGATACCAATGAGCCTACAAGAATAAAGTACAAACCTATTTCAAGATAAAAAACAAATATTAATTATATAATTCTTTTTTCAATACATCAATTAATGATGAGAATTTACCTTTATTATTTCTTATAATAGAAGTAAATTCATCGTTTTGTGCAACTATCATAGATATTTTTGCAATTTCTATATCTATAATTCTCATTTTATTTTCTTCATTCAAAAATAACCGCCAAACTACTTGAGTATTATCTCTTTTATTCCCAGGTGCTTTTATGTGGCCGTCAACAAGGAGCATCTTACTTCCTCTCTTTTCAATTTTTGAAATTATATATTCTACATCTTTAAATTCATCAAATCTCTTTGCTGCTAAATTAACTAGATATATTTCAAATAGGGTAATAAATTCTTCCTTTTCAATGGGTGTTGCTTTTCTCCATGCTGGCATTGAAGAAAATTTTGCAATTTGAAGAGAGTCAAAATACTTATCAAGCAGTTTAGTTAATAATATCCTACCTTGATCTGCATCAGTTTTACCTACATCAAGTAAAAACTGTATATCTTCCATCATTGTTTCAACATGAAATTTAGCCTCATTAAACAATTTTGTATCAGCTTTTACGTTTGTAAATGTTACCGATGTTAATAAGAAAGCTACAAGAAAATAAACAGATAAAATAAAAGATTTTCTATTGATTTTGAATAAAGAAAGCATCTACTGCGCCACTATTTAAATCCGTATCATTATCATTTGAAAGTACATCATTTGTATCAGATTGCAATTTTTGAAAGTAAACAGATCTAAATACTGCATATGCGTCAAGGCTATTATACTTTAGATCATTAATTTGTTCCATATATTCAGCTCTTGTATTAACAGCTTTTATAGGTAGTTCCGTAGAATTTAACCTAACAACTCTTTCTGTACCTAAGAGATTTAATGGATCAACAAGTCCGTCTAAAATTGTCCCTGCCATACCTCTAAACGTACTTGGACCAAGAAAAGGGATCATTATATATGGACCTGTTCCAATTTTATAAACACCTAAAGTTTGATCAAAATCTTCAGCAAACTTAATTCCTTTGTTCCCTGAAAGATCATAAAATCCTAGTGTTAATATATTTATACTAAAGTTAGTAATCGAATCAAAAGCCTCATCACCCTTGCCTTGAAGCAAAGAGTTTAATGCACTTAGAGGAGTTTTAATCCAATCAAAATGATTGCTTAATGCATTTGTCGCAAATTCTGGCATAACATAATTATAAGCTTTTGCAATTGGTTCTAGAGTATAAGTATCAACAAACATATTAAATGAAAAAACAGCTCTATTTACAGGTTCAATTGGGTCCCAAGCATTTGACAAGTTATTAGTATTATTTAGGCTACATGAAGAAAATAAAACCAGCGATAATAATATTAATATTTTTTTTAATAAAGAAAATTGCATAAATAAAACTTAATATATAGAAAATTTATTACAAGTAATTTAGGATTAATATACAATGTAACCATATCCTTTTTCAAAGACAGTTTAAATTTTCTCAATATCTTAAAATGCTCCACTCAGATCAATATAATTATCTTCAAGGTTTAAATAAACAGCAACGTATTGCTGTAGAAACGCTTGACGGTCCAGTATTAGTTCTCTCTGGTGCTGGCACAGGAAAGACTAGAGTTTTAACGACAAGAATTGCTCATTTATTAGTTACTGGCAAATCAAAGCCCTGGAATATCATGGCAGTTACATTTACTAATAAAGCTGCAAGAGAGATGAAAGAACGCGTTGGGAGAATAATAGGCCCTTCCTCTGAGCAAGTTCTAATGGGTACGTTTCATTCTTTAGGTGCAAGAATGCTTAGACAACACTGTGAACTCATTGGTTTAAAAAGTAACTTCACTATAATTGATGTTGAAGATCAAGTTAAACTCTTGAAACAAATTATAAGTGCAAAAAATGTTGATGATAAAAGATGGCCAGCTAAATTCTTTTTAAATATTATAAGTAGCTGGAAAGATAAGGGATTAACCCCAAGTAAAATTACAGACAAACATATTTTTCAATATTCAAATGGATTAATCAAAGACATTTATATTGAATATCAGGAAAGACTTTTAAAGAGTAATTGCGTAGATTTTGGAGATTTGCTTGTGCATCCATTGGAGCTTCTTCGAATGAACAGCGATGTTCTTTCAAAATGGCAATCTAAAATCACACATATTCTTATTGATGAATATCAAGACACTAATACTGCTCAATATTTATGGATAAGATTACTTTGCTCTAAGCATAATAATATTTGTTGCGTAGGAGATGATGACCAATCTATTTATGGATGGAGAGGCGCAGAAGTAAAAAATATTCTGAACTTTTCCAATGACTTTGAAAACTCAAAAGTCATAAGACTTGAGCAAAATTACAGATCCACTAATAAAATTCTAGATGTTGCAAATTGTTTAATAAAAAATAATACAAATAGACTTGGTAAAGATCTTTGGACTGAAAACAATAGTGATCAGGATGTGGAAATTTTTAACTCTTATGATAGCTCTGACGAAGCTAGAAAAATTGGAGACATAATTGAAGATAAAATAAGAGATAAAGTTCATCTCACTGAAATTGCTGTTTTAGTAAGGACTTTTTCATTGCTCAGAGCCATCGAGGAACGATTTATTTCAATAGGATTGCCTTACAGGGTTATTGGTACTAAATTTTATGATCGTCAAGAAATAAGGGATGCGATAGCATATGTCAGAGTTCTTTGTAATCCATTAGATGATCTTGCATTTGAACGTATTATTAATACTCCACGAAGAGGTATTGGCCCTACAACAATTAAAAAACTTTCAGAGTATGGAAGACAAAATGATATGCAACTTTTTCATTCTGCTGAAAATATAGTTAACTCTGAAATTTTTAATAATCGTACAGTAGAAAAAATTGCTCAATTTATAAATCAAATTAAAAAATGGAAGCACCTAAAGAATGAAAAAAAGCCGATGGATATTCTTGATCAGGTATTAGAAGAGTCAACATATTATGAAATGTGGGAAAATGAAAAATCAGAAGAGGCTGAAACAAGAATTAACAATCTAAAAGAATTATTAGAAGTAATATCTGAGTTTGATACCTTAGAAGGCTTCCTTCAGCACGTCTCCCTTATGACTGATAATGATGTGGGTAATGAACTCGGAGAAGTGACTTTAATGACACTTCATGCAGCAAAAGGAAGTGAATACCAGGTAATTTTTTTACCAGGATGGGAAGATGGTCTTTTCCCTTCATTTAGGAGTTTAGAGGAGGGGGGTGAAGATGGTCTAGAGGAAGAGAGAAGGTTAGCTTATGTTGGTATAACGCGAGCAAAGAAAGAACTATTCCTTTCATATGCTTCAAATAGAAGAATTAACGGAATATGGATGTCATCCTTACCTTCACGCTTTCTAAAAGAATTGCCAAAAGATATAGCTAATAAGATTGAAGCTAATGATTATTCAGCATACTCTTTATATGATGAAAATGTTTCATATGATTATACTCAAAAATTTAAAAATCAAGGCTACGGACCTGGCTGGAAAAGAATGTCAGAACTTAAAATAAATAATGTCAAAGATAAAAATTTATCTCAATTACCAAAAAATTATGAAAATAATTTTCAAATAAATAATTTTATAAAAGGTGATAGGGTTTTTCATGTTAAATTTGGAATGGGAAATGTTATAAATATCAATGATGACAAACTAGATATTAAGTTTGACAATGCAGGGCATAAAAAAATACAAGCTAATTTTGTAGAAAAACAATAATAATGGCTTGTTGGCTATTAGAGTTTGAAACAAAAAAATTAGATAATAAAGCAATTAATTTAATTGAGAATTTAAATAATTTTCAAGCGATTTCATATTCTGAAAGCAATAATATTTTTGAGTACAAAGTTTACTTAAATAAATACGTTACTGAAGAGATATTTTTGAATTTGATTTTCAATAATTCAAGTACAGAAAATTACAAACTTAAAAAAAAGATTAAAATCAAAGTAAGTAATATTAGTGGTATTGATTGGTTACATGAAAATTTTAAATTATTTTTGCCAGTTGAATATAATGATTTTATTTTTTATGGCGATCATTTTAAAGATCACATTAAATATAAGAAACATAAAATTAGATTAAATTCATCAGATGCATTTGGATCAGGCGCACATCCAACTACTAAAGGCTGCATAAAAGCCATCAAATTTTTAAATAAAAAAATAAAAATAAATTCATTTTTAGATATAGGTAGTGGATCTGGAATACTATCATTATGTGCATCTAAATATTGGAAAAATGCTCAAATATATGGAGTGGATATTGATAAAACATCAATAATAAGATCAAGAAAAAATATCAAAAACAACAATCTTAAAGGCAAAATTAGATTTGAACTAATGCATCCAAAAACAAATTTGAATTTTAATTATAAATCAGAGTTTGATTTAGTTGTAGCTAATATAATTACGTCAGAACTAATCTTGCTTGCAAAATATATAGAAAAGAAAATTAAAAAAAATGGTTACTTAGTTCTTTCAGGTATTCTAGACTATCAATCAAAAATAATTTTAAGTAAATTTAGAAATTTCAATATTATTGTGAATAAGAAAATATCTATATCTGGTTGGGTAACAATAATTTTAAAAAAAGAAGTCAAACATAATGAAACAAAATACCTATCTTAGTAAATTTCGTAATGCTTTAAAGCTAAATAATCTAGATGCTTATATACAGCCTAGAAGTGACATGTTTGGTGGAGAGGAGGTTCCAGATTATGATGCAAGATTAAAATTATTATCTGGTTTTACTGGTTCTGCAGGAATTGCTGTAATTACTTTGAAAAAAGCTATTTTATTTACTGATGGACGGTACACACTCCAAGCTAGAATGCAATTAAATAAATCTTGGGAAATACATCCATTGCATTCAAATAACTGGATAGATTGGGTTACAGATCATTTAAGTGCAGGTCAGAATATTGGCTTTGACCCATGGCTAGTTACTGCAAGTACATTTCAAAAATTGAGTGAGCAAGTAAAAATCAAAGATATAGCAATAAAGTTAGATAAAAAAAATTTAGTTGATCAGGTATGGATAAATAGACCAAAGATTACTCAGAAAGAACCAGCAAGGTGGAAAGATAATTATTTTGCAGTTAACGCAAAAAATAAAGTAAATGACTTATTGGCTGAAATGCAGTTGAGAGACCTTGATGCATTAATAATTACCCAACCTAATCAAGTTTGCTGGCTTCTTAATATTAGGGGGAATGACCTAAAATATACACCATTTTTTTTAGGATTTTTAGTAGTAGAAAAAAACGGTGATTTAAACATTTTTTCTCAATGTGATATAAAATATATCAAAGATAATCTTCGTAACCATTTATTTTATAAACTAGTGCAATATTTATCTAAATTTAAGAATAAAAATGTTGCAATAAACAACAAAAATTGCCCATCAATTATTTACAATAAGTTAAAACTTATAAGCGCAAAAGTAGAAAATAGTTTCTCATTCTTGCAAGAGAAGGCTACTATCAAACATAATAAAGAAATACAGCACATTAGACGTTGCCATATAGCAGATGGAGTTGCCCTAGCTAATTTTTTTTACTGGATTGAAAATAATATTAAAAAACAAAAAATTACTGAGTATGACGCTTCAGAAAAGTTAAAAAACTTTAGGGCTGAAAATAAAAATTTTATTTGTGAAAGTTTCCCAACAATTGCAGCTACAGGCAGTAATGGAGCCATAATTCATTACAGGCCAGATGAGAAAAAATCAAAAATAATTGATACAAAAAAATTATTTTTAATTGATAGTGGTGGCCAATATTTCAATGGAACAACAGACATTACACGGACTGTTGCATTTGAAAAGCAATCTAGTCAAATAATTGATTACTACACTTATGTTTTAAAAGCACATATAAGTTTGGCGAAATTAGTTTTTAAAACAGATGCACGTGGAAGTGAAATTGATGCAATTACAAGAAAAGCTTTGTGGGAACAAGGTATGGACTACAATCATGGAACAGGCCATGGGGTAGGTTATTGTTTAGGTGTTCATGAATTTCCTCCAACTATATCTAAGAACTCAAATTCAGTTTTAATGATAGGGCAACTTCTTTCAAATGAACCTGGTTTCTATATACCTCGGAAATTTGGTATTAGATTAGAAAATTTGATATTAGTTAAGAAATTTTTTAATTCTATTCAAAACAAATTCTTTTGTTTTGAAACAGTAAGTTTTTGTCATTTTGAAAATACACTCATTAATAAGGATTTATTAGATAAGAAAGAAGTTCATTGGTTAAATGATTATCACGAAACAGTTTTTCATAAATTGAAAAATTTCCTTTCTCAAGATGTCCGAAAGTGGTTAAGAAACAAAACAAAAAAAATATAATTTAACTATTTATTAAAGAAAGCCATTCATCCTCAGACAGAATTTTAATTCCTATTTCAAGTGCTTTATTTTTTTTTGAGCCTGGGCTCTCACCTACTATTAGGTAGTCTACGTTTTTAGAAATTGAATTTATAACAGTACCTCCATTATTTTCAGCAATGTTTTTTGCTTCAGCGCGAGATATGCTTCTTAATGCTCCTGTGAAAACTATTTTCTTACCCGATAATTTTCCTTCAACTTTTGTTTTCTCAAGCGGTTTAGGATTCAAATAGTTAAGCAAATTATTTATTAAATTTATATTTAATTTATTACTAAAATATACTTTTAATTCTCTTAAACTTTTCTCACCTATTTGATCAATTTCTAATATTTTATCTGGCCCATTTTGATTAATAGTCTCATCAAAATTGTCTATAATCTCTCTTATCGAGTTGAAATTTGATGCAAGTATTTTAGATGTTTTCTTTCCAACATACCTTATTCCAAGACCAAAAATGAATTTATCAAGGTAGCTATTTTTTGAATTTTCAATAGATTCAAGTAAATTTCCAATAGATTTTTCACCATAGCCTTTTTCTTTTATAAGATTTTTTCTAAATTTATATAAATTATAAATATCTGAAATCGAGTTAAGTATTCCTTTTTTGAAAAAACTTTCAATTTGTTTTTCACCAAGGCCCTCAATGTTCATTGCATCACGAGAAATAAAATGCTTAATCTTTTCTATTAATTGACTTTCACAATTATTTTCATTTACACAACGAATTACTACATCTTTTTCAGGTTTTATTAATAGTTCCTTACATGAGGGGCATTCTTTAGGAAAAACATATTTTTGACTATTATCACTTCTCTTTTCTTTAATTACTTCAAGTATATGTGGGATGACATCACCAGCCCTTTCAATAATTACATAGTCACCAACTCTAATGTCTTTTCTTTTTATCTCGTCTTCATTATGAAGTGTTGCATTTGACACTACAACTCCTCCAACTGTTACTTGACTTAAGCGAGCTACTGGTGTGATTGCTCCTGTCCTTCCAACTTGAACATCAATTGCAATTATCCTTGTTTGTGCTTTTACAGAAGCTAACTTTTGTGCAATAGCCCATCTTGGAGAATTTGAAATATTTCCTAATCTAGCCTGCCATTTGAAATCATTAATTTTATGTACAACACCATCAATATCATAATCCAAATTAGCTCTAAGAACCTCAATATTTTTAAAATTTTCATAAAGTTCTTTTAAATTCCTGGTCTTCTTTGATAATTCATTGGTTTTAAATCCTAAACCTTTCAATATGTATAAAAGTTCTGATTGATTTTTAGCAATTTCAGATGATGAAAAACCAATTGCATAGGCGAAAAATTTTAAATTTCTTCCTTTTGTGATATTTGAATCTTTTTGGCGAATAGAACCAGCTGCAGCATTTCTTGGGTTTGAAAAAACTTTTTCGCCATTTGTAATATTTAATTCATTCAATGTTTTAAAATCACTTTTTTCCATAAAGATTTCGCCCCGAACCTCTAACTCACTTGGAAAGTTATTTTTTAAACTTTTAGGTATATTATCTACCATTCTCACATTCTCAGTAACATCTTCACCAAATTCACCATCTCCTCTGGTGATTGCTTGTTGAAAGAGACCATTGATATATCTTAATGATATTGATAAACCATCAATTTTAGGTTCAGAGAAAATTTCAATCTCTTGTCCTTCATTTAAATTAAGATACCTTTTTATTCTGTTTATAAATTCAAACACGTCATGTTCATTAAATGCATTATTAAGAGAAAGCATTGGCAATTTATGTTTAACTTTTTTAAAATTGGATGATGGTTGAAAGCCAACTTTATTTAAAATACTTTTGCTATTTTCAAGAAAAGAATATTCCTTTTCTAAATTGATTAGTCTTAATTTGATTTTATCGTATTCTAAATCTGAAATTTCAGGTTGATCTAATCCGTGATAAAGGTAATTATGCTTCTTTATCTTACTATTTAGGTCAGCCCACTCCTTTTCAATCAATTTTTTTTTATGATCAGATTGAAAATTATCCATTTAATAACTTCATAGCTGCTGCTTTTGCTTCTTCTGTTATATTTTCACCTGATAGCATTCTTGCAATTTCATTTATTCTTTCAGAGGGGGGAATTGAATTACATGTAGTTGTTAATTTGTCATTATTGTTAATCTTTTCAATTAAAAAATGATTCTGACCTTTTGCTGCTACTTGTGGGGAATGTGTAATTACTATGACCTGATTTGATTGGCTTAAGTTTAATAACCTCAAGCCAACAGCATCTGCTGTCTTCCCACCAACTCCACTATCAACTTCATCAAAAATTAACGTATTAGATTGATTTGAGCTAGCTAGGACAACTTTTATTGCAAGTAAAAATCTTGAAAGTTCGCCACCAGATACAGTTTTTGATAATGGCATTAATTCCTGCTTTGGATTGGTTGTTATATAAAAAATTATTTCGTCTGCACCATTTTCATTCCATTCAGATTCAATTTTCTCCTTAATAACTGTTTTAAAATTAGCTGTTTCAAGTTTTAAATACGGAAGTTCATTATTTATTTTTTCATCTAATTGTATGGCTGTACTTATTCTTATATTTCTAAGATCAAAGCAACTCTCTCTATATTCATTAAATTTATTTGTAAAATCTCTTTCTAGTATATCAATTGTGTTATCTTTAGAACTGGAATTTTGAATTTTATCTTTTAATTCAATATAAAATTCATAGAGTGAATTCGGTTCACAATTTATTTTTCTTGATAAATTTCTGATTTTATAAAGTCTACTATCAATATTATCTAATTCTTGTGGATCAGTGTTAAGTGTATTTTGAAAATGTTGAAGTAGGCCATTGCCTTCCTCTAATTCATTTGTAGCTCTTAATAAAGTTTCAATAATTTCGTTTATTTGTTGGTTTTTAGTGAAGTTAGTTTTTTCTAAAGAATTCAAAATATTATTAATTCTTTTTATGACTGAATCTTCACCATTGAGTTTGCCTAAAGCATCATTTATGGCATTTACAATTTTTGTAGAATTTGAAATTAGAGATCTTCTTTCAACTAAATCATTTTCTTCATTTTGAAGTGGTTTTATATCCTCAAGCTCATTTAAAATAGATTTATTAAACTCAAGCTCTTTTTCATAATTCTCATAATTTAATTTAAATCTTGAAAGCTTTTTTTTTGCCTCAAGCATTCTTTCATATTTCAATTTAGTATTATTTTTTTGGGTTTGATAATTCCCAAATTGGTCAAGAAAATTAATATGATTTAATGAATTTAAAAGAGTATGATTATCAAATTGTCCTTGAACTTCAACTAGCGTTTGGCCGATTTGATTAAGTTCATTAAGTGAAACAGGGGAATTATTAATATAAGCTTTTGAAACACCTTTATTAGAGATTGTTCTTTTCAAAACAAGACTATTCTCAAATTCGATATTTTTTGTAATTAAAATTTTTTTTACTGGATGATCATCATTAAGTATGAACTTAGCTGTCACAATTGCTAAATCCTCATTATTTCCTATTAAACTAAAATTTGCTCTCGATCCAAGTGCCAATCCTAATCCACCTAATAAAATTGATTTTCCAGCCCCAGTTTCTCCAGTAAATACGTTTAATCCACTATTTATATCGATTTTAATTTCATCAATAAGAACAATATTTTTTATATAAATGTTTTTGAGCATTAAAAATTTGTCATATTCCTTCTATCATTTATTTCATTATAATTCATTTAAAAGATCCATTGGTATTTTACCTGTCCAAATAGAAACTGGAAAATTATATTTTAACACAGAAGCTGTTCTAATAGCTTCATTTTTAGTGCCTAGTGATAAATAGCACTCAGTTAAACGTAATAAGGCTTCAGGCGTTTGATCAGTGGTCTCAAATTCAGTAATTACTCTTTGATATCTTTTTATTGCTGCAGAAAAATGATTTTGTTTTTGGTAAAATCTTCCTATAGCCATTTCCTTCCCCGCTAAATTACTTCTAGCTAATTCAATTTTCAACTTTGAATCACGTGAGTATTCACTATTTGGAAATCTATTAATTAAATTTTCAAAAGCTTCTTTTGCTTTTAATGTCATTTTAGTGTCTCGTTCAACATCAAAAATTCTTTCATAATAACTCATTGCCTTTAAATATAAAGCATATGGAACTAATTCATTCTCTGGGTGAGTTTTAACAAAGTTATCAGCCATATTTATAGCAGAATCATACTTATTACTTTCATAATAAACCCAGGCCATCATTACTTTAGATTTTGTGGCCCAAATGGAATACGGATAATCTAATAAAATACTTTCAAAAGCCTCATTTGCATCTTCAAATTGTTTATTGTTAGCACTTGTTATGGCTTTCTCATAAATTAACTTAGCCGTTGGTTTGGATACATCTAAATTTTTTGTATTAGAGCATCCAATCAAAAAAAATACTAATAAAAGGTATAATAAATTATGTATAATGTTAGTTTTCATTATTATTATTTTAGACTAACAAATCAAAAAATAAAATTAATTTTATATAAATGAAAAAAATTATGCTATTGCAACAATTTTTTCTTCTGTATTATCATTGTTTTGTATTTTTGGTTTTTGATATTTTTTAAAGCACCAATTTTCATTATTGGAAAATAATGCATGCATTAATTTATTATTTAATTCGTGGCCAGATTTATAACCATTAACCATTCCATTAATTCTATAGCCAGCCATAAAAATGTCACCTAAACAGTCTAATACCTTATGTCTTACAGGCTCATTATGATACCTTAGGCCACTATGATTTATAACACTGTTACCATCGAATATTAAAGCATTACTCTCTGAAGCACCTAAGGCTAATCCTTTTTTGATAAGCATAGATGCATGTTCTTTAAACCCATATGTTCTTGCATTCATTAAATAATTTTCAAATGCTCCGTCTAGTAATTCAAATGAATATGATTGTGAATTAATAAGTTCGCAGTCATGTTTAATTTCTATATTAATTTTTAGATTATCATTAGGTTCAATTGAAATATATCTATCATTTTCAGTTATAGTTACCTTTTTTAAAACATTTATAACTTTTCGAGGGCTTTCCAAATATTTTAAACCAATCTTTTTAAATGCCTTAATATAGTTTGATGATGAACCATCAAGTATTGGAAGTTCTGAGGAGTCAACTTCAACAAGTGCATTATCAATACCAAATCCAATAAAAGCTGCCATTAAATGTTCAACAGTAGATATTGATAAGTTATATTCATTGCTTAATTGGGTGCACATCATTGTATTTGATACAGAATTATAATTTGCTTCAATAATATTATTATTGATCTTATCAATTCTTTTGAAAATAATACCAGTATCTTCCTTAGCTGGTTTTATTATTAAATTTGATACTATTCCTTTATGAAGACTAATTCCAGAAAAGCTAATTGAATTTTTCAGAGTTGTTTGTAATGAACTGTTTTTTATCATATTTGCTCTAATACTAATTCACCTAGTTTTATATAATAAAACTAGGTGAATTAGAAATGACATTTAGTTACGAAATGTTACAGTAAGCTAATTAACTTGCCTTCTTAAAAATGCTGGAATTTCTAGAACTTTATCATCTTCTTTTGATAAAATATCTAGTTCACTAGCATTTTGCTCATTTGCTTTATTCGAATCTTTTATTTTTTCTATACTTTCAAGATTTGGCTCCTTTAGAACCTTTGTTTTTTCAGTATTTTCTTTTTTGTTCCAGAAACCTGAAATTCTATTAATAATACTATTTTCTTTTTCTTCTTTTTCGCTCTCTTTGTTAAGTGAATTTAATTTTGCACTAAAGTTTTCAGTGTTATCAATTTCACTTACGTCAATTGTTTTCTCAGGAATAAAAATTTCTTTGGATTGTTCTTGATTATTATCATCTAAGTTTAATTCCAAATTATTACTTTCATCATCTAAGTTTCTAATTTCAAGTGCTTCTCTATTTTGATTTAAATCTTCATTATTCTGACTATCATTATCATCATTTGAAACTGATGGAATTGTTTTATGAATTTCCTTAAATTCTAATTTATCAGTACAACTTTCTTTTTCTTCTTCTTTAATGTCATGCTCCTTGTATTTTATTTCTGAGCTTGAAAAATCAACATTAGATAATTCTTTGTTTAAAGAAGGCTGTTCAATTTTATTTTCAAATAAATTATGAACTTCACTATTTTCATTTTCAGTAATTTCATTAGTTGAAATTCCTGTAGCTACAAGTGAAACTCTTATAGAACCATTTAAGCTATCATCTAAAGCTGATCCAAAAATTATATTAGCGTTAGCATCAATTTCTTTTCTTATTCTGTTTGCAGCTTCATCAACCTCAAATAATGTCATATCTGATCCACCAGTTATATTTATTAAGACTGCTTTAGCTCCTTTCATACTAGTTTCATCTAATAATGGATTATTGATTGCCGTATCAGCTGCTTCAATGGCTCGATTTTCTCCTGATGCTTCACCTGTTCCCATCATGGCTTTTCCCATTTGGCTCATAACTGTTTTAATATCAGCAAAATCCAAATTAATCATGCCTGGCTTGACCATTAAATCTGTAACGCCGCATACACCTTTGTGAAGAACATTATCAGCAATACCAAAAGCCTCAGCAAAACCAGTTCTTTCATTGGCAAGTCTGAAGAGATTTTGGTTTGGTATTACAATAAGGGTATCAGAAAATTTTTGAATTTCTTGTATGCCATCTTCTGCTATTTTTTTTCTGTGAGAACCCTCAAAATCAAATGGTTTTGTCACTACACTAACTGTAAGTATACCTTTTTCTTTAGCTGCTTTAGCAATTACTGGTGCAGCACCTGTTCCAGTACCGCCTCCAAGTCCTGCAGTTATAAAAACCATATTACTATCATTTAATTCAGATAAAATATCTTGAATTGACTCTTCAGCAGCTGACTTTCCAATCTCTGGCACTGATCCAGCACCTAACCCTTGGGTAATACTGATGCCGAGCTGTATTTTTCTTTTTGCAGTAGAATTTGCTAAAGCTTGACCGTCTGTATTGGCAACAACAAATTCCACACCCTCTAGATTTGACTCTATCATATTATTTACAGCATTACCGCCGGCTCCACCGACACCAATTACTGTAATTTTAGGTGTTAATTCCTGCATATTATCTGGTATTGCAATGTTAAGCATAATAGTCTCCTATAAAAAAGTTAAAATTTTTATTATTTCAGATTTCTTTTTTGATCTGATTAAATTAATGAAAATAATTATTAACATTAAATTTCTCTACACATTTGTAACCATCCATCTATATAGTTTTTGAAATGAATATAATTTTTCGTTTAAATTAATATTATTATTTAAAGCGCTACTTTTATTAATGGATAAAAGCGCTCCAATTACTGAAGCAAAGTTAGAAGTACAGGCTGCATCAGGAAGTCCATTTAATCTTACAGGAGAGCTTACCCTTGTAAATCTTGAAAGCAAATTTTTAGATATCTCCTCCAAGCCAGTAATTTGAGAAGAACCACCAGTGAAAACAACTTTAGTTTTAAGAAAATGGTCATATTTTTTTATTTTTAAATGTTTTTCAATAATCTCGAAAATTTCAGAAATTCTAGCCTTTATAATTTCATTAATAATACCAATTGAGACTGTTTGATAAGCATTAGTATTATTTTGATCTTGACTAGCTATATTTATTTGCTCATTAGAAGAAAAAGTTGAATTATACAAGTTGCCGTGTAGTACTTTAATTCTCTCTGCTTCTGTAATTGTAGTAGCTAGACCAGATGCTATATCATTTGTAATATTGTATCCACCTAAAGGTAAATCAAAAGAATAAATTAAACTGTCTTCATAAAATACACCAACACCTGTTGTACTCGCTCCAATATCAATTAAAGCACAACCAAGTCTTAATTCCTCTTTATTTAAACTGCTAAATCCATTTGAGTAGGTTGAAGAGATAAAACTCTCTATTTCAATATGATTTCTCTCAATTATTCTAGCAATATTACTTAATGTTGATTCACTTATACTACATATGTTTACTTCACCTTTTAGAATATGCCCTACCATACCTTTCGGATTTTTTATTGATGAGCTTTCGTCAATAAAAAATTTAACAGGTATTGCGTGAAGTAACTTTAAATTTGGTGAAGTGGCATTATGTATACAATTTCCAATTAGTTTTTGAATTTCATTGTCATTAATTTCACCATTTACTATTGGTGTTTCAGAATTATGGATCATTGACGATTGTTTGCCACCATTGAAAACTATATGTGCTTTATTAATTGAAATTCCTGCCATTTTTTCTGATGCAGAAACAGCTTTAGCAATACATGTTGAAAGATCTTCTATATTTGTAACATTACCTAATCTAAAACCCTTTGAAATATTCTGACTATTGCCAATAACTTCATATTCTTGGTTTTGTTCATTTATTTTTGCAATTAAGCAAGTGATCTTAGATGAGCCAATATCAATAACTGTTATTACACTACTTAATTTATTTGATTTAAAAAAGTTAAACATAGTTAAGTGCTTCTTTCTGCGATATAATTTTCTGATGGTTTTATAATGAGATAACCATTTTTTCTTAAATCTATAACGTTGATTTCTCTTGATAGAAGAGACTCTGATCTATCCATTTCAGATAATTTTGCCCAAGCTTCAGACGGATTTTTTTCTGGTAATTTTATTTCTACACCGCTTCTTAGAGAAACATCCCATCTTCTTTTGCCTATATAGCTAATCGCCCAAACTTGATGAAAAAGGTTTGGCTCAGAACTAAGGATATTTAACATTTTTGCTGCATGTTTTTCAGCGCCTAAACCAGTTATGACAGGAAGATAATTAAAATTTCCATTATTCACCGATATTTTCTTACCTTCTGAAGAAATTATAATATGCATATCTTTAGTTTGAAGAAGAGCAAAAGGTTTATATTCTTCAATTTTAATAATAAGTGTATTTGGCATTCTTCTCTCAACAATTACATCTTTGACCCAGCCAATAGAAAGAATTTTTTCTTTTAGTAAAGAAACATTAATACTAGTCATTGGTGTTTCGTTATTTAATTCAAGCGCTTCAAGTAAAACAGATTTATTTATATTTTCTCTTCCAATAACATGTATTTCTTTTAACTTCGTAGATTGCTTTATGTCTAAATTTTTAGAAATAAAATTATCTAAATCTATAAATAATGAAAAATTTGAGCTTGATAAAATTATGTAACAAAAAAATATTGGACCTAAAAATACTAGCATAAAAATTTTAATAAAACTTCTTGTCAAAAGTGATTTTGGCTTATGAAAAGTAACATCTTTCTCCTTGTTGTCATAAAAATATGGAACTATTAATCGCATCTAGCCACCTCCATAATTAATTTAATTAGTTCAAGAAAAGAAATCCCACAATACTCGGCTTGCTCTGGTATTAATGAGGTTTCTGTCATTCCTGGGTGTGTATTTATTTCAAGCATGTAAAGTTTGTTTGTCACTTGATCAAATCGAAAATCAGCCCTAATTATGCCTCTGCAATTTAGGAAGTGATATGATTTTTCAGCCCAACTTAGAGCTAATTTACGAATTTCTTCAGGAATTTCAGCTGGAATAATATGTTTTGAACCATTTTTTATATATTTTGATTTATAATCATAGAAAGTATTTTTTTCTGCAATTATTTCGGTAACACATAATGATTTTCCATTTAAAACACCAACTGTCAGTTCTTGGCCATAAATAAATTCCTCAGCGATGAGATCATTTGGATTAACCCACTCAGAAGATAAGATATCCTTTTTATAATTTTCTGGAATTATTTTGACGCCAATGCTTGAACCTTCTGAATTTGGTTTTATTACAAAACTTTTATTATAATTAAGTGGCAATAAATATTTACCTATTTTCAAATTAATGGGCTTTGGAAAAGCTATTCCGTTTTTGGATAAAATCTCTTTTGTTAATTTTTTATTAATTGCTATGCTAGATGCCATAACACCAGAATGCGTATATGGGATTTTTAAACAATTTAATAAACCTGGTATTGAGCCATTTTCACCTAAAGAACCATGCAATGCATTAAAACATTTACTCACTTTGCTATCTATTATTTTTGAAATAAATTGATCTTTTATATCAATCTCAACTATTTCATATTCTAACTCTTTTAAAGCAAAAAAGCATGCCTCAGCAGTCTTTAAAGAAACTTCATTTTCACTATTTAGACCACCTTTTAAAAGAGCTATTTTATTCATGACCAAGCTCATTTTCTATTTCATTTCCAATTCGAATAATTTCCCATTCCAAATTTATTCCAGATTTTTTAAGTACTTTTTCTTTTACAATATTTCCTAACTTTTCAATTTCACTTGAATTTGCTTTTCCATTATTAATAAGAAAATTACAATGCTTTTCAGATACTTTAGCGTTTCCTAATGTAAGGCCTCTACATCCAGCGTCATCAATAAGTTCCCAAGATTTCATTTTATAAGGATTTTTAAAAGTCGATCCGCTAGTTAATTTATTAATTGGTTGATTATTTTTTCTGTCTTTCATAATTTCTTTCATTCTAGATCGGATCTTATGACTTTCAGACTTTTCTCCTCTTAAGTTGCATGAAAGGAATAACCAATCATTAGGTGTATTGCTCTTTCTATATTCCATTTCTAATTCATCTGAATTAATTTTGAAGACAGATCCAGAATAATCAATAACTTCAACATCTTGCAAAATATCTTTAATTTCCATCCCATAAGAACCTGCATTCATTTTAATGCCTCCGCCAATTGTCCCTGGAATTCCAATGAGAAACTCAAGACCTGTAATTCCATATTTTGATGCTTCTCTAGATATCGTCATGTCTAATGCGCCACATTCAGCATATAAACTTAAATCAAATGGTTTTATTGAATTTACTTTTTGCGTTGATATAACTATACCTGGAACCCCTCCATCACGGATTAGAAGATTTGACCCTGCACCTATAACTGTTTTGGGGTATTCAATTGGGCATTTTTTTATAAAGTTTATTAAATCATCTTTATTTTCAGGGATAAACAGCATTTGAGCTGGACCACCAACTTTAAACCAAGTTAAATTAGCTAAAGGGAAGTTTTCTTTAAATTCCCCATTTAAATCATGATAAAATTCAGAAAATTTTTTCATTCTTTAATCCTGAATTATTAAGTTGATGAACAATTGTATCAGACCATTTAGTGATACTTCCTGCACCTAAAAAGATAACAACATCATTAGGGTTTGCTATAGAGAGTATCTTATCACAAATTTCATTTTCATTATTGATAATTGAAACATTGTTATGCCCAAAATCTGAAATTCCATTTGCAAGAGTTTCTTTATTAAAATTTTTTATTTCACTCTCTCCAGCTGCATAAACATCTGTTATAAATACATAATCTGCATTGTTAAAACATTGACAAAACTCATCAAAGAGATCTTTCAACCTTGAATACCTATGCGGTTGAAAAACTGCTATCAATTTATTTTTACTTGCTAAAATTCTTCCTGAACTAAGGGCATAAGTTATCTCAACAGGATGGTGCCCATAATCATCTATAATTTTTATTCCATCATTGGTTACTCCTTTGCTTTCAAAGCGTCTTTTTATACCTTTAAAATTATTTAGAGTATTCCTTATACTATTCTCTGAAATGCCCATTTCAATAGCAATACTTATAGAAGCAAGACAATTTAAGACATTATGCTTTCCAAGCATAGGTAAAGTAATCTTTTTCCACGTTTCAGCTGAAGATAGTATTTTGTTAGACAGTACAACGTCAAAGCTTGTATGATTGTCAAAATATTCTATGTTTGCCGCTTTGACATCAGCTGTAGTCGACAATCCATAAGTTAATAATCTTCTATCTTTATTTAGTGGGATTAATTTTTGGACTACTGGATGATCGATGCATAAAACTTTAAAACCATAAAAAGGAATAGATGAAACAAATTTATTAAATGCATTTTCAAGATTTTCGAATGAGCCATGGTAATCTAAATGTTCGCTATCTATATTTGTTACAACAGCTACTGTAGGAGTAAGTTTAGAGAATGAACCATCACTCTCATCTGCTTCAACAACCATCCATTCCCCTTTTCCAATTTTTGCATTACTCTTCCAATTATTAATTATTCCTCCATTAATAACTGTTGGGTCAAAATCAGCTCCATCTAATAAAGATGCAACCAAAGATGTTGTTGTTGTTTTGCCATGTGTCCCAGCTATTGCGATTGACCACTTAAGTCTCATAAGTTCACATAACATTTCTGCTCTATGTACTATTGGTATTTTCTTACTTTTAGCTTCAATAAGTTCAGAATTATCTTTTGATATTGCTGTAGATACTACAATTATCTGAGCGCTGCTTACGTTCGTTTTTTCGTGCCCTATAAAGACTTCAATGCCTAAATCTTTTAATCTTTTAGTATTGCTATTTTCCGCTATGTCACTTCCAGAAACTTTGTATCCAAGTTCGTTTAAAACTTCAGCAATACCTGACATTCCAATACCACCAATGCCTATAAAATGTATTAAACCAATTGAAAGTGGCAGATTACTCATTAATTAGTTCCCTGTGTGTTAATAAAATCAAATCAATTAAGTTTTTTGCAGCATCTTTTTTATATATAGATTTTGCATTAATAGACATTTCCCTTAAAAAAGATCTATTACTCAAAACCATGTTTAGTTTCTCTGAAAGGCTTTTTTCACTAAAATCTTTTTGCTCAAATAAAATACATGCATTATTATTTTTTAGTTCATAAGCATTTTCTCTTTGGTGATTGTCTAAAGAATTAGGCAATGGTATTAAAAAGGATGGTCTTCCTGAGGCAATGATTTCAGTTATGGTTGAGCCTCCTGACCTAGATATAATTAGATCAGCTTTTTTGAAAATTTCATAAATTTTATGAAAATAATTTGAAACTGTAAATTTTATGCCTAAATTTTTGTATATTTTTTTAAGGTCCTGTTCTTCGCTTTCCCGGCATTGCTGATAAATATATATCTTGTTCTTTATTTTTTCTGGGAGACTTTTAATAGCCTTTGGCACGACTTCTGAAAATACACTTGCACCTTGGCTACCACCTATTATTAATAAAACAAATTTTGATTTTTCGATATTTGAACGAGTATATTGAAAGTTCTCAAATTCTCGAGATACTGGATTGCCAGTCAAAACAAATTTTGGATTTTTTACACTTTCTTTTAAGTTGAATGATAAAGCAACTTTATTGCAAAATAATGAACAAAATTTATTTGCTCTGCCCAAAATTTTATTTTGTTCATGAATAATTGATGGGATGTTCAAAATTTTAGCAGCAAGAATAATTGGAACTGAAGTATACCCGCCAAAACCAATAACAAGGTTTACTTTAGTTCGATACAGATAATAAGTAGACTGCAAAATTCCAAAAAATATTCTTAACATATTAATTACTTTTGTGAAACCTTTAGTAGATGGAGACCCAGATAAAACGACGTAATGAGACATTGACTTTAGTAAGCTTGAACCCCTCACATCAGTAATAAATATTGGTTTAATGTTATAGTTTTCAAAATTTGAAGCCAACGCTAATGCTGGAGATATATGTCCCCCAGTACCACCACATGCCAACCCTATATTTATAATTGATTTAGTCATTGCTATAATTTGATTGGCGTCGTGTAAAAGCCAATACTATTCCCATTGAAATTGATGAAGAAATTAATGATGATCCACCATAACTTATAAAAGGTAATGTCATTCCTTTTGTAGGAATAAGATTTAATGTAGAAGCCATGTGAACCAGAGCTTGAAGGCAAAACTGAAATATAATTCCACTACAAGTCAAAAATAAAAATATTTTGGAAGTAGAACTAGACAACATCATTCCTCTAAGGAAAATTAAAAAATAAGTAATAATAATAAGACTGCAACCTAAAACCCCAAGTTCCTCTCCAGCTACTGCAAAGATAAAGTCAGTATGACTATCAGGAAGCTGCTTACTAACAACTCCTTCTCCAAAACCTTTTCCAAAAATGCCTCCATTAATAAATGCGTCCAATGATTTGCTTACTTGAAAACCTCCACCATCCAAAAATCCATCAACTCTTATTTTCACATGTGAAAATAAAAAGTAACTAGAAATTGCTGACAGTAAAATTGCAGTTAATATCAATGAAACAAGTAACATTGAAACACCAGAAATATAAATTTGAAAAAGCCAAGTAGATGCTAAGACAAAGCTCATACCTACATCAGGTTGCAATAAAAGTAGAATGAGAAATACAAACAATAAAAAAAGTGAAAAAACCCAAGAACGATTATTTTTATCGTTAACCCAGATAGATAATAACCAAGCATTAAGTAGTGCGAATGAAGGTTTAATTAGTTCTGACGGCTGTATTGAAAATCCAAAAAATCTAATCCACCTGGTTGCCCCATTTGTTTCAATGCCAAAAAAATTTAAATAAACTAAACATAAAAAACTAAAAATTAATAATAGAAAACAGAAACGTTTTATTGTTGATATTTCTTGAATTGAAATAATGATCATTAAAGGAATTGAGACGCATAAAAATGTTATTTGTTTTTCTAGAAAATGATACTCGGCAAGCCCTTTTTTTATTGCAACTGGGGAGCCTGCCGACATTAAAACCATAATTCCCCCAATTATTAGCAAAATAACTAATCCCATCAACTTATGATCAACAGTCCACCACCATAAACTTACCTTGCTTTTATCAGTTCTATCTAAAAACATTACATTAAAGCTCCCATATCTCTGATATAAGGGATTTAAATGCATTACCTCTATTTTCAAAATTCATAAATTGATCAAAACTTGATGCAGCTGGAGATAAAAGAACAGTAATTTCATTACTATCGTTTAATGTTTCTTTAAAAATTTCTCTTAAAGCCTTAGACAAATTGTCTGAGATGGTGCAATCTATTTTGGAATTTAATGTTTCAAAAAAATTTTTTTTACTTTTACCAATTAAATAACATTTATTTACATTTTTTAGATGCTTTAAAGTTGCCTTAACACCGTCTGTTTTTCCTATACCACCAGCAATCCAATAAATATTTCTATATTTTTCTAAAGCATTGATAGTTGCTTCAGCGTTTGTAGCTTTTGAATCGTTTATGAATGTTATATTGTTTTTTTGATAGCAAAACTCTAATCTGTGAGGCAACTCATTAAATGATTTTATTGCCTCAATAGATTTATCTTTTTTAACTCCAAATTCTTTTAATAATTGTATTATCGTTAAATGGTTTTCATTGTAAAATTTGTTTTCAAGAATTGTCTGAAGATGCGAAATATCATTTTTCAAAACTTCAATAACTTTGATTTTATTTTTATGAAATAATTCACAAGCTTTTTTGGTTAGATTATTTGTATTTGATACAACTAATGGCGCACTTTCTTTTAGAAAGGTTCCTATTTTTAATTTTGAATTGAAATAGTTATCTAAGTTTCCATGCCAGTCTAGATGATCTGGGGTTATGTTAAGTAATATTGCACCATCTAATTCTAAATCACTGCAAGTTTCAAGTTGAAAAGAGGAAAGCTCTAATATTATAAAACCGTCTTCTCCAGGATCGTCGATTGAAGTGGCGGCTTCTCCGATATTTCCTCCTACTTTGGTCTTAAATCCATTTAAATTTAAAATATGTCCAAGTAAAGCCGATGTTGTAGATTTCCCGTTAGTGCCTGTTACCCCTATTACTTTTGCTTTAGGCTTTGAGTTAGCAAAAATATCAATTTCATTTATGATGTCTACTTTAAATGTTTCAGCTTTTTTAATAACTGGATGATTTAGTGATATGCCAGGAGAAACAACAATTTTATTTAATTTTTCCCATGGCCATTTGTCAGGTTCTATAACTATAGGGTCATTAGAAATATTATCATCATATGCATATATATTACCTCCACCAGCTTTTAAGCTTTTGAATGCAGATTTTCCTGAAACCCCTAATCCTAATAATCCTATTTCTTTATTTTCAATGTTTTTAGGTATCATCATTCTTATCTCAATTTCAGAGTTGATAAACCAATAAGAGCTAAAATAACTGCAATTATCCAAAATCTTATAACTATTGTTGACTCTTCCCATCCTCGTTGTTCAAAATGATGGTGAAGAGGAGCCATAAGAAAGATTCTTTTTCCTGTAAACTTAAAATAACCAACCTGTAAGATTACAGAAATTGTTTCTACAACAAAAAGACCACCAATTATGACTAATACTAGTTCATGTCTAGTAGCTACACTAGATATCCCTATAACACCTCCTAAAGATAATGAGCCGGTATCACCCATAAAGATTTCAGCTGGTGGAGCGTTAAACCACAGAAAACCTAATCCAGCACCAAATAATGCACCTAAAACAATTGCTATCTCACCAACCCCAGGCACATAATTTAATTGTAAATATGAAGAAAAATTTATATTTCCAACTAGATAAGCTATTAAAGCAAAACATGAAGCAGCAATCATGACAGGTACAATGGCCAATCCATCCAGTCCATCAGTCAAATTTACTGAATTTGAAGAGCCTACCACAACAAAAATTGAAAATGGTATAAAGAAATACCCTAAATTAATAAAGGTATCTTTAAGGAATGGTACTGCTAATCCACTTAAAATATCAGGTGGGGAAGTTTCTATTATAGACATAATTGCTGGTATTGTAATTAATATCTGCAAAGATAATTTGATCTTGCCATTTAAGCCTGAAGAGGAATTCTTGGATAGTTTTATCCAATCATCAATTATTCCTATAGAGCCAAAACCTACCATTATTAGTAATACAGTCCAAACAAATTGATTATCAAGTTTCATCCATAAAATTGAAGAACCTAAGGAAGCAAAAAGTATTAAAATGCCTCCCATCGTAGGTGTCCCTTTCTTTTTTATTATATGGTCAGATGGGCCATCCATTCTTATAGGCTGGCCTTCTTTCTGAAAATTTCTGAGCGTTTTGATTAAGAAAGGACCTAAAATAAAACTTATGATTAAAGCCGTAAGAATTGCGCCACCAGTTCTAAAAGTTATATATTTAAAAACGTTGAAAAATTGGAAACTTTCGGCAAATGGGAATAGAAATTCATACAGCATAGTTCTGTTCCTTAGTATGAATATTATTATTTAATTTCAATTTTTTGAAAAAATTAATTATTGCCAAAGTGATCAAATTTAAATTCATGCCATTTGAACCCTTTATTAACACTAGATCATTATTTTTTATTAGATTAGGGATTTCTTTCTTTGCTTTGTGAGAGCTTTCAAAGCATATACAATCAAAATTACTATTAATTTCTTTAGAGATTTTTGACATTGCCTCTCCAATAAATATTACTAGTCTTGGATTTGTATTTTTAATAATAGGAATTAATTTTTTATGCTCTTGAGCTGAAAATTTTCCTAATTCAAGCATATCTCCTAATATCAAAAGTGGTTTAGAAAGAGATAAGTTTCTTAGTGATTTTAAAGCAGAAGAGGTAGATTCATAACTTGCGTTATAACTGTCATCAACGAGTGTAACTTTTGATCCAGAAGGATGATTTAAATAGTATATTTTACCTCTTCTTTCTACTGAATTAAAAACTGATAAACTTTGATCTATTTCTTTATTAGTTAATCCTAAAGTTTTTGCAGCTAGAATTGCTGCAGCTGTATTTAAAATATTATGATTTTGATGGCTGTTAATTTTAAAAGATAATTTTTCTCCCATAATAGAAACAGTTACCTCAATGATATTGTATCTATTCCTTTTACTAATAATAAAACAGTCATTATTACTATCTATTCCGAAAAAAAATAAATTTTTTAGCCCACGGTTCCTAGCTTCGGACTTAAGAATGTCTAAATGCTTGCTTTCACCAGGAAGAATAACAATGCCGTCTTTTTTCATGCCGTAAAAAATCTCTGATTTTGCTAATGCTATATCAGATAAGTTTTTGAAATTTCCAATATGTGAACTTCCAATATTTGTGATTATTGAAAGATTTGGTTTGGTTAAATTTGATAGATATTTAATTTCATTTGAAAAGGACATTCCCATTTCTTGAATTGCGAATTTAGCATTTTTTGGTATTTGAGAAATGCTTAGTGGAACACCAATTTTGTTATTATAATTACCCTCATTTGCATAACAATGGAACTTATTGCTTAAGATAGAAAAAAGATAATCTTTTACGGTAGTTTTCCCAACACTGCCAGTAATTGCTATTAGTTTTGATAAACTAACTTCTCTCCTGTTTACTCCAAGCGTCTCAAGTGCTTTATATGTGTCATCTACCTTTATAATATTTTTATTTTCATGCTCAATTTTATGTTTTTTGTTGGCAACAACTGCTACGGCACCATTTTCAAAAGCATGATTTATAAATTTATGTCCATCTACTTTATTTCCTTTTAATGCAAAGAAGACGCCACCATCTTTAATGGATCTCGTGTCTATGGATATACTACTGGCTTGCCAGAAACTATTATTCAGAGATTTTCCGTTGACTGCTTTACAAAGTTCATGTGAATTCCAAAGCTCCATTTATTTTTGCCCTTTATTTTTAATAATGTCTTGGCAAAATTTAAAGTCGTCATGTGGTATTTTCTGATTTCCATAAATTTGATACTTTTCATGACCTTTGCCAGCTATAATTACAATATCGCCCTTACGAGACATGTCTAAAACTTTTAAAATAGCTTGCTTTCTGTCAGCGATTTCAATTAAGTTATCCTTATTTTTTAGCTTTCCTCTTATTATTTCACTTCTAATTTCTTTAGGGTTTTCATTCCTAGGATTGTCATCGGTAATGATTGCTTTGAATGAGTATTTACTAGCTATATGGCCTATAATTTTTCTTTTTTGATTGTCTCTGTTGCCTCCACATCCGATAACCAAAAATAATTTTGAATTTTGTTTTGATTTTTCCTTTAAAATACTCTCTAAAGCGTCAGGCGTATGACTAAAATCAATATAAATTTTAGCCCCATTATGTGATTTCAATTCCTGCATTCTCCCTTTAGGAGAGACCAAGTTTTTTAGAGATTCTAACGAATGCTCCAATGGAATGCCACTAGCTTGAGCTAAACAGGCTGCAGCTACAGCGTTGTAAATTTGAAAGTTAGAATTTAATGCAGTAGGGACAATGAAACTGTTTTTATTTACAAATAATTCAAAAGTTTTATGATCTCCAGTTTCAAAAATTTTTTTAATTTTCCAATTTGCATTAGGTGATTTTCCAAAAGTAATAATATTAACGTTGCGTTTATGAAGTTTGTCTAAAAGCTCCTTACTGTTCACATCATCAATATTTATGACAGCCGTACCACTGTCCTGAAGAATTTCTGTAAAAAGCCTAAATTTTTGTTTTTTGTAGTTATTTAAAGACTTATGAAAATCTATATGATCATGTGATAAATTTGTAAAACAAGCTAATGAAACCTTAACACCGTCAAGCCTATGTTGTTCTAGGCCGTGGGAAGATGCTTCTAAAGCAAGACGATCAACACCTAATCGTTTAATTTTAGAAATACATTCATGAAGCTCTATTGGCTCTAAAGTTGTTAAATTTTCATTTTGTGTTACTTTATGCTTTACTTCTTTACTAGCATTTAATCCTAATGTTCCTAAGGAAGCTGATTGGAAATTATTTAAATCCCATATTTGCTTCAAAAAAGTACATACTGAAGTCTTGCCATTTGTACCGGTGACAGCTGCAATAATATTAGGCTGTTTATTGAAATATATTGAGGCTACAAGAGCTAATGCTTTTCTAACATTCTTAGATTTAGATAAAGGTAGTTTCTTTGTAACTTTATAATTATAATCTACTAAAATATTGCTTGCGCCACCAGATATTGCTTCATCGATAAAATCGTGCCCATCTTTTTCATAACCTTTTATGGCTACAAACATACAGTCTTTAGTTAATTTTCTGCTGTCAGATGTTATAGACTTAATGGGAATTTTGTCCGCATTTTTTGGAAGTAAAATCTCAGGATTATTTAAATCAGAGAGATGCATTAGTTAACCTCACTTTGTTACTTAGTATTTCAAGCTTCAAAGATTGTTCTATTTTAGGCAAATCTGTGACAACAGGATGGATATTTAATATTGGGGCAATTTTCTTTACAATTTCCTTTACAACTGGTGCTGCGACTTGACCACCTGTAGTAAAATGATGATTTAATTTTTCAATTTGTGGTTTAGGATTTTCAATTAAAACTAGTATTAAGTATTCTGGATTATTAATAGGAAAAGCCCCAACAAAAGATGATAAATTAGAATGCTTTTGAAAGCCACCACTGCCATTTATCATTTCTGCAGTCCCAGTTTTACCTCCAACAAAATATCCAAATGCGTCTGATTTTTTTCCTGAACCATCAGGATGTGTCACTACAGCTCTTGCAAGTTTACGCATTAAATATGATGTTTTTTCACTGAAAACTCTTTTTTTAATAGTTTCTTTATTATCAACAATCAGTTTAGGTTTGATAAAATCACCTTTGTTAAATATGCAGGCTACTGCACTTGCCAACTGAATAGGGGAGACTGCCAGGCCGTAACCATATGAAGCAGTCATAGAATTCGATTTTGTCCATTTTTCATTGAAAATAGGTTTAGAAACTTCCATTAAAGGCAAATCAGCTTTTTTTGTTAATTCTAACAAGTCAAAATAATTTTTTTGAATTTTTGGACCAACTTTTTCAGCAATTAATGCCGAACCAATATTTGATGAATTAATAAGTATTTCAGCAACATTGGCTGGTCTTTTCAAATATCTAAAATCATCAACTTTATGTTTTCCAATATATAGAGGCTTTGTGGTGTCGAATTTATCTTTTAAGTTTACTTTTCCACTGTCTAAAGCAATTGCTGTATTAATTAATTTAAATGTAGAGCCCATATCGTAACTCGCAAATGTTGCTCTGTTAAAAATCTCATTTCTTGAGGCTTCTCCAAAATAATTAACATCAAATGATGGAAATGAACTTAAACCCAAAACCTCCCCATTTTGAATGTTTAAAACAACACCAGCTCCAGCGTCTGCATCAAAAAAATCTATTTGTTTTTTTATTTCAGATTGTAAAATATATTGTATATTACTATCAATTGTAAGTTTTACAGGGTTTTTAGAAGACTTAAGCGCAGTATCAAATTGCCTTTCAATTCCTGCTAAACCCTCACCATCTTTACTTACATTTCCTAATATATGAGATGCCAAATCACCTTTTGGATAAATTCTTGCTTGAATTTTTAAAAAATGAATACCTGTTATTCCGGAATTAAAAATTGTTTGGTATCTTTTAGGGCTTGTAACTCTATCAATTTCAACAAATCTTTTATTTAGGTTTAATTTTTTATTTAAAAAATTAAGATCTTTCTCAGGCATCAAATGGTGAAGAAAAGCTGCTGTTTTAGTTGGTTCTAAAACCTCAATTGGATCAGCATACATTGTCCAAGCTGGAACGCTAATTGCTAGAATATTATTATTCCTATCAGTTATTTTAGCTCTGTCATCACTATTTGCTAATTGATTTGCTAATAAAAGTTTGTTTTTTTCTTGAAATGGAAAGGATAGTATTTGTGAAAATATTCCTATAAATACTGAAAAAACAAAAACAAATGATACCAATAGCCTCCTTCGAGCTTTTTTTATTTCTTTAGAAGCAAGAATAAATCTATCATTTGTCCACATACTTTAGTTTCTCACTTTTTTATAATCAATATCTTTCAATAAGTTTTCTTTAGTAACACCTAAATCAAGTTTCCAAGCTGAGCTTCGTAATTTCACAATTTCTATTTTGGTAAATTGCTCAATTTCTTTAGTGGACATGCCTAACTTATCTTCAGCAATTTGCATAAGTTTGTCTGGTTGAGTATGAAATTCCCACTCGGTTTCTAATATTTTTAATTTTTCAATTTTCTGTTCAATTCTTTTTTCTAATTCTGATAACTGTTTCCTTTTGTCATGAATTGAATTGGATATTAAATTAAGTATAATTCCTGTAAAAATTGCCATAAAACTACAAATAATTGAAAATTTCCACATTAAGCTGCCTCACTTATATTTTTATTTTTTTGGGGAAGTTTTTCAGCTACTCTTAACTTGGCCGATCTTGATCTAATATTATGATTTAACTCTGTTTCATTAGGCAATATTGGTTTCTTAGATATTATTTTAAGTTTTGGAGTACTATTAAATGATGGTGGTAGGTGTCTATTTGAATTCTCTTTTAAATCACTATTTTCATGAAAAAACTTTTTTACTATCCTATCCTCGAGTGAATGAAATGAAACAGCTAAAATTCTTCCTTTTGGGGCTAATAATTTAAGGGATGCATTAAGGGCAGTTTTAATTTCCTCTAGTTCATTATTTACTGCAATTCGAATAGCTTGAAAGGTTTTAGTTGCAGGGTTAATTTTATTTTTTTTAGGAGTTCCTAAAATTGTATAAATAATTTCTGCTAATTGTTTTGTGGTTTCGATAGGTCTTGATGAAATAATTGCTTTTGATAATTGTCTTGCTTTTTTCTCTTCACCGTAAACTCTTAGAATATTCTCTATCGTAATTTGGTCATTTTTATTTATAAAATCTGAAGCTGAGAAATTATTTTGACCCATTCTCATATCTAGAGGTCCATCAAGCTTAAAACTAAACCCTCTTTTGTGGTTTTCAAGTTGTGGAGATGAAACTCCAAAATCAAAAGTAATTCCATTAATCCTTTGGATTTTTAATTCTTTTAGTATTTGCTCAATGTTTGAAAATAACCCGTTAATAAGTTTTAGACGAACGCCATATTTTTTTATAAGTGGCAATGCTTCTTTAATTGCAAATGGATCCCTGTCAATTCCAATTAATGTGCAATTAGAATTATCTAAAATTTTTCTTGTATACCCACCCATACCAAGAGTGGCATCAACGTATACTCCGTCATCTTTAAGATTTAAGTTTTTTATAGTTTCATTTAGTAAAACGGGAGTATGTTTATTTATTTTTTTCATTTAATAATTCATTGTTTTTTTTTAGCATCAATGTTTGTGGTCCAGCCAATTTAAAACGTTTTGAACGTTCTTCCTTTTCTGAGATATATTTATTGGGATTCCAAATTTGAAAAGTTTCACCTCTTCCAGCAAATAAAATAGTTTGTTCAAGGTCTGCGACATTAATTAAATTTTCGGATAGCAAAACCCTACCTTCAGCATCAATTTTCACATGAGTTGAATCTGATAAAATGTCTTGAATATACAAAGCTTCATCTGAAACTTGGTCGAGTTCAAGATTGGTCTGCCACAATCTGTTAATATAATTATTGCCACAACCTTGTATGTATTGTGTTTCAGGTGTCGTAAATAAAATCAACTCTTCATTATTTCTTTCTAATAATGAACGGTATCTTGCAGGAATAGATGCCCTTCCTTTCTTGTCGATTTTACTTTCAAATGTGGACAAAAATAGGTCCACTTTACCCTCCTTAAAAAATAAATGGGATAATATGGGTTAACATGGGATTTCATGGTAAGTCAACTAAATATTGATAGAAAACAAATAAAGATATATATGTTCCATTTTTGTTCTTCATTAATTGATTTTGAGACAGATTATCTATAAGCCGGGTTCTGTATTAATAGTAATTATTAATGATAGCCATTCATCTAGAATCATTATTGCTAATGATCTCAAGCGACCTACCCAGGTGATAAACCAAGACTAGTTTGTAATAAATACATACACCTCTATATGGTCTTGCTCCTGATGGGGTTTACACTGCCAAATATGTTGCCATATTTGCGGTGAGCTCTTACCTCACCTTTTCAACCTTACCAATTAAGGCGGTATATTTTCTGTTGCACTTTCCCTTAGGATTTTATCCTAGCCGGGAATTACCCGGCATCATTGTCTTGTGGAGCCCGGACTTTCCTCTGTGGTTACAGCGACTATCCGATAATCTGCCTCTTTTACATGACAATATTTTAATTGAATTGTCAATTTTGGTAAATCTTACTCTAAAATTATTAATTTAAAGTTTATTTAAATTTTTAATTTCTTCAAATGCAGAATTAATGGCAGCCAATCTGTGATTTGCTGTATTAATGAACTCAATTGGCATGCCTTTACCCATTAATTTGTCAGGATGATTATTTTTGACCATTTGCTTCCATACTCTTTGAATTTCTTCAAAATCGTCTGTTGATTGGACCCCAAGTATGTCATATGGGTTTCCTTCTGACTTATGTTGAGCAAAAAGTTGCCTAAAAGTCTTTTCATCTAAATTAAATATCTTTGACACCACCTCAAGGTAATTTAATTCTTCTGATTTAATGTTTCCATCTGACTTTGCAATTTCAAATAATAAATCTAAGATTTTAACTAATATCTCTTTTTCGTTTTTAAAAAAATTATAAATTTGTCTTGCATAAAGTTCATAGCCATTTGTTGTTTCTTTGGCCAATTCCCATAACTTACTAACTTCATCAATATTTTCCTTTGGAATTTGGACAAACTTTCTAAATGTAAGTATTTCTTCTTTTGTAACTCGTCCATCGGCCTTTGCCATCTTAGCTGAAAGCGCAATTACGCCTGCAGTAAAAACAATGCTTTCATAATTATTATTAACATTGATATATTTTGGAATTATTTTTGAATCGATTGCGTGACCTGCTAGTGTGCCTAAGAGACCTCCAATTGGACCTCCAATTGCAAAACCAGTTGCACCACCAATTAGTTTACCCCAAATATTCATTTATAATTTAACTATTTTTTTGAAAAAAATCTAAAACATATTATTATCAATAATATATTTTATATAAATTAATCAAATTATAATACTCATAAAAGAATAGATTCTAAAATTGAAAAACGATAATTTAGAAAAAGTTAAAGCAAAATTACAACAGAAGTTTGGTAAAAGATTTACAACTAATAAAACCATTTTAGAGCGCCATGGCAAAGATGAAGCCTATTATCCAGCAGCTCCACCAGATGGAGTTGTATTCCCTCAAAGTACAAATGAAGTTAGAGATATAGTTCTTACCTGCTCAGACTATTCTATTCCAATCATTCCCTTTGGTGTAGGAACTTCTTTAGAAGGAGGTATTGGTGCACTAAAAGGAGGAATTAGCATAGATTTTTCGGAAATGAAAAAAATTTTGGAAATTAACCAACTTGATATGGATTGTACTGTTGAAGCAGGTATTACAAGAAAAGAATTAGGTTCTCAGTTAAAGGACACAGGTTTATTTTTCCCTGTAGATCCTGGAGCAGATGCAACAATAGGAGGTATGGCAGCTACTTCTGCAAGCGGAACTAATGCAGTTAGATATGGTACAATGAGAAATAATGTAATGGGTTTGAAGGTGGTAATGGCTAATGGTGAGATTATTAAAACTGGTGGTAGAGCAAGAAAAAGTTCAGCTGGATATGATCTTACTAGAATTTTTGTAGGATCTGAAGGAACATTGGGTCTTATTACGGAAATAACATTAAAATTATATGGTAATCCACCTAATATTTCTGCTGCTGTTTGTCAATTTGATAATCTAGAAGATTCAGTTAATTCAGTAATTGAATCTTTGTTAAGCGGTGTTCCATTAGCTAGAATTGAGTTATTGGATGAAGTGCAAATGGAGGCTTGCATTAATTATTCAAAATTAAATGAGTTTAAACCCAAACCTACTCTGTTTTTTGAATTTCATGGTACAGAAAATGAAATCTCTGAACAAACAAGAACAATCCAAGAAATTACGAGAGAATATGGTGGGGCAAATTTTATCTGGAAAAACCTACCCGAAGAACGAAATAAACTTTGGGAGGCAAGGCACAATGCTTATTATGCAGCTTTGGCACTTAAGCCTGGATGTGAGGCTTGGTCATCCGATGTTTGCGTTCCCATAACTTCACTTTCTGATTGTATTATAGAATCTAAAGAAAAATTAAAAGAGATGAATTTACAGGCTCCACTTGTAGGGCATGTAGGGGACGGAAACTTTCACTTACTTTATCTTATCGAGCCTGGTGATCAAGAACAATTCAAAAAAGCTAAGTCTCATAATAAATGGATGGTAGAAAAAGCAATTGATTTGGGAGGAACTTGCACTGGTGAGCATGGCATAGGATATGGCAAAGCGGAGTTTCTTGCCAAAGAAGTTGGTGCCTCTATTAAACTTATGAAAGGTATTAAACATGCCTTTGATCCAAAAGGACTATTGAACCCTGGAAAACTTTTTGTATGACAGAAAAACAAATAAAGCCAATCCAAATATATGATTTTACAGGCCTTAAATGTCCACTTCCAGTTTTAAAAACTAAAAGGGCTTTAAAAAATCATAATAATGGTGAGGTAATTGAAATTATAGCAGATGATCCAGCTGCAAATCTTGACTTGAAGCATTTCTGTGAAGTTTCAGGGCACATTTTATTACAAGTAATTAAAAAAAATAAAAATCTAAATTGTTTTATAAAAAAAAATGAAATTTAGCTGAATAATTCTTTAATTAGTTTCTTATGAAACTGAGTAAATGATTTTATATTTTTTTCTCCATTGTAAATTTTATTTTTAGACAAAAATAAAAAGAAATCTTCGTGGGGTATATTGTTACCATTCATTTTGTTGATTTTACTTAAAATTACAGCTGAGCGTATTGGCTTTTTATCAATTATATCATTCTCAGTTATTTTTAAAAGTATTCGACTTATCTTTCTGATTTTTCCTGGTGGTTTTATATCACATTTATCAGCTATTTCTGAGTATGTCCGAGTTTCTTTTACAGAAATTAAAAAATTAAGATATGATGACACTCTTGTTTCAAAATTTATAGATATATCTTCCATTTTTATTTTCCATAAAGTATCAATTCATTAATGAATTTTTTGTCAAAAATATTTTTTTTCATTACGTTTTATTTATTTACTACTGTTTTAGCAATTATATCTCTTCCTCTATTATTTTTCCCTAGAAAATTTCTTAAGTTACCTTTAAGCTTATGGTCATACTTTCTTAATTTAATTTTACATATTTTTTTTAAAATTGATTACCAAATAAATGGGGAATTACCAAAAAATCAAGTGATTTATGCTATACAACATCAATCAATATGGGAAACTATTGTGCTAGCAAATTTATTGCCTGGGCCTATTTCAATAGTTATGAAAAAAGAATTAATTTCTATTCCATTTATAGGTTGGTTATTAAAGCATGCAGGCGCAATTCCTCTAGATAGAGGAAAGCAAGTTCAATCAATTAGAAGGTTATTATCTAGTTCAAAATATGCTATAGATAGAGGGGACAATATTATTATATATCCTCAAGGTACTCGAGTTAAACCTGGGGTTCAAAAACCATATCTTCCAGGAGTATTTGCTTTATATAGTCATTTAAAAATTCCTGTAGTACCGATTGCTCTAAATTCAGGGAAATTTTGGTTTAATTTTAAAGTTAGTGGTCCTGGTACTATTAAAGTATCAATTCTTTCTAAAATATTACCTGGTATGGAAAAGAAAAAGTTTATGTCAAAATTACAAAATATGATTGAAAAAGAGTCAAAAAGTTTATTAAATAAATAAGTATAGAAAGGTTATAAAATGCCAGATGGATTTTCAAATAATAATCCACAAAAATCTCAAAAAAATGTTTTAGGTGGAGTTCTTCAAACTTGTTCTATGGACCCAGTTACTGGTTTTTACAGAAATGGTTGCTGTGAAACTGACTATAATGATTATGGCTTGCATACTGTTTGTTCCGAAATGACTTTTGAGTTTTTAGAGTACTCGAAATCTGTTGGTAATGACTTGTCAACACCAAGACCGGAGTTTGAATTTCAAGGATTAAAGCCAGGCGACTTATGGTGTTTATGTGCAAAAAGGTGGCAACAAGCATTTGAAGCGGGCAAAGCACCAAAAGTGAAACTTACCTCAACCAATATAATAACACTTAATATTTGCAGTTTAGAAGACTTAAAAAAGCATGCTATAAACGAAGGGTGAAATTTTTTTAAATGAGAATAGACCAAGAAATTTTTATTCATTGTACAGATACTGAAAAAGATGTGAAAGGAAAGGTTATAAGGTTATACCGAGGTGGCTTAGATGTTGCAGTACAAAATGCGATAATTAAGTTGAAATTGAAAAACAATAATTTGTATGTTGGAAATCTTCACGGTTTAGAGTTTACATTCATAGATAAAGAAATTTGATCATCGCAGAGGTATTAATGAATAGAGATAAAGAAAAGGAATTAATAGCTGATTTATTACGTCTTTTAAAAAGATACAAAGATTACGATGCACCCTACATTAGAAACGATGGTGATATCGTTATACCATTAGATGCTTTTTTAAAGAAAAGTAGAGAAGCACATTCCAAAGTAGCAGAAGTTTTTCAGTCAATAATGAATGACGATCCTACTTTTAGAAAAAGAAATAGTACTTGGGTTGAATAAATTATTTCGTAACAAATACAGTTATGTCTTTTTCTGTTCCAGGTGTTTTTGAAATTACTGTATTGCCTAAATTTTTATCACAAAAATCAAATACTCTATCTATTTCTGCGTAAAACAATCCTTTTTCAATTTTCATTTTTTCCGCAAATAATAAATTGAATGCTAATACTTTTTTGACATGTATAAAGCATTCTTCAATCTGACTTTCCAAATATCTTTGCCATTCATTTATTGAGTAATTAAATGCCATATTTAGTGTGCCAGAAATAAATAAATAATCTGTTTCTCGGGCTAGTTTGTCTGAACACTTCCATTCGGCATTGGGATAATTTTTTTTTGCTTCAAAAATAAAATTATCCACAATGTCATAACCTATAAATGAACTATTATTCATAAATTGTTTATTTTTTATATATCTATAAAAAGCACCATACCCACAACCAAAATCAGAAATAGATATACCACCATTTAAATCTGGTGTTAGTATACCATTTATGAGAGAATTAAATCTGGCAATCTGTGTTTTATCATTTTGCCAAAAAACACCTTTTGGAGAAAAGCCAAATTTTTGATTTTGCTCCTTATAAGCTGTAATTGTTTTATAAATTAATTTGCTGTTATTTACTTTCATTAACTAAAGCGGCTAAGTCGATCTGCTATCAAATCAAAAAATTGATCTGGTTTTCCAGAAATGGCTACATTAACATTTTTATTTTTATCAGTAACATTAAACCAGTCTGCAATAGTTCTTCCGAAGGCTGGCCCATTATTAGTTTCAATCTCTACTGACATTTTCTTTATCTGAAAGATTTCTGGCTTTATTAACCATGCTATAGTGCATGGGTCATGAAGTGGTGCCCCATCCCAACCATATTTTTTAGTGTCATAGGAATTAAAAAATGTAAGCAAGTCAGCTATAGTTGGACCTATCAAATTAGAGCTCTTCTTGATTAAACTTAGTCTTTTTGGTGTAATGATCATTTGATGTGTAACATCCAGCCCAAACATAAAAATTTCAATCTCACTTTCAAAGATTGACTTTGCGGCAAAAGGGTCAACAAAAATATTAAACTCTGCAGCAGGAGTAATATTTCCAGGCTCAAATCCTGCTCCACCCATTAAAATAATATTTTTAGCTTTTTTAAATGTTTTTGGATCTAGTGTATAAGCCGCAGCTAAGTTAGTTAGAGGTCCGGTTGCTACTAAAGTTATTTCATATGAAGGATGTTTACTCAAAGTTTCTAAGATAAATTCCACAGCATGTTGCTTCTCGCAATTAATTATAGGTTCAGGCAATGAAACACCTGAACCAGTATCTAAACCACTTTCTCCATGGACATGTTCAGCTGTTACTAACTTTGTAACAAGAGGTTTAGGGCAACCTCTAAATACTGGCACAATTTTATTTTCAATTAAGGATAAAATTCTCAGGGCATTCTTAGCTGTTAATTCTATTGGGACATTCCCTGCACACACTGTAATTCCTAAGCATTCAATTTCTTCTGGTGAAGATAATGCTAGTAAAATTGCAATAGCGTCGTCATGACCTGGATCACAATCTAAAATTATTTTGTGCATACTCAAAAATATCTCCTTAATTAAATTATGGATAAAATAAGTATAGGCATATCTTTTGCAAATCGTAAAATTAACTTATATTAACCTAATTTAGATTATTAGCTAAACGATAAAGTGAAAAACTATTTTATTATATACATTTTTAGTTTCTGTTTTCTTTCAAATTTTTCTTGGGGACAAAACATATTAGAAGAAAAATTAATTTACAGAGGTAATCTTGCTTTTCATCAAGAGAGTGATGAGCCAGTAACTGGAATTGTTATCTCAAAGTATGAGACTGGTGAAACTAAAGAGAAAGGTGAATATGTAGATGGATTGAGAGAATTTGAATGGAAAGAATTTCATCAAAATGGAACTGTAAAATCAACAATCAATTATAAAAATGGTTTTAAGGAAGGTCCATTTGAAATTTATTTTGAGGATGGAAAGATTAAAGCTTTAGGAAATTACGTCAAAGGTCTTGAAGATGGAAATTGGCAGGAATTTAGTAACGAGGGTAATTTTTTATATATTGGTAACTATTACCAAGGTAACTTAAATGGAAGATGGCAAACTTTTCATTTAAACGGAAGATTATTCTCAATGGGTAACTTTATTGAAGGACAAAAAGAAGGTTTATGGGAATACTTTAATAAACAGGGTGAATTGTTCAAAATTCAGATTTTTGAAAATGATGTTTTAATAAAATGTGAGGGTAAATGTCCTGCAAAAGAAGAGGAAAGCGATTAACTCAATCAATAACTACATAGTAAAATTTGTGAAATGTTTTATATGAAGATTTAAAAAATTTATATTGTAGATTTTAGTCGTGATACTTAAAATATAATTTATGAATAAAAAATCTATAATCTCTTTAATAAAAGAATTAAAAACATTTCTTAAAGAAAAACGTAAATTATCATATGAAGATCCATCAATCAATCCTGTTTCAAGCCTTGCTCATCTTTTATCAAGAAAATTTGTTAACGATGAAATTGATTTTCCAAAAATCAATTCTATTATTGAACACTTATCGCAAGAACTAATATTACAAAGGGCATCAAATTTGAATAAAAACAATAGTTTTAATATAAAAAAAACTATTAGCAAAATTACAAAAGAAAATAACCTACAAACTTTTAGGTCCTATAAGAAGTTCTGGTCTTCAAACAAAATTGGTTCAGTTTTTACTGCGCATCCCACTTTTAATCTTAATGATAACGCATGGAATAATATTGTTATTGCAGGTCAATTAATTAAACAAAATAAACGATTTCAAAATATTAAACAAAGAAGTATAAACAAAATTAAATTAATTGATGAACATAATGCAGTTATTAATGCAATAGATAACTTCTGGAATGTTGTTAATGAAGTAAATAAAGAAGTTTTAAACTTAGGTCAAAAAACATGGCCTGCTGAATTTAGAAACTTTATTCCAAGTATAATTAATTGTGCTTCATGGGTTGGATATGACCTTGATGGAAGAGCTGATATTAATTGGATAGATTCTTTTTATTTTCGGCTAAAAGAAAAGTCTTTAATGTTAGAAAGACTTGAAATACAAGTCAAAAACTTATTCAAATATAAATCTGATAAAATTCACAATGAACTAAATTTAATTTTAAAAAAAATAGGGACCTTAAAATTAAATACATTTGAATTTATTTCTTTAATTAAAAGTAATGATTTGAATAAACTTACCAAATTTGAGGAAAAGTTTGAAAAAATTAAAGATCAATCTTTTAACTCAAAATTCTTTACCCTAAGATTGACAAAGCTTGCTAAATTTTCAAAAAACAAAAATCTTTCAAATGAATTATTAATTACTGCATCTGAAATTTTTAATAAGGGTTTCGGAATTGGTGAAATTCATTTAAGGTTCAATGCTCTTCAATTACACAATGCATTAAAAGGTGTAATGGATATAAGTATTGCAAGTGCTTCAGTTAGAACAGATTTAAATAGACTCTCAAAATTAATTGAAAATGTTAACTCTCAGCAAATAACTTTTCAAGATATTGATAAAGAACCTACTACAGCTAAAAGGCAACTAATGCTAGCTAGCTTAATACTTAAGTATATTGATAACTCAGTTCCAATAAGGCTTCTAATTGCAGAATGCGATCATCCAGCAACAATTCTATCTGCATTATATTTCGCAAAACAATTTGGTGTAAACAACTCTTTAGATATAAGTCCATTATTTGAAACTTCTAACTCTATTGAGAGAGGTGCTAGAATTTTAGAGCAAGTGCTTGATTGCAATCCATTTATTAAAAATATTCAGAATAGAAAAAGAATTTGTATACAAACTGGCTTCTCAGATGCAGGAAGATTTATGGGGCAGATAACTTCATCCTTAGCAGTTGAAAGATTGCAAGTAAAATTATCGGAAGTATTTAAAGAAAAAATAAATAAAAAAATTGAAGTTGTAATATTTAATACACATGGTGAAAGTCTAGGAAGAGGTGGGCACCCTGATGGAATCCTAGAGAGAAATCAATATATTTTTTCATCCTTCGCAAGAAATTCATTTAGAGATAAAGGCTTTGCATTTAAACACGAAACCAGTTTTCAGGGTGGAGACGGTTTTTTAAGATTTGGAAGTAAATCTCTTGCAGAAGAAACAATTTCATCAGTTCTTGTAAGTGAGCTAATCCCTACTAATTTTAAAAATGATCCGTTTTACAAAGAGACGGATTTTGTCCTTGATTTTTTTATAACTTTAAAAAACTGGCACGAAAAATTATATATCGATCCTGACTACTGGCAATTGCTTGATTTATTTTCAAACAATTTGATAGTCCCTTCAGGTTCAAGAACTAATAAAAGAGCTACAGAATTTTCAAATATAAGGAAAGACCCTTCTCAAATTAGAGCCATCTCTCATAATGCTATACTTCAACAGTATGGTTATTTAGCTCATATTGCTGGAGGATTAGGAACAGCAGTAAACATTGATGTAGAAAAGTTTGGGTATTTGAAGAAAAATTCAAAAAGATTTAAACAACTACTTAGAGTAGGACTTGAAGCAAAGAAACTTAGTTCACTTAATACACCACTAGCATACACACTTATACTGGATCAATCTTATTGGGTGGGGAGGTCATATAGTAATTCTGAGAAAAAAATGCGTAATGCATTTAGAAAACTCTCAAAATCATTAGAGAATGATAAGCGCTCAGAGTCTGTAAAAAGATTAGTTACAATGTTGAGAGATGATGCTTTAGATTTTCATTCAATGGTATCAAATGAATTAAATTTGCATCCGGAAAATGATGAAAGAACTTCATTGGACTTATTACAGTCACTTAGAATATCTCTTATGGCTCATACTCTATTGCTGACTTCACAAATACCTTCATTTTCAGCCAGAGATAATTTAAGTCCAGAAATTTTGATTTCATCTGCCCTAAGAATGGACTTAGTTAATGTTATTGATCAGATAAAACTTGCATTTCCAAGGGCAAAAAATTCAACCCTTCAAAAAACTCCAAAAAACTTAAATTTAAATGATAATTATAAAACAATTCAAAAAAACTTTGTAGAGCCAATATCTACATGTAATGATTTAATTCTTGAAATTGGAGTATTAATTTCACATGCTTTTAATGCACATGGATAATTTTAAAAGATATAAATATTAAAAATATTTCTGATGAGCGAAAAAACATATTGGCTAATAATTGTAACTATATTTATAATGTTAAGTTTAATTTCACTTATATTTTTTAAATTTATTTGGTAAGAAATATTAATTTGAGTGGTGCCGGCACCAAGATTCGAACTCGGGACCTGATGATTACAAATCAACTGCTCTACCAACTGAGCTATACCGGCAATAATGTAATTGTCTTATAAACTTATAAATATTGAAGTGCAAGTCTCAGATTAAAATTATAAATAAAATAATTATTAAACAAGATTTTCTGGTCCAAAAGAATAAGGTAATAATTCCTCCAAAGTAAATGTTTTTTTAATCTCTTTTTCATTGCCTACAATTATTGGGACATTCAAAGATGCAAATTCTCTTATTCTTTGCCTACAACCTCCACATGGTGTACACAAAAGATTTCCATAGCCTGTAACTGAAATAGCAATTATTTTATTTCCATTTGATGCTATCATTGCTGAAATAGCTGATGCTTCTGCACAATTACCAATTGGGTATGCAGCATTTTCAATATTACATCCAACATGATAATTTCCATTTTCATCAAATATTGCTGCGCCAACTTTAAATTTCGAATAAGGAGCGTAAGCCTTTTCCATTACAGTTTTTGCTCTTTCGTAAAGTTTATTTTTAATTAAATTGCTTACTGACATTAAATTATTCTTTAATATAAGGCTTGCCAATAGCATGCGGCGCTCTGGCAGTTCCAATTAAACCTGCCACAAATACAATTGTTGCAATGTATGGAGCCATTGCTAAGAATTCTGAAGGTATGGGTGTTCTTAAAATGGCAAGTTTCTGTTGTAAAGAGTCTGCAAAGCCAAATATTAAAGCAGCCATAAGTGCTCCTACTGGATGCCATCTTCCAAAAATCATAGCTGCCAAGCCAATAAAGCCTCTTCCTCCAGTCATTGCTTCATCAAAACGTCCAACACTACCTAACGTAAACCAAGCACCACCAAAACCTGCTACCATTCCAGCTAGAGATACATTTATGTATCTAACACTTAAAACATTTACTCCAAGTGTGTCAGCAGCTTTTGGATGCTCTCCCACAGCACGAAGCCTTAAACCGACACCCGTTTTGAAAATATAATATGTAGTAGTAAGAACTAAAATTATTGCACCATATACAAAAAAGTTTTGTTGAAACAAAGTTGGACCTAATACTGGAATATCACTTAAAAAAGGGATTTTTATAGGTCTAAAAATTGGAGCATCATTAAGTTCCGGATTTGTTTTCAAAAAAGATGAGGTTAAAAAGCTAGTAAGTCCTAAGGCTAGAATATTAATTGCAACTCCAGAAATAATCTGGTCTACACGGTATTTTATTACAAGTAGTGCATGCAACAATCCAAATAAACCTCCTACTATAATAGCAAATATTAAACCTATAATTCCCCCAAAAAGTGATCCAAAAACTGCTCCGGAAAAAGCACCGACTAAAAGCATGCCTTCAATACCAATATTTATAATCGCAACTCTCTCTGAAAGAATACCGGCTAATGCTGCTAAAGCTATTGGAGTTGCTCTTATTACGGTAGCTTGCATCATTCCAGTTAAAGAAAATGATTTTCCTGCTGTAGCCCAAACTAAAAAACAGGTTACTAGTAAAAATAAGCCAGCTCCAAGATAAAGACTAGAATATGAAGTCATTCGCCGGAGAATTATTCTTGCACCTAAGAAAATAAGTACAAATGAAACTAAAATATTATATTCACTGGCTGGAACCACAAGGTTAGGTAAAACAAATGTATCGCGGGGCCTAGAAAGTTTAAAAACTGCGTCACCATCGATACCAAACCCAAAGAAAAATGAGATAAAAATTCCAAAAACAACTAATAAATAACCCGTCAAAAGAGCTTGTTTTTCGTTGCCATATTTATTTTGTTTAAAATTATTCATCTTAACTTTTATCTTTTGTTTTGAATGCCCATGGAACGGCATTTCTAACTAATAATGGAGCAGCTATAAAAACAATAATCAAAGCTTGTATTATAGTAATTAGATCAATACTGACACCAGCTTTTACTTGCATTAATCTTCCACCAGCTATTAGAGCTCCAAATAACAATCCTGCGAAAAGAACTCCAATTGGATGTGATCTACCTAACAACGCAACTGCAATTGCATCAAATCCAATACTAGCAGAAAACCCAGGAGTGGCTCTTCCTAAAACACCCATAATTTGATTTGAGCCAGCAAGACCTGCCAATGCTCCAGCAATTCCCATCACTAAGATGATGGTAAGTGATGCTTTAATGCCTGCGTACTGTGCAGCATTAGGGTTTGACCCCGTCGATCTGAATTCAAAACCAATTGTTGTATGGAATAATAGCCAATAAACCAAAACTACTGCAACTAGCATAAGAATAAAACCGCTATGAAGTCTCAATTGTGGTTCAATAAAAGATAAAATTTGGGGTAGTTGTGCAGTTTCAAGTACTGATTTAGATATTGGGTCATTTCTTCCCTCTTTTTGGATCACTGGCAATCTCAAAAAATAGTCCAAAAGTCTAAGAGCAATTAGATTAAGCATAATTGTTGAAATTACCTCATGAGCACCTGTTGTTGCTTTCAGCCATCCAGCTATTGCTGCATACAATGCACCAAAAATTGCTCCAAATAAAAGTGCAAGTGGCAAATGCAACCAAATTGGTAAAAAATCAATAGAAAAACCTATTATTACAGCTGCCATTCCACCAATAATAATTTGTCCTTCGGCTCCAATGTTGAATAGTCCTGCTCTAAATGCTAATGCAATACCTAAAGCGGCAAAAATTAGTGGCGTTGCTGCAGTACAAGTTTCTGAAATAGCATTTAATGAACCAAATGACCCTATAAAAAGATTGGTGAAAGCTACTAAAATATTCTCAAAAGTTTCTCCTGTAGCAAGAAGGAATAAACAACCAATAATTAAAGCTAAAAGTGTAGCCAAAATTGGTATAAGAAGAATTTCTTCAAAATCAAAATTCTCTGATATTATTTTTTTCTTTAGATAATCTCGCATTTAAGATTGTCCTGCCATAGCTAATCCAATCTCTTCGGTAGATGCATTTGATGAAAATTCTTTAATAATTTTACCTTCAAATAATACCAATATTCGATCTGACAGTGTCAGTATTTCATCAAGTTCTGTTGAGATCAAAAGAATGCCTTTTCCATTATTTCTTGTTTCTATTAATTGTTTGTGAATATATTCAATTGAACCGACATCTATACCCCTAGTAGGTTGGGAGGCAATTAAAAAATCTACTTTATTTGATAACTCTCTTCCTACTACAAGCTTTTGTTGATTGCCCCCGGAAAGGTTTTGTGTAAGTGTTGTAATAGAAGGAGTTCTAATGTCAAAGTTTTTTACAACTGTCTCTGAAACTCTTTCTACATCTCCCCAACTCATAATATAATTACTTGAAAATGGCTTTTGGTAATAATCATTTAATATTTTATTTTCACTTACAGTGAAGTTAGCTATTACACCAGACTTTTGTCTATCTTCAGGAATATGCCTTATTCCTAACTTATGTATTTCTCTAGGAGTAATGTATTCCATTTTTTTTTCAAAGTATGAGACATTTCCTGCAACAAAATTTCTTAACCCTGTAATTGACTCAACTAATTCAGTTTGTCCATTTCCTTGAACACCAGCTATTCCAACAATTTCACCTTCTTTGACATTAAATGATATTTGGTTTAAAGCTATCTCCCTATTTTCGTTAAGAACAGAAAGATTATCAACTTCAAGAATTGTTTTACCAGTTTTGTTTTTCTTTCTCTCTAAACTGAGATTTACTGGGCGACCAACCATTAAATTTGCAAGCTCTTTATTAGATACTTTTTTTGGATCTACCTCACCAACTATCATTCCAGCTCTAAGAATACTAATCTTATCACAAACTTCTCTTACTTCGTGTAGCTTATGGGTAATAAATATAATTGCCTTCCCACTCTTTTTGAGAGCATTCATAATCTTGAATAATTCTTTTACCTCTTGTGGAGTCAAAACGGCTGTTGGCTCATCAAAAATTATTAATTCGGCAGATCTGAATAATACTTTTATTATTTCAACTCTTTGCTGTGCACCAACTGAAAGTCTTTCAGTGATTTCTTTAGGATTTACAAGAAGTGAGTATTTTTCACTGATTTCTGAAACTTTTTTTTCTGAATCTTTAATCTTTAAATAATTTAGATTTCCAGTTTTTTCATTACCAAGAATAACATTTTCTGTGACTGTAAATATTGGTACCAGCATAAAATGTTGGTGAACCATTCCAACACCAGATTTTATAGCATCCCCAGGATTATCAAAATGAGTTTCCTTTTGGTTAATTATTATTTTTCCTTCATCTGGCCTATAAAGTCCACACAGTATATTCATTAATGTGCTTTTACCTGCGCCATTTTCGCCAAGCAATCCAAGTATCTCGCCACTATTAACTTTAATATTTATGTCCTGATTTGCCTGAACTGAACCAAAGGATTTACTGATATTTTTTAATTCTATGTTTACCATTTTGGTTTGAACTACATTAGAATAAAAATTTGGAGAATTAAAGTGATCTGAGATAATTTATATCCCAGATCACTTTTTGATTTAATTCTTTACAGAAAGAAATCCATTAATGATTGATGATCTAAGTTTTTTTATTTCATTGTTTAATCCATTAGAAACAGATGAAGATAAATCATGGTATGGAGCAATTCTTACACCGTTATTAGCCAATGTTCCAACGTAAACTCCTCCCTTAAAAGACCCATTTTTAGCAGACTCAATTGCGCCAAGAACAGTTGCATCCATTCCTTTTTCAACAGTTGTTAAATAAACTGATTGATTTTTTGTGTCTAAAACGTATTGATCAACATCAACACCAATAATTTTTAGGCTATCAGTTCCTAATTCTGAAGCTAGTGCAGCAGATCCTAAGCCAACTGGTCCAGCAACAGGCATTACAATATCTGCACCCTCATCATAAAGATTTTGAGCAAAAGCTCTTCCATCATCTAATGATGAAAAATTATTAGTAAATAACCCTTCTTTGCTTTCAGGATCCCATCCAAGGACGGATACGTTAGTACCTTTAGTTTTATTGTAATGGTTAACACCAGCAACAAATCCATCCATAAAAATTGTAACTGGTGGAATATTGATGCCACCAAATGTTCCTACTATTCCAGTTTTTGATACTCCTGCTGCAAGATAGCCAGCAAGAAACGCAGCTTCATCAGTATTATAAATCAAGCCCATTACATTTGGAATTGTTGGATCATAAGCAAAGTCAACTATTGCAAATTTGCTTTCAGGGTTTTCTTTGGCAGCATTTGCTGTTGCTTCTCCCATCAAAAAACCGACAGAAACAATAATATCGCATCCCTCAGAAACAAATGAATTTAAATTAGGCACGTAGTCAGTTTCAGCATTAGATTCAAGTAGTTTAGAACCAATACCATGTTTCGCAACTGCATCTTGAACACCTTTCCAAGAAGTTGCATTAAATCCTTTATCGTCAACACCGCCAATATCAGTTACTTGGCAAGCAGTAAAAGCGAAAGCAGTTGATGACAAACTTATTAAAACTGATGCTAAAAAAGCACCAAATAATTTATATGAAAGTTTCATTAGTTTTTCTTCCCCTATTAAGTTTTTTTTATTTAATTAGCATACAAAAGCATTGATGCAATTAATTTAATTTTGAATTACATAAAGTGCAATTGCTGCTGCAATAGATACATTAAGGGATTCTGTCTGAACAGCAATCGGGATTTTTGCTGATACAGATATTTTTTCTCTTGTAAGTCTTCTGAGTCCAAGGTTCTCTGATCCTAAAACAAGAGCAGTCCTTAGATTTCCAGAACAGTTTTTAATATTCTCAATTCCATTTTTTTCTAAACCAATTACAAAAAAATCATGTTTTTTTAAATATTCTATGGTTCTAGATAAATTTGTAATGCGAATCAAAGGCATCGTCTCTATAGCACCTGCAGCAGCTCTAGCCATAAGTCCATTTTCTGTAGGTGTATTGTTTTTAGTAACAACTACCCCGGCTACATTAAAAGCGTTAGCTGTTCTTAATATTGAACCTATGTTTTGAGGGTTAGTTAGTTGATCAAGTAGTACTAAACACACATTGCCTGTCATCTGATTTACGCATTCTTCAATACTAATCCAATTAATTGGTTCTACTTCAGCTAAAACACCTTGGTTAGGACTTGACATAGAATTTTCATCTAAAGACTTTCTATCTACTTCGATTAGTTTAATATTTAGTCTTTTTTTGTTTTTGAGATTTTGATTCACCCAATCTGTCATTTCTGAAGTATGGTAGATTATAATTATTTTTCTATTTTTATTTGAAATTGCAGCTTCTAAAGCATGCTTCCCCCAAATCAAATAATTCTGATTTACTGGATTTTTAATTAAGCTTTTTAAAGTTTTAGTATTTTTTTTTCTTAACTGATTATTATTATAATTTCTATTTTTATAATTTTTCATTTTTTTATATTATTTGTTTTGATAAATTAATTTAAGTTAAATTTATCAATGTTGTTGACAAATGCATGGTTTATCTCATATCAGGCTATTTGAAACAATAATATATTAGGTGGGGTGGCCGAGTGGTTAAAGGCAGCAGACTGTAAATCTGCCCGCGTAGCGTACGTAGGTTCGAATCCTACCCCCACCACCATTTAATAATTATTATTAATTTATTGATTAAAATAAACAATT
>CACMFN010000007.1 GCA_902612965.1 uncultured SAR116 cluster alpha proteobacterium | reverse complement strand
AAATTAATGGAAGATTACGATGATTTAGCACATGTTTTATATAAAGCTTTCAATGATAAATACAATAAAAAAGAGGGGATTAAAAGAGATTTATAAATCTTAAATGCAAGTAAAAATTTGATATTTCAGAAATCAATAATTGACCTTCATGAAAGATTTTGTTTTTAGATTGTAGCTAATTATTAACAAATAATACAATTTTTTTATTAAAATTTATGAATCCAATAAATTTAATATTATATATTTTTTAATTTTCTAAGATTTGTAATCCTATTCCAAATCCAAGATCTACAACAGAAGCTATATTATTATCACTAGTTATAAAAACATACTCTGATGCTGTAGATGGCACATCAAACTCATCTTCTTCACCAGGGAATGCAAATGAATCAACATGCTGCCATAACTGTTTTCCATTTTTATCTACCCTTATTAAAAGGCTCCTCCATGTAGTTCTAGGATCATTAGAACATTGCTCATATAATTTATTGTCATTTTCAAACATCTCACATTCTTCTATTCCAGTTCCACATGCCATTACTGCACCGCCGTCACTGATTGCAGATATGCCCCAGCATTCATCTAATACCATTTTCTCATTTTTATTTTTAATTTCTGAAAATTTATTTTTCCCACCTAAAGGGTTTCCGAATGAATAATTCCAAATTAATTTGCCATCTAAGGAAACTTTTCCAATTGATCCGTCAATTCCACCAAAATCATCATGTTTGTGGCCAGAAATAAAAATCCCATCTTCCTTTCCACTCAAAGAAGAGATGTCAATATCTGTAATTTCACCAAAATTTGGATATTTTTTTGACCATATGACTTTTCCACGGCCATCAATTTTTATTATTTTGGCTATACCTTCTTCATTATTTGTTTTAGTCGCTATTGCAAAGGAATTGTCTTCAGTAATTTCTTTAATAGTAATTCCAGATCGAGAATTCTTTAATATAATTTCCCAGGATGGCTTTTTTGGAGGGTTGTCAGAGATTAAAGTTTCTTTGTCGAAATACATAACTAGAGTTTCACCTGATTGAGGGTTACCGTAAGATTTAAAACCTTCAAAACTATCTTTGTAAGAATTTGTTACTCCAGATAAAATTAGACCTTGATTACTTGTAATTAAAATTGATTCAAAAGCTGAACTTTTATTTTTACTCATGCTTTCAAAAGATTTTTCCCACTTTAATTTCCCATCTTGTAAACTTACTTTTGCTAAATAACCGTTTATCACACCACTATTGTTCTCTTTGTATCCAGCAACAAAAACTGAATCAAAAATTGAGACGGCACCATTTGCTCCATCTCTTTTTCCAGGGGATCCAAATAAATAAACCCAGTCAAATGAGTGCTCTTCATCTGGGCTAAGAAAAATACTTTCATTAGGCAAGTTGTCTGGAAATTTAATAACAAAGCCTTCTTCAGCACCTTTACTATCAATGCTTTTACCTGATAAAACAAACCCATTGTTCATAACCTCAAAACCGTAAACTGCATGAGGGTCTGATTCTTCTCCGCCACAACAAAATCCATCTGTGACAGCGTATAGCTTTGTATGAGGAAGACGCTCACTGAATGCATTAAAACTCAATAATGTAAAAAATAGTATTACTAAAAGTTTCATAAATTCCTCTTCGATTAATAAATATTATAATCAATATTTAATCCTGCTTTCCTAAATATTGTGCACCCAGCATTAAAGTAGTGGAAAGAATAATCATTAAGGTAGAAATTGCAGCTATTGTTGGATCAATGTAATCTCTTAAAGCATTGAACATTTGTTTAGTTAGTGTTGAATTGCCACCTCCAGACAAGAAAATTGATATTATAACTTCATCAAATGATGTAAGGAATGCAAATAAAGCAGAGATAATTATAGAAAATTTTATTTGCGGTAATGTTATTGAAAAAAATGCTCTTATTCTTGATGCCCCCAAACTTCTTGCTACTAACTCCTGGTTCAAGTCATACGTTCTTAAAGCTGAGGTCATAATTATCATTACAATTGGAACAGCCAGTACAGTATGAGCCAACACAAGACCAGGAATAGAGTTTACAACTCCTACTTTCCCAAAAACATAAAAAGTACCTATAGCTATTAATATTACTGGAATTATCATTGGCGTCATTAATAAGAAAAATACATACCGTCCCAATTTACTTCCAGAAACAAACAGGCCATATGCTGCCATTGTTCCTATTGGTGTAGCTAAGAGCATTGTAAAGAAAGCAACTTGCAAAGATGTTATAGTTGCATTAATCCAGCGAGGTGTTTCCCAGTACTCTTCATACCATCTAATTGACCATTTTTCAGGAGGAAATTCTAAATATTGAGAATCTGAAAATGACATGGGAATTACAATTAAAGTCGGAAAAACCAATAAAAACATTATTACTGCAGAAATAAAATAAAGCCAAATTCTCTGACCATGTGTAATTTGCGTATCCGAAGCCTGTTTTCTCAACCAATTCATCTTAATGTTTCCCAAACATTATACTATCGAGTTTTAAAAACCTTGATGCTAGAAGTAAAAATATAAAAGTTGTTACTAATAACACTACTCCTAAAGCACTGGCCGCCCCCCAATTAAATTGATCCTCTAAAATAGCCGTAATTTGCATTGAAACCATTATAACTTTACCACCACCCAGAACTGCTGGAGTAACGTAAAAGCCCAAGCAGAGGATAAAAACTATAAGCGACCCAGCTGCAACACCGGGCAGAGATAAAGGAACAAATATTTGCCAAAATGCTTGAATTGGTGTAGCGCCTAAATTTGATGCGGCTTGCATTGTTTGTCTATCAATCCTTTGCATAGCTGCATACAATGGCAGAACCATAAAAGGAAGCATTATATGGATCATTCCGACAAGTGTTCCATTTAAGTTGTGCGCAAGTTTAATAGGAGTTTCCCAAATTCCCATATCAATAGCAAAATTATTTATCATCCCTTTTTTCTGCAGCAACACTAGCCAAGCATAAGTTCTTACTAGGAGTGAAGTCCAAAAAGGTAGAAGAACAGTTATCATAAAAATACCAACTAATTTTTTTGGAACTTGAGATAAGAAATAAGCAAGTGGGTAACCAAGTAAAATACAAAATATCGTAGTTAGAAAACTAACATTAAATGTTGTTTTAAAAACTCTAAAATATGACTTGTAAACAATCATTTTTTGATAATTTTCAAGAGAAAAATCACCACTTTTTCCAAGGAAAGATAATGAAAAAAGCCAACCAACAGGGATTACAATAATTAGTGTAACTGAAATTAATGCCGGGATTGTAAGCGCTGTTAGTAACAATTGCTCTTTTCTCTCAGCAGATTTCAAAAGTTTTTCATTCATTATATTTTTATTTCTAATTATTAATGTGGAATAATGATTACATCTTTTCGGTTCATACAAAGTTGTATTTTTTTTCCAGTTTTTAAATTATCAAAATCATCACTGGATTTAGTACTTAACCTTACAGACAAGTAATTTCCCTCCATTAGTTTTACTAATGCTAGGGCTGTTTCTCCTTGAAAAACCAATTCAGAAATTTCCCCTGAAAAGTGAATATTCGAAGAATTTTTCCTATAACTTTTATTTACAATTGATAATCTCTCAGGCCTTATAACCATCGCCCACTCTTTATTTTTATTTAATTTTTTATTCGTTATAATTTTTTCGGATGAAAAATATAGATCATTACCTTTTCTATTAAGTTGAAGAAAAGAGGACTCCCCAATAAAATCAGCTACAAAACTAGAATTTGGTGAGTTGTAAATTTCTTTTGGTGTTCCTAATTGTTCAATTTTACCTTCGTTAATTACAGCAATTCGATCAGACATTGTCAAAGCCTCTCTCTGGTCATGAGTAACATAAACAGTTGTAACTCCTAACTTCCTGTGTAGTTGCTTTAACTCAATTTGCATTTGCTCTCTTAGTTTTTTATCTAATGCGGAGAGCGGTTCATCCATTAACAATATCCTTGGACCAAATACAAATGCTCTTGCAAGTGCAACTCTTTGTCTCTGGCCACCAGAAAGTTGATCAATTTTCCTATCTGCGTAATCTGACAGTTGGACAGTTTTCAAAGCGTCATGAACTTTTTCTTTGATTTGATCATTTGGTGCTTTTCGAAGTTTGAGAGGAAAACCAATATTTTCAAATACTGACATATGTGGAAAAAGAGCATAGTTTTGAAAGACCATACCGACTTCTCTCTTATGTGGTGGCATCAATATCATTTCTTGATTGGCAAATTTAATACTTCCAGAGTCGGGGCGATTGAAACCTGCTATTGCCATAAGTAAGGTCGTTTTTCCTGATCCTGAAGGGCCTAACAAAGTTAAAAATTCACCTGCTTTAATATCTAGGCTGACAGTATCGAGAGCATAAATCTTACCGTATCTCTTGGTAAGATCTTTAATTGATATCTCTAAAGAGGTAATATTTTGTTTCATTTTGTTTATAGTATTTTGCTGACATTATTTTTTAAATAACGTCAGCAAGGTTTTTGAAAATTATTCGCTTAGAAATTCCATATACTTTTCTAAAGCTACTTCCCTGTTATTTGCATACCAATCAAGACTGACAGCTAACATTTTTGAGAAGTTTTTTGGGTGAGATGGTAACGCCTCAATTAACTCTTTTGGAGCAGTTGTGATCTCATAAGCCTCTTTGTTAGTTGGCCCATAAGTAATATGGAATGGAAGATTGGCTTGGTATTTTGCTTTTGAAACTTCACCAAGAAATTTCATTGCAAGATCTTTATTCGGTGCTCCTTTCGGTATTGCAAAGCAATCATAATCCCTCAAAGCTTGATTAAAAGTATATCCAACTTTAGCTCCATCCTTTTTTGCATTATCAAAACGACCATTCCATCCTGTTATGAAATCAACTTCTTCATCTTTCATAAGTTGAGCTTGCATAGCTCCTGATTTCCAATAAACTGAAATATGTGGTTTTAATTCTCTAATTTTATCGATTGCTTTATCGATGCCACCTTCAGATGAAAGAAAATCGTATACTTCTTCAGGAGGAATTCCCATAGCCATTACAGCTGGCTCTAAAACTCCATCAACATTATTTAATCTTAGTGATCTAGTACCAGGATACTTTTCCACATCCCAGAAATCAGCCCACGAGTTAGGTGCACCTGGTGTGCCTGGCTCACCATATTTTTCGGTATTCCATGCACCTACTGTTGCGAACACATCTGAACCTATACAATAATCTGTATATGTGTTATCTAAAAAGTTTGATACATCCACTACATTGAAATCAATTTTTTCAAGGGCACCATTTTTAGCAGCATTTGCTGCTCCACCAGAACCAGTTACAACTAAATCCCAAATAACAGCTCCAGATTCAACTTGAAGCATAACTTTAGACATGCTTGCACCAGATTCTCTATTAATTGCAATTCCAGAATCTTTTGAAGCATCTGTAAATAAAGCTGCATCCTGAGCTTTACCGTATGATCCACCCCATGAAACTACTGTAACTGCATCAGCAAATGCAGATCCAGCTAATAAAGTTGAAAATGCAGTTGCATAAAAAATTTTTTTAAAGCTAAAAATCATATGAACTTCCTCCATTTATATGTTTTGATATTAATAAGACTATATAATAACATTTCACTAATGATTAAAATTTTGCAATAGTAAGTTTTAATTAAATTTAACATTTATTTAAACTTAAAGAGAATTCGAAAAAAATTAAGGAAACAAAAATGAAATTACTTGTAACTGTTAATATATCTAAAGGATTTGAAACTTGGACCAAAATGAGTAAAACTCTTGCTCCCGAAGCTGAGAAAAATGGAATGAAAATGATATGGGCTGGAACTAACCCGGATGAAACACAGGTTTATACTGTAATTGAGGTTCAAGATCCAATCCAAATGAAAACATTTGGTGAGAGAGAGGATATTGCAAAAGCCAGAGAGGAGGCTGGTGCTGATGTTGCTAGTACAAAGATAATTTCACCTATTGGTAAAGACTATATACCTACATAAAAATTTAATGTTTAAAAAACTAAATAATTCACTATCTTTTTCATTTACTCTAATTTTTATACTAATTTTAATTTGCTCAACTTCATCAAAAGCAAGTTGTGTTTTTAACTGTCCTAAAGATGATGAAAGTTCATCTGAATTTTCATCTATTGAAAAAGGGAAAAGATACTTTGAAGATCAGCCTGATTTAAATGATGATTATCAAATTCATTTTATTTACATGCTTGATAAAGATGGAAAAGATAATGAATGGGATATTAACGGGAAAATGCAAAAAGAGCTTGAGGAACTCAATGAAGAAATGTTTCGTCTTACAGGAAATAAACAAAAGTATAAGTTTGATTACAGAACAGATGGCAAGTTAGACATTACATTTATTAGATTAGATAGAAAAGGCTCTTCACAGGGTTGGAATAATAGTTACGCAGATTACTTTATCCAGAAGCTAGGATTTAATAACCCAAAAAAAATATATTATGTTTGGGCTGATGTAGTTCACTCAAATGGTGGTCAAATGGGAGTCCATTCAGGATACACATTCTTAAAAAGTCGTCATAATGATGGGAAAAAAAGGCGTATCCAAATTACTATGCATGAACTACTTCACGGTCAAGGTTTTGCCTGGAAATGCACAGATGGAAATCAAAATGGTCATGTTTTTGGACCGAGTATATTAAGTATACTAAATAATGCTAATCTTTTAGGGAATATGATTTATAATCATAATAATATAGGATGCCCTGATCTTAAAGATTCGGTCTATTTAACACCTACATCAGATGAGCCTTACGACCCTTTGCCGATGGTATGCCATTTAGCTGAAAGATCTGGTCGAGCTCATGGTGGATCTTATGGATTTGGGAAATTATGGCCATCGAAATATAATCACAAGAAATTTGAAAATATTAATAAAGGTTCTTATTGGTGCACATATAAACTTTCAGAATTTGCCAACGAAAATTACTTTAAAGGTTGGAGTAAGTAAAACTATTTTTCAAGTATGGCTTCAGTTAAAACAGGAATTGATGTAAAACAAAACCTTCCATTTTCCTCTGCTTTTTTAATTTGCCTTTGCCATTCTGAAACTTTTTCTTTCTCAACCCCTTTACTGAGAGCAAAATTTGCTATTAAAGTTTCAGCATATTTTGCAAAAGAGTTTTCATCTCGTTTTGTAAAAACATAAGCTAATTCAGTAGTTTTGATATCTTTGAAACCTAAATTTTTTAAACTGCCATTGAGAAAGGTTGGCACCATTTGATGTGAGCAGTGCTCCTTGAACACATCGTGCATCAAATCATTAAGTTTTTTTTCAGGACCGTGAAATCGATAGTAGTCCCAAAGAGTTGATATATTTAAAAATTTTGCTCTTGGCTTTAAGAGTCTTTTGATTTCTGTTAAAGCTTCATCAATATCATCTATATATTCAAAAGTTTGTATGGATGCTACAGCGTCAACACTCTCGCTCTCTAAATCTATATTATTTGCTAAACAGCATATAAATAAAGTATTTTCAAGACCCGAACAAAGTTCTTTAGCAGACGAAATCTGAGAACTACTTGGATCAATACCTATTGCTTTACCAGCTATCCCAACACTTTTTGCAATATCTTCAATAAGTTGACCGCCACCACAACCTACATCTAAGATGATATCACCAATGTTAATATTAAGTGCTTTAATCATAGCTTGTCGTCTTGAAACACCCACATAACTTGAAGACATCTTTCTTTGAAGAATACTACTATCGTTTTCAAATTTCATTGATATAAATAACCTTATTTTGAATACTAAATTAATTTTTATATAATAAAATTTAATATGAGCAGATATCAAGATTTAATTTTAAGAGCTAGAAATGGCGAAACTATTCTTTTGGATGGAGCGACAGGAACAGAGTGTGAAAGAAGGGGAGTTCCACAACTTAAGCACGCTTGGAATGGCGGTGCAGCTTTATCTCATCCTGAAATTCTTTTAGATGTTCACAAAGACTATATTCGCTCAGGTTCAGAAATTATTATTACTAATACTTTTGCAAATACCAAGCATGCATTAGAGGATGCAGGTCAATTAGAAAACTTTGAGAAGTATAATATTGAGGGTGTAAGGCTTGCAATTGAGGCAAGAAAACAACTTTCCAAAAATGCCTTAGTTGCAGGTGGCGTATCTTATTGGACTTGGACAGGCCGTAAACCATCTATCAAAGAATTAAGTTCTTCTATAGAAACTCAGGCAAATATTATGAAAAATATGGGCGTTGATTTTCTTATTTTAGAAATGATGGTTGATATGGAACAAATGATTACAACCTTGGATGCAGTAAAAAAGACTAAATTACCTATTTGGGTAGGATTAACATGTTCTATAGATGATGATGGGGGTATTTACTTAGGTGAAAGTGTAGAAGCAGCTATTGAGAATGGTGACAGTCTAGAGAAAGCAGTAATGTATTTAAATGAAATAGATGTTGATGCAATATGTATTATGCATACTAGAATCAAAGATACATTAAAGTGTCTCAAAGAGTTAAAAAAATTATGGGACGGGCTTATTGGAGTATACCCAAATTCTAGCTCTTATAAAAACTCGAAAAATCTTGAGTCTACCGAATGGGCTTTTAAACAAGTTATGCAAAAAGAAAAATTCATTGATTATGCCAAAACCTGGACTGACTTTGGTGTAGATTTTATTGGCGGCTGCTGCGGTGTAAATGTTGATCATATTAAAGAATTAAAAAAGATAATAAAATAAATTAAAACATATATTTATTAATAATATTTAAAGTAAATAATTAAATAATTTAAATAATAGATTCATTTAATTAATTGAAAACTTTAAAATAAACATCCTGTATCTTGCAATTTTCTCCATTGATAGGAGTTAAATCTTGAGGACATGAAGACATCACAGCAATGCTTTCCATGTGAGATTTTAATTTTATTATATCTTTAGGTTTAGCTCTTGGTGGCAACCATTCAATTCTTCCATTTCGATCAATAGGAATATTCATCCATATATTAAAAGGTGAAGGAATAGCTGGTGCTTTTTTACCAATGGCGATGAGTGCCATTCTAAGATTATCAACGCAGTTATCATGGTAATCTTTGCAGCCTAATTCCTGGTAGCGGTGGTGGTCACAAGACGCAATTATTGTATCATGAAATCCTTCAGACGTATCTTCAATTATTGTAAACATTTTTTTTCTAGTATTTGATACTAGGCTATCACCTATTTTTGGCAAAACGGATCCAAGAGACGTATGTACATGCTCCATAGAAAGATGCTCGTGTAAATTATGTGAGTTAAATGCCCAAAAATCACAAACTTGGGTACCAAATCTATTTTCAATTTGGATTGTTTGATTTTTTTCTAATTTTACTGCGATACCGCATCTAGCTGGAACTTTATAAAAATGATCTAAACTTGGTTTTCCATCATTTGAAATACCTATTTTTAGAGTATCATTTGTGCCATCAGGCTTTCCAGGATCAAACATATGTATAAGTAATGCTAAACAGAAATTTTAAGTCAATAAAAATTTATTTAGATATGAGGGTTTCTTGCTTTATATTTTTCCAGTAATTTTTCATTATGATGACTTGCGTTTGGCAGGTTTGCACTTATAAAAAAAGGGAATAACTCTTCTTCTTTACATAATTCAGCCACATGAGCAATTATTGAGTTTAATATAAAAGCTCCGCTTATAGTTGAAAATGGAGAAACCTTTTGAGTATCTGATATACTCAACAAAGTATCTCCTGGTGGGCCATGATTGTTAATATATATATTTACAACTTCATCGAGCCTTTTGTTAAATTTAGATTTTGGTGCTAGCTTCGCATAATCTAAAGATGAAACTCCAATAGTTTTACACTTAACTTCTTTTGCGTATATAGCAGCTTCTAGAGGAGCTTGATTTACTCCACTGTTGGTAAATATCATTAAAGTATCTTTTTCTTTTAATTTATAATTTTGTAATACTTTTGTTGCAATACCCACCGTTCTCTCAATTTCGCCACTTAAAAGTGAACCCTCGTGAAGCATTAATCCTGAAAAAAGAATTGGACAAATAGGAGCAAAACCTCCAGCTCGAAAGTGACCTTCCTCTGCAAGCATGTGAGAGTGACCAGTTCCAAAAATATATATCATTCCATCATTTTTATATGTTTTGTAAAATTGATTGGCAGCTTCTAAGATAGATGTGTTCTCATTTTGGGATATTTGATTTATTCTTTTTGTAACTTCTATTTGAAATTGTTGAATATTTTTCATAATCGATTTGAATTAATAATAAATTTACTATTTGTAAACGCGTTAAATATGTGCATTAGTTTAATTCACTATAAATATAATTAATATAATTAAATTGGGAGAATTTATGAAAAAACTTTTATCTATTACAATTTTTTTCTCTTTCCTATTGTCATTAAGTTCTGCTTTCGCAGGGACAGTGATAATAGAGTCATGGAGAAATGACGATGCTGATGCATGGAATGAAAAGATTATTCCAGCATTTAATGCAAAGTACCCAGATATAAAAGTAGTTTTTCAAACAACTATACCTAATCAGTATGCTGCAAGTGTAAGCGCAAAACTTGAAGGAGGTAATGCGGGAGATTTAATTACTTGTATTCCTTTTGACCAGTCTTTGAAATTGTTCAATAGAGGATGGTTAGCTTCTTTAAATGGTCTTAATGGACTAGATAATTATCCTCAAGTTGCCAAGGATGCATGGAGCACTGATGACCAAAGTGATATTTTCTGTGTGCCAATGGCATCAGTTTCACACGGATTTATGTATAATAAAGAAATTTTCAAAGAGTTGGGACTTTCTATTCCTAACACTGAAAGTGAGTTTTTTGGAGTCTTAGATAAAATTAAAGCTGACGGTAATTACACACCTCTAGCAATTGGTACTGCCGACACTTGGGCAATTGCAACAATGGGTTTCCAAAATGTTGGACCAAATTTTTGGCAAGGTGAAAAAGGTCGTAAAGGGATAATTTCTGGTGATGAAAAATTCACTGATTCACACTACATTGAACTTTTAAAGTCACTCGCTAAATGGGGAGACTATATGGCTCCAGGTTATCAAGCGCAAACTTATCCAGATAGCCAGAATTTATTTACATTAGGTGATGCAGCTATTTATCCAACAGGTTCATGGGAGATTTTTACTTTTTCTCAAAATGCAGATTTTGAATTTAGTGCTTTCCCACCATACAAGCCAGATGGTCAAGCAAACTGTTTTGTTGATGATCATACAGACATTGGAATTGGTATGAATGCGGCTTCAAAAAATCCTGAGGAATCCAAAATTTTCCTTGAGTGGCTTACATCTGCAGAATTTGCTGAAATTTTTGCCAATGAAGTGCCAGGCTTTTTTCCTTTGCACACGCATTCAATTAACGTGAATGATCCAGTTGCAAAAGAATTTATTAGCTGGAAAGATGATTGTGATACTACAATTAGAAACAGTGTTCATATTGTAGGTAGAGGTGAGCCAAACTTGGAATCAGTTCTATGGGAAGTTGTTTCTGGTGTTGTAAATGGAACAATGTCACCTGAAGATGCTGGTGCAAAGGCAGAAGCAAGCCTTGCTAATTGGTACGCTCCACATCAATAATTAAAATTTAAAAGTAATGCGGTAAAATATTTTGCCGCATTACTTATTTTTATAAAAATGAAGAAACGATTTCCATATCATATTTTAGTGTTCTTATTTCCTGCGTGTTTTATTTACACTCTTTTTATGATATTTCCTCTTTTTGACACAATCAGAATAAGTCTTTTTACCCAAAATCTAATGGGTGAAAATATGGATAACTCATCAAATATTAGAGCTTTTATAGGCTTAAGAAATTATTATGATTTATTTACTAATGAAAATTGGTCTTGGCATTTTTGGAATGCATTAAAAAATAATACTTATTTTTTTCTTCTACATGTTTCAATTCAGACACCAATAGGACTTCTTATTGCTGCCTTTTTATCATCAAAAGATTTAAAGTTTAAACACACTTACAGGACATTAATTTTTTTACCTGCTATGATGTCTATTGTAATCGTAGGTTATTTATTTAATCTAATACTTTCTAATCTTTGGGGTATTCCACAAACTATTTTAGGAGTTGTTGGTCTTGAGCACTTGTATCAACCTTGGCTTGGTTTAAAAGGACCGGCTTTAATTACAATTTCACTGATATCTATTTGGCAATTTGTTGGGATACCTATGATGCTTTTTTATGCTGCGTTATTAAATATACCTGACGAGATACTCGACGCAGCTAAAATTGATGGTTCCGGGCCTATGACTACTTTCTGGTTTGTAAAATTTCCTTTGATACTTCCAACTGTAGGCTTAATGGTAATTTTAACTTACGTTGGAAATTACAATGCTTTTGATTTAATTTTTGCAATGAAAAGCTTATACGCAGGACCCGAGTACTCAACAGATTTAATGGGTACCTTTTTCTATAGAACATTTTTTGGTTTTCAAATGCAATTAGGCAACCCTACAATGGGAGCAACAGTTGCTTCAACTACTTTTGGAATAATACTTTTAGGTGTTTTAATATATTTATTTGCCTTTCAACAACGCGTAACAAGGTATCAATACTAATGAATAATGTCAAAGATAAATACAACCATCTAATAATGCATATTGTATTATTATCTTATACTCTGATTTGTATTTTCCCTGTTTACCTTTTGGTTAATAATTCATTTAAAAAAAGGAGAGCTATTTTTAAGGAACCTCTTTCTTTACCAACGGAAGAAACTTTCAGTCTTGTAGGGTTTACAAAAATGTTTTCGAGAGTGGATTTTTCAATATATTTTTTCAATTCTACTTTTGTTACTTTAACAACATTATTTCTTGTGCTGCTATTTGGCGCAATGGCTGCATGGGCTCTATCAGAATATAAATTCAAGGGAAATACCATGCTCGGACTTTATTTGGCATTTGGTATAATGCTTCCTATCAAATTAGGAACTGTTAGTATTCTTCAACTATTAAGTTCAATGAACCTTGTTAATACTCTCACGGGTCTAGTAATTGTCTATACAGCCCAAAGTTTGCCATTAGCAATATGGATATTAACAGAGTTCATGAAACAAGTTAATCAAGAGTTAAAAGAAGCAGCGCGATGTGATGGAGTAAATGAGTATCAGTTGTTTTTTTATATAATCCTTCCATTAATGAGACCGCCATTGGCAACTGTAGCAGTATTTACTATGGTTCCTGTTTGGAATGACTTATGGTGGCCTCTAGTTTTAGCTCCTTCTGGTGGTAAACAGACTGTAATTTTAGGGATGCAACAATATATTGGACAATATGTAACTAATTGGAACGCAGTTTTTGCATCTTTATCAACAGCACTAATACCAATACTTATTTTTTATATGATTTTTTCTCGTCAGTTAATAAGAAGCATTACCTCAGGTGCTGTTAAATAATTATTAAGAATACTTTTCTTATGGGTATTATTAAAGATTTAAAATCAAAGCTTATTGTATCTTGCCAGCCTGTTGTTGGTGGTGCTCTAGATGATGAAAATTCAATATTAAATATTGCTGAAGCTGCTGTGAATGGTGGTGCTGCAGGTCTAAGGATTAATGATAAAAAAAATGTATACAATATAAAAAAAAGATTAAAAGTGCCTATTATAGGTATTAAAAAGAGAGAATTAAAAGGCAGTAACATAATAATAACCCCGTTAGAAGAAGATGTAATTGGTCTTGCAGAAAGTGGTTCAGATATCATTGCCTTCGACGCGACCAATAGAAGTAGACCAATTGAAATATCCACTTTAATTGATCTTATACACAAAAAAAATTGCTTAGCTATGGCAGATTGTTCAAATTATGATGAAGCAGTAAATGCCTCTATTTTAGGAGCTGATATAGTAGCGTCTACTCTATCAGGCTATGTATCAAAAAAGGTTCCAAAATTTCCAGATTATCGAATGATTTCTAAACTTTATAATAGTAAAATCAAAACGCCAATAATCGCAGAGGGACGCATAAATACTCCTGATCAGGCAAAAAAGGCAATTAATAAAGGTGCTCACGCAGTAGTTGTCGGCACTGCCATTAATAGAATAGAGATTATTACTAGTTGGTTTGTTAATGGGGTACAAAGAAGTGGATAAAAATATTTTTGTTGCAGTAGATATAGGTGGCACAAAGATTTCAATTGCTTTATTTGAAAAATCTAAAATATTCAAAAAAATAAGATTAGAAACTAATCCTCAAGAACAACCAACAAAAGATAAACCTCAATTAATAGCAGATAATATTATTAATAGTTTGATAGATTATAAAGAAAAAATAACTGAAATTGGGATTGCAACAACAGGGGTCATTCATAAGGGTTATTGGTCAGTTTTAAATAAGAAAATTTTAGGGGAGTTTACTGAATTTCCTTTAACTGAATATATTAATAAAGTATTTGATGTCCCTGTATTTGCATTTAGTGATACAGAAGCTGCTGCCTTAGGTGAATTTAGGTTTGGAGCTGGAAAAGAATTTAAAGATTTTTATTATATTACTGTTTCTACTGGTGTGGGTGGTAGTATGGTTCTTGATAAAAAATTATATAGTAAATCCCCTAACCTTGCTGGTGCTTTTGGCCATATGGTAGTAGTTAGTGATGGAAATTTATGTGGTTGTGGTAGAAAAGGTTGCATTGAAGCTTATTCATCAGGTACAGCTCTTAAAAAAATAATAAATAATTCTGAGTTTAAGAATCTGACAGTAAAAGATATTTTGTTAAATAAATTAGATAATCCTTGGGTATCAGAATTAATTCAAAAATCTTGTAAATACTTGGCTGAAGGAATAGTCAACGTAAATTTATTACTTGGAATTAATAACTTTATTGTTGGGGGTAGCATAGGATTAAACAACAGATTTTTTAAAGAAATTCAAAAGCAAACAAATTTAATTTCAAGCCAAGTTATTAATTTTGAAAAAGCTCAACTTAAAAATGATGCTGAACTTTTTGGATGCTTCGCAAAATCAGCTTATTTTGATTTAAATAATAAATATGAAAAAAAATATGAATAAAATTTCAGGAAAAATTGTTGCTAATGAACATATTTTTCCAGGAACATTAAAGTTTACAGATAAAATCATAGAAGTTTTAGAAAGTGATGATATTCAAAGCTCGAATCTAATTATACCTGGATTTATTGACTTGCATTGTCATGGAGGAAATGGGTTTGATACGATGGATGGACTCAATGCAATAATAGGCCTATCTGAATTTCATCTAAAATATGGTACTACAACACTTTATCCTACTACTGTAACAGCTCCACTAATTGACACTAAGAACGCGCTAAAAGGCTTGAATTCATATATTAATTCAAATAAACAAAAAACTAATATTGAAGGTATTCACCTTGAGGGACCCTTCATTAACCCTGACAAGCTAGGAGCTCAGCCACCATTTTCTCAAATACCTAATTCTCAATTTATTGAAGCTCTTTGCGATGAGGCGCCATTAAAGATTATGACTATCGCGCCAGAAGTGAATAATGGCTTCGAATTTATTGACTATTTAATTAAACAAAATATCAAGCCTCAGTTGGGTCATACGCTTGCTGAATTTAGTTTGTGCAATTCCTCAATCAAAAAAGGTGTAAAAAGTTTTACGCATCTTTACAACGCCATGTCTGGGTTTGATCACAGGAAACCTGGAGCCGTTGCTGCTGCATTAAGTAATCTAGATTATTCTGAAGTTATTTGCGATTTGATACATGTAGATAGTGAAATGATTAAAATAGCAAAAAATAATATTAAAAACCTTTATGCAATTACTGACTGTATTTCTGCTGCCGGAATGAAGGATGGAAAATATAAAATTGGAAGCAACGAAGTATTTAAAAAAGGTAATGTAGTAAAATTAGATAATGATACATTAGGAGGAAGTGTCTTAACAATGCATCAAGCATTTAAAAATTTAATTGAAATTGGCTTTTCAATTATTGATGCAGTAAAAATGACTTCAACTAATGCAGCTGATTACATTGAATGTAGAGATATTGGAAATTTATCCTCTGGTTGTAACGCAAATATAGTTGTTCTGGATGATAAATTTGATTTATTGCAAGTCTTTTTAAATGGAGAAACCGTCTATGAAAAATAGTAAAGTTCTTCAAGAGGCTCTTCAAGTATCAGACGCTATAGAAAACTTTAATACTAATGACAAGAATGAATATAATAAGATTGGTAGTTTAATAAATAAAAAAAAAATTAAGCATTTAGTTACTGTAGCAAGAGGGTCTTCTGATAGTGCAGCATTATTTGCATCATATGTATTTGCTAAAACACTTGGAATTTCAACTTACAGTCTTCCTCCATCGGTAATTACACTAGAGAAATCTAAATTTGATTTTTCTAGTACCCTTATTTTGATTATTTCTCAGTCTGGATTAAGTGACGATCTAATAATTTGCTCTGAGCAGTGTAAAAAAATGGGGGCAAAAATTTTGCTTCTTTCAAATAATCCTTCAAGTCCAATTATAGAAAATACTGATTTCTTTTTTGATATGAATACTTCAAAAGAAATAAGTGTTGCTGCAACAAAGACCTATATACTTTCTTTAGTAAACATTATTAAATTAGTTGCTATTACAGCAAATCAACAAGAAATTTTGCAACAATTAAATCATTTACCTGAAAATATTGAAAAAGACAAAATCAATGATTGGGATTACAAAATAATTGATAAATCAATTTCTAAGGGTTTTATTATTAGTAGAGGAATGGGCTTTGCACTTTCAACTGAGATTTCTTTGAAGTTTAAAGAGTTATGTCTTGAATTAATTGAGCCTTTTAGTAGCGCTGAAGTAATGCATGGTCCAAAAACTTTAATTGATCAGTCTCTAAAAATTGTAACACTATCCTTGTCTGATGCATCTGGTATTGCTGTGAATAATCAAATAGAAGAACTCCATAAATATTCAAAAAATATTTACTGTATAAATTCTTCCAATAACAATAATACAGATTTTAGATTTTTATCTACAAAAATACCAGAAATAGATTCAATCTTAATAATGTCAAAATTTTATCCAATGATAATAAAATATGCTTTTAATAAAGGGATTGATGCTGATTTTCCTAGATATTTGTCTAAAGTTACAAAAACGATATAATCCTTTATATTAATTCATCTACACTTTGACTCCATAGAGGATCTTTGTGTTTTTCCCAGTACAAGTTTTTTAATATTGAAGTGACTTTCCCAATTTTTCCGTTATTTATTTTTTTCCCATTAATTTTTGTAATTGGTATAATGCCACCAGCAGTTGAAGTAGCAAATGCTTCATCTGAATTAATAAACTCTTCAGATCCAATTGATTTTTCCTGAACAGGAATATCTAATTCTGATGCTAGTCTAATTGCAGTTTGTCTTGTAATGCCCTCTAATACTCCAATTTTAGGTGTCTTCAGCCCATTTTCATCTAAAGAAAAAATATTAAAACCAGGTCCCTCAAGAACGTTATTTTCTTCATCAACTAAAACAGCTGTATAATGACCTCTGTCGTAAGCTTCAAACATTCCATTCACAAGATCAAGCCAATGATAATTTTTTACTCTAGGATCTACTGATTCTGGAGAAATTCTTTTTATTTTACTTATTGCTAGATCAATACCAGTATCAAATTTTTTTGGATCAAGAATCCAACCAAATGGAATTGCAAATGCTAAAAATCTAGGCTGCGATTTTCTTGGGTCTCTATCAAAAGTAGGAGACATGCCTCTTGTTTGGATCATTTCAACATAAGAATTTGTATGATTGGCTCTTTTTACACATCCTGCAAGAATTCTTTTTAGCTCTTTCCTTTTTAATGAGCACGGCATTCTCAACTTTTCAGTTGAGGCAAAAAATCTATTAATGTGTTCATCTAATTGAAAAAATCTATTATTCCAAACATGAACTACATCATATGTAGCATCTGACCTTAAAAACCCCCAATCTAAAACGGGTATTTTCGCTTCAGAAATGTCCATATAATTACCGCCCATCCATGCAGCGCCTTTGGGAAATTTATCAATATTATTAATAATATTATTCATTTTTTAATACTCAGGTATTCAATTTTTAACTATCTTTAATCTAGTCGAAATGATAACTTTTTTATGTGCATTTTAAAATTGTTTTTTTGAAATAAAGGAGAGGCTAATGGATCCAAATCAAAGACAAACACTTCAAATTAATACTTTCTATTATATGATGATAGTTCTTTCTATCTTATCAGTTACACATATTACAATGACAATGACAATTATATTTGGTGATTTAGGTGGAAAGGAGCTTGTTGTTGCAGGTACAATAGTGGCGATTACATTAATAGGCTCTTTTGGTCTAATAAGACTTACAAAGAACTTTAAACTATTGCTTTTAGAGATGGACGATAAATTAGCAAAAACAAACTTTGGTAAGGAAACTAAAGACATACCAGTTGATAGATTGGGATTAGGTTTTGCTGCGTTATTCTTAATTAATGCTGTTATTCAATTAACAAATATTTATGGATAAATTAAATAAGTGATCACTATTAGTGATCACTTATATTTTTAATTCTCTAATTTTTCCTCATTAAGCTCTTCAATTAATTTATTGTAATCCATTCTGTATACAATAACATTTGTTAAAATCTTTATAAAATATCCATAAAAAGGAGTTAAAAGAGCTACAGCAAGTGCTGATCCAATATTATCTAATGAAATGATAATATTACTTGCTGACATAATTATGATCCCTATAAAGAAACCCAACCATCCAAATCTAACTGCTCCTATTCCAAAATTTTCAATTCTGTCTGCAGCATCTCCACCAGCAGCAATACAATATAAAAATGCGCCAACTATAACAATCCCAAACGCTGGAGCATCAAAAAAAATTCCAAAATCTGATACTGATAAAATAGTTCCAATTACCAATCCGATAATACAAATTATTCCAATAAATAAACTAAACATAAATAAACTTTCAAAATTAAATTTAACAAAGCTTAATATATGAATTTAATTACAAAATAAATCAATATATACTTAGTAGAAAAAAAATTATATATAAATTGTGTTATTTTAATTGAAAAAGATTATTGAAACTCCACCAATCTGGTTTGTAGCCTTTACTTTAATTTTAGGAGCTGCTTGCTTAGGAGTGAGCCCATTATTTGTAAGAATTAGTGAAGTAGGCCCTGTCTCATCAGCTTTTTGGCGATCTTTTTTGGCCCTTCCTTTTATACTAATTTTAATCAAAAGTATTAATATCAAGACAGAATTAAAGAGTGATAAGCTAAATTATTTCTATCTTGCTCTACCAGGAATATTTTTAGGTATTGATCACGCTGCATGGCATCACGGTATAATGTTAACATCAATAGCAAACTCGACTTTATTTGCTTCAATGGCACCAGTATTTGTTGTGATTTATAGTTACATTTTATTCTCTACAAAAATAACAAAAAAATTTTTTGTGGGTTTGACAGCTTCAGTTATTGGTGCTGTTTTATTGCTTTATAATTCTCTAGAATTTAGTATTCAAAATTTGTTTGGTGACTTTTGGTCAATTTTGGCTGGAGCTTTTTACGCTGCATATTTATTATCAACTGGCATTTTAAGAGATAAAAATTTAAATATTTATATTATATTTTTTGTAGGTACTTTTTTTAGTGCAGTAACTTTGCTCGTAATAGTTTTATTTTCAAATGAAACTTTTTTGCCAAATTCTTTTTCAGGTTGGTTAGTAGTATTCTGCTTGGCTTTTATAAGTCAATTTATTGGAATTGGATTAATTACTTGGGCTTTGGGGAAGGTAAAAACAGGGCTTGCTTCCCTCACTTTAATGAGTGAGCCTGTTACAGCCGCTTTTCTTGCTTGGCTTATATTGGGTGAATATTTATCTGCAATACAATTCTTTGGTGGGATTATTATTTTATTTGGGATCATATACGCTCAAAGCTCTTCAGAATTAAAGCAATAATTAATCTGCTAGTTCTGCAGCCCTGATTAATGCTTTTGCTTTATTTCGTGTTTCTAATTCCTCACCATGATTAGTACTGTCATGAACTATGCCACCACCCGCCTGAACGTATAATTTACCATCTTTTATTATACCAGTTCTCAGTGCTATGCACGTATCTAAATCTCCTGAAGCACTAAAGTATCCAACTGCACCTGAATATAATCCTCTTTTTTCGTTTTCTAATTCTTCGATAATTTGCATTGCTCTTATTTTAGGAGCTCCGCTTACAGTTCCTGCTGGGAAACCTGCTATTAAAGCATCCAAACTATCCATCCCATTTCTTAATTCACCCTTTACTTCAGATTCTATGTGCATGACATGTGAATACATTTCAACACTAAAGCTTTCAGTAACTTCCACACTTCCTGGTTTTGAAACGCGCCCGACATCATTTCTTCCTAAGTCCAGTAGCATCAAATGCTCCGCTCTTTCTTTTGGGTCATTAAGTAATTCTTCTTTAAGAGATAAGTCTTCAGCTTTATTTAACCCCCTTGGTCTTGTTCCAGCTATTGGCCTTATTGTACATTCATTGTTTCGCAAGCGAACAAGAATTTCTGGAGAGGAGCCAACAACAAAAAAATCTTTGAAATTAAAATGAAATAGAAAAGGTGAGGGGTTTAATCTTCGCAAAGACCTATAAAAAGAAATTGATGATTTTTTGAAAGGAATTTCAAATCTTTGTGACAAAACAACCTGGTATATATCACCAGATTTAATATATTCTTTAGCCCTTTCCACAGAATTATAAAATTCTAATTTTTCTAAATTGCTTGGTGCATTATTATCGAGCATTGTGTCTTTTTGAACTGGAAGATTTCTATGTTCAAGACCAACATTTAGCTCATTAACAGCATTTGATAAAATATTTTTTCCATTCTCCCAAGCATCTAGTGCAGAAATATCTTTTTTGGCCCTAACTGGTGTTATTAAAATAAATTCATCTTTTAGTCTATCAAAAATACAAATTAAAGAAGGTCTCATTAATATTGTTTCAGGTAGATTTAAAGGGTCATTATTTTTAATTTTTATATTTTCAAAGTATGAGACCATATCATAGCCTATGTAACCAAATAAACCAGCTGACAGAGGAGGCAAATGGTCTGGAATATCAATTTTTGATTGCTTAATTAACTTTTTTAGAGATTTGATAGGGTCTTCATTATTTTTTTCAAAAGTAAAGTTTCCATTTTTGGGCTTGGCTGTTTCAGAAGTTCCATTTTTACATTTCCATATAAGATCAGGTGCAATTCCAATTGCTGAATACCTGCCTCTGTTTTCACCGCCCTCAACAGATTCCAATAAAAAATTGTAATCTTTGTTTTTTGTTAACTTTATAAGTGCTGAAACAGGTGTTTCGAGATCTGCAACTATAAATTCCCAAAGTAATTGAGGTTTTCCAGAATTGTAGTTTGCTATAAAAGTTTTAGAAGGTTTATTCATTTATGGTGAGTTAAGACCTATTGCTTGCAATATTAAACCTTTATTAACCTCTAATTTGTGCTTTTCAGATAACTCTGAAATGAGTGCACTGCTGATATCACTTTTTAATGACTGATTAAATGGATTTAATAGTAATTTTTCTAGGTTTTTGACATCTTCTACTTCAGGTTTGATGGCATCATCAAACCTAACAACTGATATGCCCAATTCTGTTGCTGCAATTTGTTTTTCATTTAAGTTATTTATGTTGAAAAGTGTTTTAACGATTTCAGGTCTAGAATAGCTGACATCATTTTGAGATACGCCTTTTACTTCAGATATTTTCATATTGTTTTCATTTGCAAATTTTATGAAATCATCTGCTGCAGATAGTTTTCCAGCTTTGTTAAGAGTTTCTTCTATTGCTCTGGTCTGTTTCCATGAAACTTCAAGTTTGGTTTTAACTTCATCAAGACTTGGTAAAAATTCCTTTTTTTCATCAAAAAGTGATAAGGCAAAGAATTTTCCGTCTTTGGTTTCATTAATTGAAAGATTTCCATTTTTTTCACTATTCCATAAAACTTCAAGAAAAACCTTATCACTTAGTAAATTATTTTTTGGCTTGGATCTATTTACATCTAAACCATCCTTATCGAGATAATCTGTTGTGAAAAGCTCAAGATTTTTTTCGTTTGCAACAACATCAATACTAGAACCAGACGAAAAAGCGTCATCTGCAAAATTTGCAATGTCATAAATAATATCAGTTGCTAAATCCAATCTAACATCTCTCTCAAGTTCTGATTTTATATCTTCAAATTTTGGATCAGTTGCAGGAACAATTTTTTCTACTTTAATTACATGGTACCCAAGGTCAGTTTTTATAATATCACTAACTTCATTTGCTTTTAAATTAAATATAACTGATGAAATTTCGTTGAGTAAATCTCCCTTCTTTATGTCATCAATAATTGAGTTTTCGTTATTGTATTTGTCTTTTGCTAACTTGTTGAATTGTGTTTGATTTGACAAATCAGAGAGAAATTTTTCTGCTTTGCTTTTTTCATCAAAAATTATTTGATTAATTGACCTTGTTTCTTCTTTAAAATAATCTTTTCTTCTAATATCAAATTCGTCGATAAGTTCTTGTGCACTGAGTGAAATCGTATCTGCATAGTCTTTTGGATCAAGAATAAAATACTTGCCTGACCTTCTTGCGGGCTCAATCCATGAACTGGTAGTATTATCATAAAATGTTTTAAGCTCATTATCAGATGGTTTTCTAATTTTTGATAAAGGGACTAAATCTAAATCAACAATAGTTCCATTTCTTTTTTCTAAGTTTTTTTCAGCTATTGCAAAGATTATTTTTTCAGATATTTTAGCTGACTCTGAAATTGTTTCTGTGATCTGTTTTTTTATAATGTCTCTTCCTAAAAGCTCTAAATATTTTTCTTCAGAAACACCCGCTCTAAATAAGGACATTTCGAATTTTGTGGGACTAAATTTTCCATCATCATCAAGAAATGCTTCATTTTCTAAAAGAGTTTTCTTTAAATGTTCCCGTGTAACAGTAATTTTTTGTTTAGAGGCTTCTTCAAGAATAATGGCTTCATTAGAAAGGTACGTTATCAACAAGTCTAAATAACCTTTCGTAACAGCCTCATTAATGGTTAAATCCGGAGCAACCTCTGATCGAAGTTTATTAAATTGATTAGCAATTTCTTGTATCTCTATAGATGTGTCTCCTGCTTTTATGTAGTCTCTATTAAATTGAAGTGAGGGAACAAAACTTCCAAGTCCTAAACCAGCAAAAGCAATTAATACTAGGCCCAAAAAAATTTTTGCAACTGGGTGTTTAGAATGTTTTCTAATAGACTTTAGCATTTATTGACCTATTTAGTGAATTTGTTCATCTTTAATACTCTGAAGGTTGTACTTCAAAACAAAAATTATTAAAATAGATAAATTGACAAAAATGGATATATATTATGATTGTAGCTGGAAATTGGAAAATGAATTTAAATATAAATGAAGCAATTGAGCTATCAAATGGATTATTAAAACATAATGAAGTTTTTGTTGAAGAAAAAATAATTATTTTCCCATCTTTTTTAATTATACCTGAAATCTATAATTTATATAAAAATTCAAAAATTTCAATCGGTGCCCAAGATTGTTCAATGTATGATAATGGTGCATTCACTGGACAAGTTTCCGCTGAAATGATTAAGGATGCTGGATGTAAATATGTTATTATCGGCCATTCTGAAAGAAGATCTCTTTGCCATGAAACATCGAGTATTGTTTCACAAAAAGCTGTAAAGGCAGTTTCCGCTGGCCTAAAAGTTATTATTTGTATAGGCGAAAATTCCAAAGATAGAGAAAAAGGAGATTATCTATTTGTGTTAGAAGACCAGCTTAAACAGAGCCTGTCTGATCTTTCAACTGATAATAATCTTTTAAGTAATAATATAATAATAGCATATGAACCAGTATGGGCTATCGGCACAGGAAATACCGCTTCTAAAAAAGATATAGAAGAAGTACATAAATTTATAAAAGAAATTATTAGTTCAAATTATCAATTTAATTACGATCTACCAATTTTATATGGTGGATCAGTTAATTCCAAAAACTCTTCAGAAATTTTTAAAATTAATAATGTTGATGGAGTTTTAGTAGGGGGAGCAAGTTTAAATTCAGATGAGTTCTTAAAAATTATTAATAATTCAATGAAACTTTTTATGTAAATTTTCAACTTGTAAATTTTGAAGAAAACAAATATATAAGCATTCAAGAGTTTTTTTATGACCACTGTAATTTTAATTATTCATATAATAATATCTATTGCGATCGTTGGCTTGGTTCTAATGCAAAGAAGCGAGGGTGGTGGGCTTGGTATTGGTGGTGGAAATAATTTTATGTCTGCAAGAGGAACCGCAGATTTTTTAACAAGGGCCACAACTCTTTTAGCAATAGCTTTTTTTTGTACGTCAATCCTCTTAGCAATGATTGCAGGATATGGAAAAAAAACCAATTCAATAGTTGACGAAGTTTCACAAGAAGTTATTGAAAATAATAAAAACAAAGATACAGGTCCTGCTGTCCCAACAGATTAATTATTTTATTTTTTAAACTAGCCAAAATTTTATTTGAGTTGTATAAAAATAAACCATGCCAAATTTTATTTTTATTACTGGCGGCGTGGTATCTTCCTTAGGTAAAGGACTTGCATCAGCAGCTTTAGGAGCAATTCTTCAGTCAAGAGGTTTTAAAGTTAGACTAAGAAAGTTAGACCCATATTTGAATGTCGATCCAGGGACAATGAGTCCAACACAGCATGGTGAAGTATTTGTTACAGACGATGGTGCTGAAACTGACTTAGACTTAGGGCACTACGAAAGATTTACTGGGGTGTCCGCAAAAAAATCTGATAATGTTACAACAGGTCAAATTTATTCCCAAGTTATCGCTAAAGAAAGAAAGGGTGAGTACTTAGGGGCTACTATTCAGGTTATCCCTCATGTTACAAATGCTATTAAAGATTTTATAATATCAGATCTAAAGAATGAAGATTTTATATTATGTGAAATTGGTGGAACTGTAGGTGACATTGAATCTCTTCCATTCCTTGAGGCAATAAGACAGCTTGGCAATGAACTTGGGAGGGATAAAACTTGTTTTCTTCATTTAACTTTAGTGCCTTTTATTGCTGCTGCTGGTGAATTGAAAACTAAACCTACCCAACACTCTGTTAAAGAGCTTCAATCAGTAGGTATAAGACCAGATGTTGTTTTATGCAGAACTGAAGAGCATATTCCTGATGACCAAAAAGATAAAATAGCTCTTTTTTGTAATATACCAAAAAAATCTGTGATTGAGGCCATTGATGCAGATAGCATTTATGATGTTCCATTAGTGTATCATAAGAATGGATTAGATGAAGTTATTTGTGATCATTTTGGGATTAAGCCCAAAGAACCAAACTTGAAAATATGGTTAGATATTAAATCAGCTATTAAAAACCCAGAGGGTGAAATCAATATTGCAGTTGTAGGTAAATATACATCTTTAATTGATAGCTATAAGTCACTTGATGAAGCTCTTACTCATGGAGGTATAGCAAATAAAACAAAAGTTAAAGTTCACTGGATTGATTCATCAGAACTTGAGGATGAAAATAAATTTAATACAATTTTTGAAAATATACATGGTATATTAGTTCCTGGTGGATTTGGTGAAAGAGGCTCAAAAGGGAAAATATTGTCAATAAAATATGCGAGAGAAAATAATATACCTTTTCTTGGAATATGCTTCGGTATGCAAATGGCTGTTATTGAGGCTGCTCGAAATTTAACCAGTATACCTGATCCAGGTTCTTCAGAATTTGGAAGTTTTAAGTCTTCAATTGTTGGACTCCTATTGGAATGGACAAAAGGAAATACTGTCGAAATAAGATCATCCGAAGATGATTTGGGTGGATCGATGCGTTTAGGCGCCTATGAATGTCACATTTCAGATGGGTCCTTAGCTAAAGATGTCTATCAAAAGGATATTATTTTTGAAAGGCACAGGCATCGATATGAAGTAAATATTAAATTCAAACCTGAGTTAGAGCGAGCTGGTTTAAAATTTTCTGGAATGTCTCCAGATGGTTTGTTACCAGAAATAGTAGAGCATGAAAATCATCCATGGTTTATAGGTGTCCAATTTCATCCTGAATTAAAGTCTAAGCCATTTGAGCCTCATCCTCTTTTTAAAGACTTTGTATGTGCTGCTTCTAAATTTTCTAGGTTGGTTTAGGTTTTGATTTTATGAGAATTAATAATATAACTGTAGGCAATGATCAGCCATTTATTTTAATTGCCGGACCGTGTGCAATAGAAAATCTCAATGATACACTTTATCATGCTGAGAATATTAAGAATACTTGTGATAGACTTAATATACAATTAATTTTTAAATCATCTTTCGATAAGGCAAACAGAACTTCATTATCCTCGCATAGAGGTATTGGAATAGACGAAGGTCTTGAAATTTTATTAAAAGTTAAACAAGAATTCAATTTAACTACCATTACAGATATCCATAACGAAAGCCAATGCAATATGGCATCTAAAGTTGTAGACATATTACAAATTCCAGCATTTCTTTGTAGGCAAACAGATTTACTTATAGCTGCTGCTAAAACAGATTGTGTAGTAAATATTAAAAAGGGACAATTTCTAGCGCCTTGGGATATTCACCAAGTTGTAAGTAAAATAAAAAACTCTGGAAATAATAAAGTGCTAGTTACTGAGAGAGGTGTTTCCTTTGGTTATAATACTTTAGTTTCAGATATGAGGGCTTTGCCTGAGTTAAAAAAAACAAATTGCCCAGTAATATTTGATGCAACTCATAGTGTTCAACAGCCTGGTGGCAAAGGTATATCCTCAGGTGGCCAGAGAGAATTTGTCTCTGTTTTATCAAGAGCTGCTATAGCTGTAGGGGTTGCTGGTTTGTTCATTGAAACTCATAAAGACCCTGATAATGCTCCATCTGATGGTCCAAATATGCTACCATTAAAAGAGTTAGGAAATCTTCTTAAAATCTTGAAGGATTTAGATAAAATTTCAAAACAACATATCTAGGTTTTATATGTCCAAAATAAAAAAATTAATTGGAAGAGAAATTTTAGACTCAAGGGGCAACCCAACAATTGAAGTGGATGTTCATCTTACTAGTGGGCAAATAGGTCGTGCTGCAGTTCCTTCCGGTGCATCCACAGGTCAGCATGAAGCAATTGAATTAAGGGATAATGATTTATCTCGGTTTGGTGGCAAGGGCGTTCTTAATGTAATTGATAATATAAATAATGAAATTAATACAAATTTACTAGGGTTAACACCTTTTGATCAAAGAAAAATTGACAGAATACTAATTGATCTTGACGGATCTAATAATAAAAGTCGCTTAGGAGCTAATGCTATTTTAGGAGTAAGTTTAGCAGTTGCGAGGGCAGGTTCATTATACAAAAATTCAAATTTATTTTACTACTTAAATAAAAGAAATGAGTACATTTTACCAACTCCATTAATGAATATAATTAATGGTGGCGCTCACGCAAATAACGCACTTGATTTTCAGGAGATTATGATTATGCCGGTCGGCGCTGAAACATTTTCTGAAGCATTAAGGTGGGGGTCTGAAATTTTCCAAGAATTAAAAAAAATTCTTTCTGATAATGGTTATTCAACCTCTGTAGGTGATGAAGGTGGTTTTTCTCCTGAGATTAAAGATGTATATGATGCCCTTTCTCTTGTATCCAAGGCAATTAAAAATGCAGGCAGAAACCTTGAAGATGAAGTTAAAATTGCAATTGATGCTGCTTCTTCAGAGTTTTTCAAGAATGGAAATTATATAATTGATAGTGGCGATAAAAAATTAGACACTTCAGAAATGATAAATTACTGGGAAAAGCTAGTAAATGATTACCCAATTATTTCTATTGAAGACCCTTTAGATGAGAATGATTATGAAGGCTATAGTCAATTAACAGATTTATTAGGAAAAAGAATACAAATTGTTGGGGATGATTTTTTTGCAACAAATTCTCAAAGACTTCAAAAAGGTATAGATAATGGAGCTGCAAACTCAATATTAATTAAACTTAATCAAATTGGAACTCTTACAGAAACAATTGATACAATTAATTTAGCTAAAAATAATAATTACGGAACAATCATTTCACATAGATCAGGCGAAACAGAGGACACATTTATTGCAGATCTTTCTGTAGCATTGTGTTCAGGTCAGATTAAAACGGGATCGTTATCTAGGTCTGAAAGACTTTGCAAATATAATCAACTTCTTAGAATTGAACAGCATCTTGGTAGCAAAGCAATATTTAATGGATCAAATATTTTAAAATAAATATTGTTGACCGATTCATTTTAATCTGATTCAATTTGATTATGTCGATTTTATATAAACTCAAAAGTAACAAGTTTAATTTTTTTTATTTTTCAATACCATTAATAATATCCGGGTTGTTAATTGTAAACGCCTCTAGGAACAATGGTGGTATCCCAGTTTTAAATATTTTAAACAATGACATCAAAGAAGCTAAAACAGAGCTAAAAAAACTTGAGCATGATATTTCTGTTTTACAAAATAAAGTTGATTTAATTAAAGGACCTAACGTTGATCCGGATATATTAGAAGAATTAGCTTATCAATATTTAGGTTTTGCTTATCAGAAAGATTTATTTATTGCAATTGAATAATTTTTAACAAAATCTAGTTAAAAATTATTTATATTAATATTTTCAATAACTTAGATAGTATTGAATATTTTTATAAATTGTTTATATTAATCATAAACCAACTAACCGTACTAAAATGTCAAAGTCAAAAAAAATTATTTTATCAAAGCCTGCCCTTAGAAGAAAAAAACCAACTAAGAAAATAAAAAAAACATCTGATATTAACGTGTTAAATAATGAGTTTTTAATTAAGCTTTATAAGGAAATGCTTTTAATTCGTAGATTTGAAGAAAAAGCAGGTCAGTTATATGGAATGGGTTCTATTGGAGGTTTTTGTCACTTATACATTGGTCAAGAAGCAGTGGTTGTCGGTATGCAATCAGTTTCTAAAGAAGGTGATAGTGTTATAACTTCTTACAGAGATCATGGGCACATGTTAGCCTGTGGGATGGATCCTAAAGGAGTTATGGCAGAACTTACTGGCAGAGAGGATGGTTACTCTAAGGGCAAAGGTGGTTCCATGCATATGTTTAGTAAAGAAAAAAACTTTTATGGTGGACATGGTATTGTTGGGGCGCAAGTTCCAATTGGCGTAGGATTAGCATTTTCACATAAATATAAAAATGATGGTTTTGTTTGTATGACTTATTTAGGCGATGGAGCTGTTAATCAAGGTCAAGTTTATGAAAGTTTTAACATGTCTGCTCTTTGGAACTTGCCTGTCATTTTTATAATTGAAAATAATAAATATGGAATGGGAACCTCTGTAGACAGAGCTTCAGCAGGCAGTTCATTAGCAGATAGGGGAAAGGCTTATGGTATTCCTGGTATGGAAGTAGACGGCATGAATATTTTTTCAGTAAGAGAAGCTGGTAAAGAAGCAATAGATTTTACTCGGAGTGGCAAAGGACCTTTCATTTTAGAAATGAAAACTTACCGTTACAGGGGGCATTCAATGTCTGACCCGGCTAAATACAGAACTCGCTCTGAGGTAGACGCTGTCCGTCAACAAAAAGATTGTATTGAAAATTTAAAAGAAGTCTTACAAGAGCAAAAAGTAACTGATCAAGAACTTAAAAATATTGACGGTGAAATTAAATCATTAGTAACGAATGCATCAGATTTTGCTTTAGAGAGTAAATTACCTGATGACAATGAATTGTTAACAGATATTTATTTGTAAAAGAGGATTTAATGACAAACATAAAAATGCCAGCTTTGTCGCCTACAATGACTTCAGGTACTTTAGCTAAATGGTTGGTTAAAGAGGGAGATAATATAAAAAGTGGAGATATTATCGCTGAAATTGAAACTGATAAAGCAACTATGGAATTAGAAAGTATAGATGATGGTAAAGTTAATAAAATTTTATTTAAAGAAGGAGAGCAAAATATAGAGGTTGGAACTGTAATTGCAAAAATCGGTGATGATGATGAAAATGATGACGAAAAAATTAGTGTTCTACCTAGTACAAACAAAGACGAAAATTTGATTTTAACGAAAAATACAATAACTGTTCGCGAGGCTTTAAGGGATGCCATGGCAGAAGAAATGCGTTTAGATCAAAATATTTTTGTTATGGGAGAAGAAGTCGCAGAATATCAGGGTGCTTATAAGGTCACCCAGGGTCTACTAGAAGAATTTGGTGAAAAAAGAGTGATCGACACACCCATTACTGAACAAGGCTTTGCAGGTTTAGGTGTAGGCGCAGCATTTGGTGGTTTGAAACCGATAATTGAATTTATGACCTTTAATTTTTCAATGCAGGCTATCGATCAAATAATAAATTCTGCTGCAAAAACATTATATATGTCTGGTGGTCAAATGGGTTGCCCTATTGTTTTTAGAGGCCCTAATGGGGCAGCATCTAGAGTTGCCGCTCAACATTCACAATGTTTTGCTAGTTGGTATGCTCATTGTCCTGGATTGAAAGTTGTTTCACCGTGGTCTGCTTCTGATGCAAAAGGACTTTTAAAATCTTCTATAAGAGACCCAAACCCAGTAATCTTTCTGGAAAATGAGTTACTTTACGGTGAAAAGTTTGAAGTAAATGAAATTGATGATTTTGTTCCTATTGGCAAAGCAAATATTTTAAGAGAAGGAAATGACATTACTATTGTTGCTTTTTCAATAATGGTTGGTAAAGCACTTGAAGCTGCTGAAACTTTATCAAATGAGAATATTTCCTGCGAAGTAATAGATTTGAGAACAATAAAACCTCTAGATACTGATCTAATTATTAAAAGTATTAAAAAGACTAATAATTTAGTTGTTTGTGAAGAGGGTTTTCCATTTGCTGGTATTAGTTCCGAAATTATTTCACAAGTCCAAGAGCTGGCATTTGATTGGCTTGACTCTCCAATAAAAAGAGTAACTGGTTTGGATGTTCCTCTTCCTTATGCTGAAAACCTTGAGAAATTAGCATTACCACAGGGAAAAGATATTGTGGAAGGTGTTCTTTCTGCACTAAATAGGATTGTAAAAGGTTAATGGTTGCTCAAATAAAAATGCCAGCTCTTTCTCCTACTATGAAAGCTGGGAAGTTGTCGAAATGGCTAATTAAAAAAAGCTCAAAAGTTGTTTCAGGTGATGTCATTGCTGAAATTGAAACAGACAAAGCCACTATGGAAATTGAGGCCGTTGATGATGGAGTCTTGTATGAAATATTTGTTGAAGAGGGAACTGATAATGTTGCTGTTGGGTCAACTTTAGCATTAATTAAAGAAGATAGTGATACCGAAGATCAACTTAACTCATTATTTGAAAAAAATAATGATAACAATTTATTTGAAATGGATAAAGAGAAAATCCCTGAAATTAATTCTAAAACTGATAAAGCAATACATGATATAAATTTTAATGAAAAAAATATGAATTTAAAAGAAAATATTACAAAAGATGAAAGAATAAAAATCTCCCCACTTGCCAAAAGAATTGCTCTAAAAAACAATGTTAATTTTTCTAGTCTCTCAGGTACGGGTCCACACGGAAGAATTGTAAAAAAAGATATAGAAGATTTTATTATATCTAATAAAAATATTACTTCCATTGATAGTTATCATAAAAGCTCATCTGACACCTCATATAAAGACGTCATTCATAGTCCAATGAGAAAAACAATTGCAGAGAGATTAGTAAAATCTGCAAGTGAAGCACCACACTTTTTCCTATCTGTAGATTGCGATATTTCTGAGATTAATAAGATTAGGGAAAATGTTAATAAAGGTGACACAAAAGTTTCAGTTAATGATTTTATTATAAAAGCATCAGCTTTAGCATTAAAAAAATTTCCTAAGGCTAACTGCAGTTGGAACAACGATTTTATAAGATATTATAATTCTTATGATATATCTGTAGCAGTTGCAGTAGAGGATGGTTTGATAACCCCAATTGTTAAAAATGTATCTATCAAAGGAATTGAAGAAATTTCTAGCGAAGTAAAATTATTAGCATCAAAAGCAAAAAAAGGTGAATTATCTCCTGAAGAATATAGTGGTGGTAATTTCACAGTATCTAATCTAGGAATGTATGGTATTAAAAATTTTAATGCAATAATCAATCCTCCACAAAGCATGATACTAGCTGTAGGAAAAGCAGAGCCAAGAGCAATTGTAAGTAAAAACGAAATTACAATATCAAATTTAATGACTGTAACATTATCCTGTGATCACCGTGCCGTTGATGGTGCATTAGGGGCTCAATGGTTAAACAAATTCAAAGATTTCATAGAGAACCCATCATTAATGTTATTATAGGTTTCAAAATGACAAATTTGAAAGATGTTATTATTATCGGTGGAGGGCCAGGTGGATATGTTTCTGCTATTAGAGCTAGTCAATTAGGTTTAAAAGTCACATTAATTGAAAATAAAGAATTAGGTGGAATTTGTTTAAATTGGGGTTGCATACCTACAAAATCTCTACTTAAAGTTAGTGAATTTAAAAATAATTTAGACAAATTTAAGGAATTTGGTTTCGATATAAGTGGTGAAATAACTTTTGATATTGAAAAAATTGTAAAAAGATCAAGAGATGCATCAAAAAAATTATCATCAGGTGTTAAATTTCTTCTTAAAAAAAATAAAGTTGAAGTAATTAAAGGATTTGCGTCAATTTCTTGTATTGCAGAATTTATAGAAATAAATATCAATAAAGATAATGGAAACAACGAAAAATTAGAGACTAAAAACTTAGTTATTGCAACTGGCGCTATTCCAAAATCACTCCCAAGAATTGAAAACGAAAGTGATAGAATATGGACAGCAAAAGAGGCAATGATACCTAAAAAATTACCAAAATCTCTTACAATTATTGGATCTGGGGCAATAGGAATTGAGTTTGCAAGTTTTTATAATGATATGGGTTCTAAAGTAACAGTTATTGAGGCAGAAAAAAATATTATGCCAAATGAAGATGAAGAAATTTCAGAGTTAGCAAAATCTATTTTTACAAAAAAAGGTATAAATTTTTTTAATAATGCTCACTTGCAAACTATTGATCTAACAAAAAATAATGCTATTTCAAAATTTAAAATAGATAATAAAATTCACGAAATAGTTTCAGAAAACGTTTTAGTTGCAATTGGTGTGAAAGGTAATATTAGTAATTTAGGGATAGAAAAGTTTAATATTAAAACAGAAAATGGACATATTGTTACAAATAATAAAATGGAAACAAATATTAAAAATATATATGCAATAGGTGATGTTACTTCACCTCCATGGCTAGCTCATAAAGCTTCTCATGAGGGAGTTATTGTTGCTGAAATTATTGCTGGGTACCAAGAAAATCATGAATTAAAAAAAGAAGTTATTCCAGGTTGTACTTATTCTAACCCGCAAATTGCATCAATTGGACTTACAGAAAAACAAGCTAAACAAAAAGATATAAAATTAAAAATTGGAAAATTTCCTTTTTTAGCAAATGGTAAGTCAATTACTACAGGAGATACTGAAGGTATAGTAAAAACAATTTTTAACAAGGAAACTGGAGAATTTATAGGAGCACATTTGATTGGATCAGATGTTACCGAATTAATAAATAGTTTAAGTGTTGCTAAAAGTCTTGAAACAACTGAAATTGAATTAATGAAAACTGTTTTTGCCCACCCAACCTTATCTGAATCTTTGCACGAATCTGTTCTATCAGCATATGATAAAGCTATACATATTTGAGTATAATAATGACTAAAACTATAAGACACCCCGAAAAACAAAAAAATATTTCATCAGTTTCACATAAAAAGCCAGAATGGCTTAAAGTTAGGGCTCCATCATCTAATAACTGGAAAAAAGTTAAAAATTTGATGGAATCAAAGAAATTAGTTACTGTGTGTGAAGAAGCAGCATGTCCGAACATTGGAGAATGCTGGTCAAAAAAACATGCTACAATGATGATATTAGGTGAAATTTGCACGAGAGCTTGTGCATTTTGTAATATTACAACAGGGGTGCCAAATGCTATAGATGTATTCGAACCAGTTAGAGTTGCTGAAGCTGTTAAAGATATGGAGCTTGAGCATGTAGTGATAACTTCAGTTGATAGGGACGACTTAATTGATGGTGGTGCAGCACAATTTGCAAATACTATTTATGAGATTAGAAAAAAGTCTCCTTATACAACTATAGAGATTTTGACACCTGATTTTAGAAATAAATCTCATTCATTGAATATTATTATGGAATCAAAACCAGATGTCTTTAATCATAATCTTGAAACTGTTCCTGGTCTTTACAATGATATTAGACCTGGAGCCAGGTATTTTACATCATTAAAACTTTTAGATGATGCAAAAAATATTATGCCTGACGTTTTTACAAAATCAGGTATTATGGTTGGATTTGGTGAAACCAAAAAAGAAGTTTTGCAATTAATGGATGATCTAAGGGCAGCCAATGTTGATTTTTTAACAATTGGTCAATATCTTCAGCCAACTCCTAAACACTTTCCAATTAAGGAATTTGTTTCTCCAGATACATTTGAATATTATAAGAAGTATGCTTATGGTAAAGGGTTCTTAATGGTGTCATCTTCTCCATTAACGAGATCTTCATATCATGCTAGTGAAGATTTCCAAAAGCTCAAAAATGAGAGAATTAAATTGGACCTTAAAAAATCTTACTAATTTTAAATGACTAAACATTCTGAAAAAAGAAAAGTTCCATATACGCCACTGAAGATGTTTGATTTAGTTGCTGATATAGAGAAATATCCAGAGTTTCTTCCTTGGTGTGTTGCTTCAAGGGTTATTTCAAACGACAATAATATATTAATTGCAGACTTAATGATTGGGTTTCAAGTTTTCAAAGAAAAATTTAGAAGTAGGGTAAAATTAGATAAAAAAAATATGAAAATATCTGTGTCTTATGAGGATGGCCCATTCAAGTTTTTAACTAATAAATGGGAATTTAATGAAGACAAAGATTATTGTGAAATAAATTTTTATTTAGATTTTGAGTTTAAAAATATTTTTTTTCAATCATTAATGGAGAGTCTTTTTTCAGACGCATTTAAAAGAATGGTAACAGCTTTTGAAAAAAGAGCTGCCCATTTGTATAATAATTAAGATTTAATATTTACTAAAATATTTGACATTACAGCTATACCCTCTTTCCTTCCTGTAAATCCAAGACCTTCCGTAGTTGTTGCTTTTAAAGAAATTTTTTCTTCTTTAATATTTAAAAGTTTAGATAAGTTTTTTTGGATTTCTTTTGTATATGTGCTAATTTTGGGTTCTTCACATATAATTGTAATATCTAAATTATTGATCTCTCCATTTTTTTCTTTAAGTAACTTTAAAGATTTTTTTAAAAAAATAGAACTGTTTGCATTTTTCCACTTGCTTTCATTTGGAGGGAAATGCGTACCTATATCACCCATAGAAATTGAACCAAGAATAGCATCAGTAATTGAATGAAGTAAAACATCGGCATCAGAATGGCCTTTAAGTCCAAATTGATAATCAATAATTACTCCACCAAGTATTAATTTTGAAGGCTCTTTTGTAAATGCATGAACATCAAATCCATTGCCTGTTCTTATATTATTTTGTGTATCAAAAATATTCATTAAAAATTTGTAATCCCACTCTGTTGTAATTTTATGTAGTTTTTCATTTCCTTTAATAATTTTTACTTTTTTATTTTTTTTGATTATTATTTCTGATTCATCAGTAGCTTCATTATTTTTATCAAAATCTTTTAAACTTAAAACATTAGCTGAAAAGATTTGCGGTGTTTGAATTCTATATAAATTCTCTCTTTTCACTGATGATAGAATTTTATCTTTTTTAATAATGCTATCGTTTATTGGTAATGTAGGCACCACACCTGAAAATTCTTTGCTAAGACTATTAATTAATTTATCAATAATTATATGATCTATACCAGGTCTTGCTGCATCATGAATTAATAATAAAAAATTATTCTTAGGTAATACTTTTATAGCTTTAAATACTGATTCATGTCGGCTTTTTCCTCCAGTAATAAATACTATATTTTTTTTTGTATTTTTAAATTTATAATATTTAGAATAATCTTTATCTAATACCACAATTAAATATTTACAAAATTTATGACTAGATATCATATTAATACAAATATCAACTATTTGGTGATCCCCAATTTTTAGATATTGTTTTGGCACTTTACTTTGTAGTCTAGAGCCTTTCCCAGCAGCAACCAAAATGGCATTAAATTTTTTAATTTTTTTCTCCAGCTTTAAAGATTGATATTTAATGTTTTTTAATAATAAATTAAAATAACTAAATATATTTAATTTTTAGATAATATATCAAAATAAACAATAATTTATTATGATTATTAACCATTTAGACAAATTAAACTTTGAAAATATTTTTAATTCATTACCTGTATCTATTCTAATAATTGATAAAAATCTAAAAATTTTATATGCAAATCTATCGGCCAAAGAAGAATTAAATTTTGATGATAGATTAAGTTTAAAAAATATAGAAAATATTTTTAATCAAGATAATTTGTTAGTTGATACTATCAAAAGAGTTAAAAAAGAAAAGAATCCAATCTCAATTGAAAAAATAAATTTAACAGGATTTAATTTTTTCTCTCCAAATAATGATATTTATGTTTCAATTTATGATGAAAATCTTGAATATTATTTAGTTTTACTATCTAAAAATACTTTTATCCAAAATAAAGAAATCCTTGATACCCAAGATACAAATGGTTTTTCTAAATTGACTAAAATGTTAGCTCATGAAATTAAAAATCCTCTTTCAGCAATTAAGGGTTCTGCACAACTGCTTTCGAATGACATGAAAGAAGATAAAAAGGAGTTTACTGATATAATCATTCATGAAAGTGACAGAATAGATAAAATATTAAATAAAATTGAGTATTTATTTTCAAATGAGATCCCTGAGCTTGAAAAGCTAAATATCCATGAGATACTAGATCAATCAATTAAAATTTCAAAAATTAGTTTTGGCGAAGATATAAATTTTATAAAAGAATTTGACCCATCTTTACCATATATATTTGGTGATAAGGATACACTTATACAATTATTTATAAATCTTTTTAAAAATTCTTCAGAAGCAATTAATAATAATGTAAGGGGTAAAATTTATATCTATACTACTTATTCTTTATGGGCTCCAAAGGCAAAGTATCTAGGAAATGAAAATAAGGTTACACCTATTATTGTAGAAATTTCTGATAATGGAGAAGGTGTACCAGACCATTTAAAAGATATTTTATTTAATCCATTTGTTTCAGGTAAAAACAATGGATCTGGTTTGGGCTTAACACAGGTACAAGCAACAATGAAGTTACATCAAGGAAAAGTAGAATACTTAGATAAAAATAATAAAACAACTTTTAGACTTAGTTTTCCCTTTAATAGTTAATATGCAAGATTATACTTTCTCAAAAGCTTATAAAAGAAATCATAATAAAAAGTTTATTATAATTGTGGACGATGATAAGAATATTAGATTTATTTTAAAAACTTTATTTGCAAAAAGTAATTATCAAGTAGAAACAACAGGAAATCTTGCTGGGCTTCATCGCTTAATAAATAACTTTTCTCCAGATTTAATAATAAGTGATGTAAAGCTTCCTGATGGGAATTTTTTTAATGAGATTCCTGATATTAAAAAAAAGTATCCAAATTTACCAATTATTGTAATCAGTGCCTTTTCAACTCTTTCAACAGCAGTAAAAGCAGTAAGACACGGAGCTTTTGAATTTATTTCAAAGCCTTTTGACATAAACAAAGTACTTCAAGTAACTGAAAATGCTTTTGATGAATTAAGTGTTAATAAAAAGAAACTAAAAAATAGTGAAAATAAAGACTTTAACAAAAATTTAATTGGTAAAAGCGAACCAATGCTTAATATTTTTCATGCAATATCTAAACTTATAGGACATAATTTGACAGTTTTATTAACTGGTGAATCTGGCACTGGGAAAGATCTTATTGCCAAAACTGTTCATGATTTAAGTAATCAAAACAAAAATTTTTTTAAAATTAATCTAAGCATGGACAATAGTAAAACAATTCAAAAGAAAATTTCTAATCTATTATTTGAAAATTCAACGATATATTTAGATAATATAAACGAAATAAGTTTAAGTTTTCAGGCACATTTGCTTAACTTGCTTAGAAATACTTTCTCAAAAATTGAAAATGAGAATATTAAAAATGTAAGATTTATTATTTCATCAAGTGAAAATCTAATAAAATTAATCGAAAAAGGAGAATTTAGAGAAGATTTGTTTTATTATTTAAATATCATACCTTTGAATATTCCACCATTAAGAGAGAGAAAAGAGGATATAAAGGATTTAGTTGATAACTTTTTAAATTTAAATCAAATTAAAAATTTGCCAATAAAATCTATGAATAATTATGCTTCTAAAGAATTAGAAAATTATAGTTGGCCTGGTAATGTAAAAGAACTTGAAACTTTTATTAATAGGCTAGTGATTTTATCACCAGGAAAATTAATAAATGAAAAGTTTGTTAAAAGTGAACTGGATAAAGTAAAAGAACAGTTAAATAATGATTTTAGTAATTTTTCAGAAATATTTGATTTAGAATTAGAAAATTTTTTTAAAAATGCAGATATTTCAAGGTATTCTGACTGTTTATATAATTTTCTTTTAAGAAAGCTTGAACATAGTCTTATTAGAAAAACACTTTCGGTTGTAAATGGTAATCAAATCAAAGCCTCTAGGCTATTAGGTTTAAATAGGAATACTCTTAGAAAAAAAATTAATGAACTTGATATTGAAATAATAAAGAAAGTAAAAAGTTGAAATTTTTTAGGAGATTTTTGAATTTTAATAATAAATTTGCGTCTCAGTTTAGGGTTGTTTTGTCAATATTTATTGTTGTTTCTATAGTTTTCACATTATCTCTCTTTTTAATACCAATACAATTATTTTTCAATTCAGAAACTGAAATAATTTTTTTTATATTGGTAATTCTTTTTGCAATTGGACTGATTGTCCTTTCGATCCTAGTTGCTTATCAAATAAATAAAATTATTGTTGATCATAATAAAAATAATGCTGGTTCAGAATTGCATTGGCGAATTGCAATTTTGTTTGGTGGAATATCAATTTTACCATCAATAATTTTAGCGACATTTGGATATTTTATTGTTGATTACAGTTTTAGAGGGTGGTTTTCAGATAGAATTTCTACAGCGGTTAATGAATCAGTAAAGGTGGCAGAAGATTATTTAAGTGAACATACAAGAAGTGTAAGGGGCTCAATACTAGAGATGGTAAATGATATAAACAGAGAAGCTCCAAAACTTGTTTCAAATCCAAATACTTTAGATAATTATCTTTCTACACAAGCAGCAATTAGAAATTTATCTGAAGCAATCTTGCTAAATAGTTCAAAAATGGTTTTAGCGAGGTCACAATTTGCTTTTTCTATTGCTCTAAATGATTTAGATGATCAAATTTTTAATCAAGCACAAAATGGTGACTTAATTATTTTAAGATCTGATAGCAATAATAAAATAAGAGGTTTGGTTAAAATAAATAGATTAGTTGATGTTTATCTTTATGCGGGAAGATTTTTGGAACCATCAGTTTTAGCAGCTATAGATAGAACAAAATTAGCGTCTGATCAATATCAATTTTTAAACATAGAGAGTACTAATTTACAAATTTCATTTGGCGCTCTTTTTTTTCTAGTCGCTTTATTTTTATTATTATTAGCTCTTTGGGTGGGATTAATACTTGCAAATTCGATTATAAAGCCATTGAGTTCAGTGATTAGTGTTGCTAATATTGCACGATCAGGAAATTTAGATGTAAGAGTTAAGAGTAATTTAGGAATAGAAGAGATTTCTAGATTAGGACTAAGTTTTAATAAAATGTTAGATGAAATATCAAGAAATAAAAAAGAGTTGATTTCAGCTAATTATCAAATTAATCAAAGAAGAGAATTTACAGAAGCTATTTTATCTGGGGTTTCATCGGGTGTAATTGGATTAGATTCAAATGGTACAGTAAATTTACCTAATTCAAAGGCACTTCAACTATTAAACATTACTGAAGATAAATTTTATGGAAGTAACTTTATAAAGTTATTTCCTGATTTTGCAAACTTATTCTCAAAAATAGAAAGTAGAAAATTAAATAGTAATGAAGGCCAAATAAAAATTAAAATAAATGGCGAGGTTCGTACTTTTTTCTCAAGAATATCTTCTGAAATTATTGAAGGGAAGATTTCTGGATATGTAATAACTTTTGACGATATAACAGAATTGCTTTCCGCTCAAAAAAAAGCTGCTTGGTCAGATATTGCACAAAGAATTGCCCATGAAATTAGAAATCCATTAACTCCTCTCCAACTTTCAGTAGAGAGAATATACAATAAATTTAAACCAAAAAATGATTCTGAGTTAAAGTCTTTTAATAACTATTTAGAAACAATACAAAGGCAAGTTGATGATATAAAAAATTTAGTAAATGAGTTTAGTTCTTTTGCAAGAATGCCTAAAGTTAATCTCTACTCAGGTGATTTAAATAAAGTAGTTTCAACACAATTATCTTTATTTAAAACAGTTAATAAAAATATTGAATGGTCTTACATAAATAATCTGCCTAAAGATTATAAAATGATGATTGACGCACAACAACTAAGACAAGCTTTAACAAATATTTTTCAAAATTCAGTTGATTCTATTAATGAAAGCCCATCTAATAATACAGGTTTGATAAAAGTTCTAACAGAATTGAAAAAAGCTAAAGTTTTGCTAATAATTGAAGATAATGGACCAGGTTTTCCAAAAAATAGGGAAAGTTTAACTAACCCATATGTTACATTAAGAGATAAAGGTACAGGACTGGGGCTATCAATTGTTAGTAGAATAATAGAAGAGCATAATGGTAAACTTATTTTAGAAGATTCAAAACTCGGTGGAGCAAAAATAATAATTGAATTTCCTATATGAGATTGATTTGATGAAACAAAATATACTTATTGTTGATGATGAACCTGATATTAGAGATGTAATATCAGTTATATTAAATGATGAGGGGTATAATACTGACTGTGTGTCAAATGCTCAGGAAGCTCAAGCAAAAATAAATATTGAAATACCTTCGTTGATTATACTAGATATATGGATGCGTGATAGTACAATGGATGGCCTTTCACTTTTAAATTGGATTAAAGATAGTAACCCAGAAATACCTGTATTGATGATCTCAGGGCATGGAACTGTTGAAATTGCTGTAAATGCTATTAAAGCTGGTGCCTATGATTTCATAGAAAAGCCGTTTAAGTCTGAAAAACTATTATTCATGGTTTCACGTGCTTTAGAAAACTCAGAATTAAAAAAAGAAAATGAAGAGTTAAAGCAACAAGTCAGAAGAACAGATATGATTGTTGGAAAATCTTCAATTATAAATTCAGTTAGGCAGACAATAGCAAAAGTGTCTCAAACAAATAGTAGGGTCCTAATATTGGGATCATCTGGATCAGGTAAAGAAGCTTGTGCACGAACAATTCATCAAGAATCTCCAAGAAGAAATTCAAGTTTTGTTCATGTTAACTGTTCAATGGTAACTGAAGAAGAACTCTTTGGAAAAGAGTTTAGATTAGATAATAATAAAAGACGTTTAGGTTTGTTTGAAAAATCGAATAGGGGTACTTTATATTTTGATGAGATTTGTGATCTGTCTCTTGAATTACAAGGAAAAATAATTTATGCAATCCAACAACAGAGATTTAAACGTATTGGTGGTAATTTTGAATTGAGTGTAGATGTTAGAGTTATTTCATCTTCGTCCAAAAATATTAAAGAACAGATTGAACAAGGTTTGCTTAGAGAAGATTTATATTATAGGCTGGGAGTAGTTCCAATCGAGATGCCTGATTTAAAAAATCATTCTCAAGACATTCCTGATCTTGTAAAATATTATATGTCTTCATCTGCAGCTACTTTAAACAAGCCAGTTAGAACTTTAAGTGATGATGCACTTGCATGTTTGCAACAATATGATTGGCCAGGTAACTTAAACGAATTAAGAAATATAATTGACTGGTTATTAATAATGGCCCCAAATAATGGTAATGGGATAATTACATCAGAGATGCTTCCTCCAGAAATTAACTTTGTGCCGAAAGAAAAACAATTAAGTTCTATAAATGACTATTTATCTTTTAATTTAAAAGAAGCTAGGGAAAAATTTGAAAAAGAGTATTTGTCTGCTCAAATAGATAGATTTTCAGGTAATGTATCACGAACTTCATCATTTATACAAATGGAACGATCAGCTTTGCATAGAAAATTAAAAAACCTAGAAATTTATAAATAATACTTAATTGGTGATATATGAAAATAATAATATGTGGAGCTGGACAAGTAGGTGAAAGTATAGCCTCTCACTTATCTGAAGAAGAAAATGACGTTACAATTATAGACCAAAATCAAGAACGTCTAAGAAAAGTACTCGATCATTCAGATGTTAGCGGTGTAGAAGGATTAGCATCATATCCAGAAGTTCTTAAACAGGCAGGTATTGATGAAGCTGATATGATTATTGCTGTTACTCAATCTGATGAAGTAAATATGATAGTATGCCAAATAGCTCATTCAATTTTTTCAACGCCTTTAAAGATTGCTCGAATTCGTTCACAGTCATACTTAGATCCAAGAATTGAAAAAATATATAACTCAGAAAACTTACCTATTGATTTCAAAATCTCACCTGAGCAAGAGGTTTCAAAAGCTGTTTCAAAAAGACTTCAAATACCAGGGGCATTTGATGTTGGGGACTTTGTTGACGGTAAGTTACAATTAATTGGTGTTATCTGTGAGGAAGACTGCCCCTTATTGGGTGTCACTACGAGGCATTTAAAAGATTTATTTCCTGAACTACAAATGAACATTGTTGCTATAATTCGATCTGGTGAAGTTCTTGTTCCACGAGACGGTTCAGAAAAAATGGAAGCTTTAGATAGAGTTTATTTTGTCTGTGACTCAAGTCAAATTAGTAGGTGTATGTTAGCTTTTGGACATGAGGAAAAAACTGCTAATTCAATAATAATTGCTGGAGGTGGGGAGATAGGCAAAAATACTGTTGATATATTAAATGAAAAAATGAAAGAATTAAATATTTCAATTATTGAAAATAAAAGAGAACAAGCTAACTTCTTAGCAGAAGTTTTTACTAATATATCTGTTATCAATGGTGATGCTTTAGATCAAGATATTTTGACTGAGGCAGGCATTAAAAATACTGAAACGTTTGTTTCGCTAACAAATAATGATGAAGTAAATATTTTATCAGCTTTACTCGCTAAAAGAAGTGGCGCCATTAGAGCTGTTACATTAATAAATAAACCTAGTTATATTCCATTAATTAACACACTTGGTGTAAATTCTGTTATTAGTCCAGCACAAATAACAGTTTCGTCAATCCTTTCTAAAATAAGAAGTGGTAGTATTAAATCAATACATTCTATTATAGAAGAAAGAGGTGAGGTTTTTGAAGCCCGAGCTTTAGAATCCTCAAATATAGTTGGCAAACCACTAAGAACCCTTAAATTGCCAAAATCAATTTGTATAGGTGCAATTTATAAAGACGATGAAATTATTATTCCAAATGGTGATACTATTATAGACATAAACGATATAATAATAGTATTTGCTGAAAAAAAATTTGTTAAAAAATTAGAAACAATTTTATCAATAAGGATGGATTTAATTTAATTTATTTGCCTTTGATTAAATTATATATATATAATTGAAGGGGCTTTTTATTAATGAAAACTGAAAATTTACAAGAGACTTTTTTAAATCAATTAAGAAAAGATAAATTATCAGTAACTGTTTTTCTGATTAATGGTGTAAAACTTCAAGGAATAATAACTTGGTTTGATAACTTTTCAATTTTACTTAAAAGGGATTCACATATTCAATTAGTTTATAAACATTCTATATCTACAATTATGCCTTCTGAGTCTATTTCTATAGGAATTGAAAACACTGAGTAAAAAAAATAACTTAGCTTGTTTAATTCTATCAGTATATCTGGATAATATAGACGATTCACTAGCTTCTCATAAACTAAAAGAAGCCATCAACCTCGCAAAATCTTTAAATATTAACGTTTTATATTCAGAATTTTTTAAACTTAGATCCCCATCACCTGGAAATTTTCTTTCAACAGGTCACCTTTCAAAATTTAAAGAGATAATTAAAGAATACGAAATTGATCTTTTGATTTTTAATAATGATTTAACACCAATTCAACAAAGAAATTTAGAAAAAATTTTTAAGCTGAAGGTAATAGATAGAACACATTTAATATTAGAAATTTTTGGGAAAAGAGCAAAAACTCATGAAGGTAAACTTCAAGTTGAGCTTGCTCATCTTATTTATCAGAAAAGTAGATTAGTGAAAACATGGACACATTTAGAAAGACAAAGAGGTGGATTTGGATTTCTTGGTGGTCCTGGTGAAACTCAATTAGAGCTCGATAAAAGAATTTTAAACAAGAGAATAAAAAAAATTAAATCACTTCTTGTTAAAGTTGAAAACACAAGATTTATACAAAGTAAAAATAGAAAAAAAAATCATATTGTTACCGCTTCAATTGTTGGTTACACAAATGCTGGGAAATCTACTCTTTTTAATAAAATTTTAGATGAAAATGTTTTATCTAAAAATATGCTTTTTTCTACTTTAGACCCAACTAGAAGAATATTTAAAGGTTTATCCGATCATCAAGTAATTCTTTCTGATACTGTTGGATTTATATCTGATTTGCCTACAGAATTAATTGAATCTTTTAAATCTACTTTAGAAGAAATTTCCTCTTCTGATATTGTTTTGCATGTAAGGGATTTATCTTCACCCTATTTAATATCTGAAGGAAAAGATGTATATAGTGTTTTAAATAGAATAGATAAAAATATACAAAGTAGAACTATAGAAATTTTTAATAAAGTAGATCTTTTTAATAAAGATGAGTGTAAAAGTTTTTATGGTGAAAATACAATTTTTGTTTCCGCAAAGAATGGCAGTGGAATTGATCAAATAAAATATGCAATTAAAAAAGAACTTGATCAAATGTATTTAAGTACAAAACTTTCCTTTAATAATAATTATGGACAGATCACAAATTGGTTATATGAGAATTGTAAAATTATTTCTAAAAAAAATATTGATTTTAATAGGTACAATTATGATGTAAAAATAACAAAAATTAATCTTAAAAAATTAATGGTTAAATATCCTTGTGTTGAAATTTTAAGGTAGTTTATTCTCAATATATTTTTTGTGTTTAAGTAAAATAATTAAAAATATTTAATCTAGTTAATTGTATTTACACAAAATTAATTTATCAAACTGTCAATAATAGTGTATCTCGTATAATTAAATATATAAAAATCATATATAATATATAGGAAGTTTTATGGCAAAAGTGTGTTTTATTGGCTTAGGGGTAATGGGTTACCCAATGGCAGGTCATTTGTCAAAAGCAGGTCATCAAGTTTTTGTTTATAATCGTACAATAGAGAAAGCTGAAAAATGGATACAAGAATTTAAAGGACAAGTATGTAAGAGCCCAAAGGATGCTGCAAATAAATCAGAGTATATTTTTGTATGTGTTGGAAATGATGATGATGTTTTATCAGTTTTTAATGGGCAAAATGGTATAATTTCAGGTATTTCAAAAGATTGTATTTTAGTTGATCACACTACATCAAGTGCTGATTTGGCAAAGTATCTACATAAAACTTTGATTGATAAAAAAGCTTATTTTATAGATGCTCCAGTTTCTGGAGGTCAAGTTGGAGCTGAAAAAGGAGTTCTTTCAATAATGTGTGGGGGTGAGAGAATTACATTTAGTAAAGCTGAGAAAATTATGAGCGCTTATGGTAAAAATATTTCTCTAATTGGTGAGGTTGGTAGCGGTCAATTAGCAAAAATGGTTAATCAAATTTGTATTGCAGGCCTTGTTCAAGGTTTGTCAGAAGGTATAAATTTTGGTGTAAACGCAAATTTAGATATGAAAAAGGTTTTAGATGTTATTCAGTCTGGAGCTGCAGGCAGTTGGCAAATGATTAATAGAGGTGAGACCATGGTTCAAAATAAATTCAATTTTGGATTTGCTGTTGATTGGATGCGAAAAGATTTAAAGCTTTGTTTAGATGAAGCAAGAAAAAACAAATCAAGGTTACCAATTACATCTTTAATTGACCAGTTTTATGCTCAAGTTCAAGAAAATAATGGTGGCAGGTTTGATACCTCAAGCCTTATAACCCTTTTAAAGAATACTAAAGATTAATTTTTTTGCTTTTTAACCAATACTTATGTTTCTTCTCAAGTGAGACTTCTGCAAAGTTTTTATTTTCTTTTTGAGCCAGTATTTCTGAATAATTATATCTTCTTGTAAATTTATTATTTGCAAATTCAAGGGCCTCTTGAGAGTTAATTCCTGCTTTTCTTAAAACATTAATTGATGCGAACAAAATATCTCCTCCTTCATCTAAACATTTTTGTTTATCATTTGTTTTAAGCGCTTCATTAAATTCTTGAATTTCCTCTTGTAATTTTAAGATGCAATCATTTACATTTTTAAAATCAAAACCATCTTTACTTACTTCCTCCTGTATTTTTTGAGATTTTAATATCGAAGGTAAATTCTTTGTTATCTTTCCTAAAGTGTTAGTATTCTTTGATTTATTTTTATTTTCTTGTTCTTTTATTTTATCCCATTGATTTTTTACATCATTAGGTGATTTTATATTAGTATTTTTTTCAAAAATATGAGGATGTCTCCTAATTAATTTCTTATTGATACTTTTTACAACGTCATTAAATTTAAAAAGTTTTTTTTCTTTAGCTATTTGAGAAAGAAAAACAACTTGAAGAAGTAAGTCTCCTAGTTCATCCATTAATTCATCATAGTCCTTATCTTGAATAGATTGGCTTACTTCGTATGCCTCTTCAATGGTATATGGAGCTATAGATTCGAAAGTTTGCTTAATATCCCAAGGACATCCTTTATCAGGGTCCCTAAGATGTGACATAATTTTAAGTAATTTTTCTAATTCTTTTGTCTTTTTATTATTTAAATAACTAAAAGTATTATTTTTATTTGATTTCATGTATAAAATATAAATTTTAATTTTATCTATTTTTTAAAATAAAATAACTTTTTTTGAAAGGTTAATAAATGACTAAAATCAGGTCTTGGTTTCTAACAGGTATTCTTGTTATGACGCCACTAATACTTACAATTTACGTCGCTTGGGCTTTTATAACATTCGTAGATAACTTAGTTGTTCCGCTGGTTCCTTTCTATTATAGGCCATCAAACTATCTACCCTTTTCAATTCCTGGACTTGGATTGATTATAGTATTTATTTTTACAACCTTTGTTGGTTTGCTTGCGACTGGACTTTTTGGACGAACATTAATTCGTATATGGGAAAATATTCTAAATAGAATGCCTGTTGTTCGATCTGTTTATAGTGCTATTAAACAGATACTTGAAACCGTTATGGCGACGCAATCGGATGCTTTTCGTCAAGCTGTATTAGTTCAGTACCCAAGAAAAGATATTTGGGCAATTGGCTTTGTTACTGGTTCAACTAAGGGTGAAGTAGGAAAAAGGGTAGATAAGAAAATGGTAAATGTTTTCATGCCCACTACACCTAATCCTACTAGTGGTTTTCTTCTATTTTTCCCTGAAGAAGACCTAATATTTCTAAATATGACAGTAGAAGATGCCCTCAAATTAGTTGTTTCTGGTGGTATGGTTGTACCCAAAGAAAAATAAAGTTCTTATTCTAACTCATTAACTTAATATATTCATCCTTATTAAATAGACTGACTAGAACTTCATGTTCAAAATTTAGATTATTTGTAGAAACGATATCGATTGCGAAATCTTTTGCAAGTATAAGTTTTTCTTTATCAATAAAGGGTAACAGTTTCAATTCATTTTCACCAGATTGTCTTGTTCCAAAAACTTCGCCAGGACCTCTTAATTCGAGATCTTTTTCAGCAATAAAAAATCCATCATCCGTATCTCTCATTGTTTTAAGTCTTAATTTACCAATTTCGCTTATATTTTTTCCATACATAAGAATGCAATAAGACTGTAAAGAGCTTCGTCCAACTCTACCTCTTAATTGGTGTAGTTGAGCAAGTCCAAATCTTTCAGCGTTTTCTATTATAATTATTGTGGCATCTGGAATATCTATACCCACTTCAATTACTGTTGATGCTATTAAAATCCTTGATTTATTATTAAAAAATCTTTCGATTGATTTTTCTCTTTCATGATTATCCATTTTCCCATGTGCTAATGTGGGATTGAATTTTGAAAATGATTTAGTAAGAATTTTAAATCTATTATTTAATGATACTAAATCAAGTGTTTCTGTCTCTTCTAGTAATGGACATACCCAATAAATTTTTTCTTTATTTTCAAGCGCTCTAGAAATTGCCATTTTCACTTTTTCGTATTTTTCCAATGGTAAAATCTTAGTTATAATTTTTTTTCTATTTTTTGGTTTCTCTTTAATTTCGCTTAGGTCTAGATCACCATACACTGTCATAGATAAACTTCTCGGTATTGGTGTAGCTGTTAAGAGTAATAAATGTACATTTTCTCCTTTTGCAAGGACTTTGCTTCTTTGTATCACTCCAAATTTATGTTGTTCATCAATAACTGCTATTCCTAAATTATTAAATTTGACCCTATCAGAAATTAGGGAATGAGTTCCAATTACAATATCTATATAACCATTTGAAATCTTATTTAATATGGAAATCCTTTCATTCTTATCTATTTTTGACGTTAAAAGGGCTACTTTAATATTAAGACTTTCCGTGAAATTTTTAATAAAATTATAATGTTGAGTAGATAATAATTCAGTTGGTGCCATTAATGCAGCTTGTTTGGAGTTTTCAATCACATTTAGAATTGCTGCTATAGCAACGATTGTTTTACCACTTCCAACATCTCCTTGTAAAATTCTCTTCATTTGAGTTTTTGAACAAAGATCTGAATATAGATCTTCAATGCATTCATTTTGTGAATTAGTAAGATTAAAATTTAAATTTTCTAAACATTTTTTAAAATATTTTGTTTTTCTTTTATTTTTATTTACATTTAAAACTTGGTACTTTTTTTTATAAACTTGCATTCCTAATTGATTTGCAAAAACTTCATCAAAGCTTAATCTTTGTAAGTATAAACTTCTGTTATCAACTTCAATCATTGTATTTGGAATATGAATAGACTTAAGTGCTTCAGAAAATGTAGGCCAATTATTTTCTAGTATAACTTTTTTTGGTATCCACTCTGGTAAATCAGGAGGAATAAGTTTAATAGCATGCCCAATAGATTTTCTAAGTAATTTATTGTTTATTCCTGCAGTAAGTGGATATATAGGCTCAAATTTAGGAATTTTTTTTATCTGGCTAACTTCATATATATAGTCAGGATTTGTAAATTTAATTATTTCATTAAACCTATTAATCTTGCCACTGACAATTACAACTGAGTTAACAGGAAAATTTTTTTCTATATATTGGCCTTTATAATTGAAAAAAATTATCTCAATTTCAAAATTTTCGCAATGTCCAATGAGTTTATATGGTCTTCTTGAATTATAAAAATTTGAAATATGTTTAGTAATTAATATTTTTTTTGTAATGATTGAATTTGTTGGACAATGCTTTAAATCTAAATTATTTAAACGATTAATTACTGTGTGTGGAAGATGAAACAATAGATCAATTACATTTTTGCCAATTTTATTTTCAAGCAGCTTGAATGTCTTTGGACCAATTCCAGGTATTAATGTAATCTCTGAAAACAATGGATACAAAAAACTAGGTCTTTGAAATTTCATTTTTTTAATTTATCAAAGTTTATTATCTAATGGCAAAACTAAAATACAAAAATTCTCTTATCAAAAAACTTCAATATCGTTCTATATATTCAGGTTCAAAAGAATGTGATTTTGTATTAAGTAATTTTGCTAAAAATAATTTAGAAAAATTAAGTATAAGTGAGTTGGAATCATATGAAAGATTTCTTACACTTGGTGATGTAAATATTTGGAATTGGGTTTCGAATAATGAAGCTATTCCATTTTTTGAAGATGAAAACTATAAAAAATTTATTTTAATGATGAAAAAGTTATAATGAATCTTTTTGGCAATGATCTAAATCTAAAAAAAAAAAATATAGTTTCAAATCTCCCTGATGGTGCAGACTGCCTAGCAGCCGTAGAATTATGTAATCATTTTAGTAAAATTCTTATCATTTTACGAGATGATATTAGGTTATCAAGGTTTTCACAATCTCTTAGAATCATAAATAATAATATTGATATTATAGAATTCCCAGCATGGGACTGTCTTCCATTTGACAAGAACTCACCAAATCAAAAATTAGTCGGTAAAAGGGTAAGAGCGTTATCAAGTTTAGCTAATCCGAATAGCAAGAAAACAATAATTTTATCTACAATTGGTTCCGTAATTCAAAAAATTCCTAATCAAGATTTTATTAAAAATTCATCTAAAAGCATACAATCTGGACAAAATATTTCACAAAGAGAATTAATAAATTTTTTTGAAAATAATGGTTATATGAGAACTAATACTGTTAGAGAGGATTCAGAGTATTCTCTAAGGGGAAGTATTCTTGATGTCTATCCTCCTGGAGAACAAAACCCTGTGCGAATTGATTTTTTTGGTGATGTTATCGATTCCTTAAGATTATTTGACCCGATCAGTCAGTTGAGTTTACACAATATCAATTTTATAAGTTTTAATGCAGGTAATGAGATTATTTTAACTGATCATAGTGTAGAATTATTTAGGAGAAATCACAGAGAACTATTTAACGAAGAGTATGATAAATCACTTTATAATAATATTTCCCAGAAAATCAAAACAAATGGCATTGAACATTATTTATCTATGTTTCATGAAAGTTTAGCAACAATATTTGACCATATTGGCGATGTGCATGTAATTTTAGATAAAGAATATTCATCCATTTTAGACACTAAGTTTGAGGAAATTAATGATTTTTATAACGCAAGGAAAGATGACCATAATACTGAAGGCAAAAGATCTAATTTATTATCTCCACAACATCTATATTTGGACAAAAAAAAATTATTAGAGATTTTAGATAAAAGAGTAGTAATTGAATTTAATTCTTTTACGCCAGGTGAAAAACATTCATCAATATATTTAAATATCAAACCTGGAATTGATTTTAGTATTGCAAAAATTAAAGGCGAAAATACAGTCAAAGAGTTACTTACCCTTACAAAAATACATAGTAGAATATTAGTTTGCTGTAACTCAAATGGATCTTTGCAGAGAATTAAAGGCATAATTAACGGCATTGCCAAAGATGATGTTATCAACGAAATAAAAAATATATCACAATTGAAAGATAACTTTTCTTGTATTGTTTATCCTTTAGAAAAAGGATTTAACATAAATAATACTCTTTTTGTTTCAGAAGAGGATTTGTTTGGAGTTAAATTTGGAAGGCCAACTGTAAAATCAAAAAAAGCAGAAAACTTTTTACGAGATATAACTTCATTAACGACTGGAGATCTGCTTGTCCATGTAGAACACGGAATTGGTAAATATAAAGGCTTAGAAACTATTAAATCTAATGATTTAGAAAGAGACTGCCTTAAACTTATATATAGTGGAAATGACAGGTTGTATGTTCCTGTTGAAAATATTGAACTTATTTCAAGATATGGTTCAGGTACTGATGCTAGTCTTGATAAACTGGGCAGTAGCGGCTGGCAGGCAAGGAAAGCAAATGCTAAAAAAAGAATAAAAGAAATTGCAGATGAACTTATAAAAGTAGCTGCTAGTAGAGAAACAACTAAAATTAAACCATTAGAATTTCCTTCAGACGAATACGAACAGTTTTGTTCACGCTTTTCATATACTCCCACTGAAGATCAACAAGTAGCCATTCAGGATGTTGAAAATGATCTATTATCTGGGAGATTAATGGATAGGTTAATTTGTGGTGATGTTGGCTATGGTAAAACTGAAATCGCTCTTAGATCATCTTTTATGGCGGCAATGGCAGGTTACCAGGTGGCTGTAATTGCACCTACAACACTATTGGTTAAGCAACATGTTGTTAATTTTCAAGAAAGGTTTAGGGGGTTTCCAATAAAAGTTAGTGAGTTATCAAGATTTGTAAAATCTAAAGATAGTAAATTAGTAAAACATGAAATTGAAACTGGCGAAACTCAAATTATTATTGGAACCCATTCGTTATTATCTAAAAAAATTATATTTAATAATTTATTGCTCCTTATAATCGATGAAGAACAACATTTTGGTGTTGCACAAAAAGAATACTTAAAGTCCATTAGGCAATCAATGCATGTATTAACATTGACTGCTACTCCAATTCCAAGAACACTTCAAATGTCTCTTTCAGGTGTGCGGACTATGAGCCTAATAACAACTCCGCCTGTTGATAGACTTTCAATAAGAACGTTTGTCTCTACTTGGGATAATGTAACTTTAAAAGAAGCTATAAAAAGAGAAATTCACAGGGGCGGACTAGTATTTTGTGTTGTGCCTCGAATAAAAGACTTAAATAAAGTCCATGATAAATTAATTGAATTATTACCAGATTTGAAAATCGCTACAGCACATGGTAGAATGAGTGTTGAAGAAATAGATAAATCAATGATTGGTTTTTCACAAGGTAAAGCAAACATTCTTCTTTCTACAAATATTATTGAATCAGGATTGGATATACCGTTAGCAAACACCATTATTGTTTATAATGCTGATAAATTTGGATTGTCTCAATTATATCAATTGCGAGGTAGAGTTGGAAGAGGGAAGGCAAGAGCATATGCGTACTTAATAATAAATGACGATTCATTGTTAACTAATAATGCCAGAAAAAGGTTAGAGGTAATGCAAACATTAGACAATCTTGGAGCAGGCTTTTCACTTGCATCTTACGATATGGATATCAGGGGTGCGGGAAACCTTTTAGGTGAAGAGCAATCTGGTCATATCAAAGAAGTGGGAATAGAACTTTACCAATCATTACTTAAGGCCGCTATAGAGATTAATTCTGTTGAAGGAAATTTAAATATAAATGAGTGGTCTCCTCAAATACAAATTGGAGTTTCATCAAAAATACCAGAAAGTTACATAGAAGATGTTTCTTTAAGACTTTCGATGTATAGAAGAATAGCTTTTTTAAAATCTGAGGAAGAAATTGAAATAATTAAACAAGAGCTGGTTGATAGATTTGGTAATCTCCCGAAGGAAGTAAGTACGTTGTTAGAAATTATTAATATAAAACAGTATTGTAAGAATACTAATGTGTATAAAATTGATGCAGGGAAAAATGGAATTAATTTAAAGTTTTACAATGATATTTTCCCTAAACCAGAAAATCTTTTAAAATATATTACAAAAAATTCTGAAAGAATTTTAGTTAATAGTGATCAGTCAATTATAATCAAAAAAAATATGTCTAATAAAAATGAAAGAATTAGATTAGTAAAAGAAGAATTAAAGATGATATCTGATCTACTTATTTAGTCTTTAGCTGCAATATCAATAATTGTTTCTATTACTTTGGGATCTTGAGCTCCATTTAATGTCCATTTGTCATTAAAAATGAAAACAGGAACACCATTAATAAAATCAAAATTTAAAAAGGGTTCTTTATTCTCTGCATAATTAATCTTATCTAAAGCAATACTCTTATTAAAAGTATTAAATTTTGCGATAGTTTTTGTTAGATAGGTTTCATTTCTTATATCTTTACCATTAGCAAAATAATCAGTCATAATCTTAAAAGCAAAGTCGTATGATTTATTTAAGTTGTAATTTTTTATTATAGATATTGCACTATGGATTTTTCTTGTATTTGGTGTAGTGTTTATCTTTTCTAAATTTATTTTAATATTATAATTTTCAGCTGCATTTAAAATTTGACTTTCTATCAAGTTTACTTGACTGCCAAATTTATTTTTTAAGTATTGTTTTCTGTCCATGCCATTTGATGGCATTGTTGGGTTTAGATAAAATGGTTGCCAATCAATCTCGTATTCATAAAAATTTCTAGATTTCAATGATGCATTTAAATGATTGCAACCAATAAAGCACCAAGGACAAACAATATCTGCAACAATTTTAATATTAATTTTTTTTTCCATTATACGTAACTAATTAGTAGATAGAAATTTGTTTAATTTTCAAATACGAGATTAAACATATAATTAAACATATAATCTAATTTGAAAATATATTTTTTATGAGCAGTTTAAATCATAAGTTTTTAATTTTAATGGCTTTTACATTATTATTGACTTCATGTGGTGGAGGTGGATCATCAATCAAAAATTCACTAGAGATTTCTTATGATTATACAACTGGCAATCCATCATCTTTAGAACAAGCAAACTCAAATATATTGTTAGGGTCTGAGAGAAATCTTCCTTATGATGGACCAAGTGGAAATACTTTTTCTTCTCTAAGTCAGGCCCATAGTACTTTAAATAATGGTTTATCTTATCCTATAGCAACAAGAGATACACTTGCAAATAATGTTTGGTCAAGTGGTTGGACTGGTAAAGGTATTAAAGTAGGAATACTTGACTCTTTTAATTCAAATGGAAGGATTGACAGTCACGGTGATTGGGTTTCTTTAGTTTTGAATAGCATTTCTCCAGAGGCTAATACAATTTTATCTAATCTCCCAAGTGGAAATCTCAGTACTACTCTACAAAATGCAAATAGTGCATTTGATTATTACAATACTAATGAATATTATATAGTAAATAATTCATGGGGATTTGAAAAACCTCTAAAAAACTCATTTGGAAGCTATACAGGTACCAATAATCCTAATTGGGACGATATTATTTCTGATGCCGTTACTAGTAAAATAATGAGTATTAATCAAAAATCAGAGCCAATTTACAATGAAAAAATGCTTTTTGTATTTGCAGCTGGAAATGGAGCACAGTATTGCGGATCTGCATATGTAACTGAATGTGATTATTTTGCCACCGTGTATAATAGAGTTAGAAATCAGGGTTACGTAATTGGCGAAGATACAATTTTTGTTGGTGCACTTAGTGATCAAAGTAGTACAATTGCTAACTACAGCTATCAAGCTGGAAACATGTTAAATGACTTTATTGTAGCGCATGATGATGTTCTTTTTAGTGGTGACGCATCGGGCACATCTTTTTCAGCTCCTAGAGTTTCTGGAGCTGCAGCATTAGTTAGGCAAAAGTTTCCAAATTTAACAGGCATTCAAATAAAACAAGTTCTTTTACAAACTGCGACAGATTTAGGTGCTAGTGGGCCAGACAATATTTACGGTTATGGGAAGCTCAATTTAGAAAATGCAATGAGCCCACAAGGCAGGGTTATAGCTAAATGAGAAAATCAAAAACTATAATTTTAATTTTTTTTTTAATAGGTTGCTCAAATGTAAATGATAATTTTGGAAATAATATACTAATACCTATGAAAATTTATCCAACAAATTGTATTAACAAAGATTGTCAAAATGAAAAAGCTGATAGCATTAATATTAACTCTGATTTCTAACCCTGTTTATTCTGGAAATAATATAATTTTTGCAGATACAAAAGGATCAAGTAATTATTTACAGACCCATGTTTGGGATGGAAATTTTATAGCTCCTAATGGAGAAAAATTTCATCTTGGAAATTATTATAAATCTCAAAATACTGAGATCAATTTAAAGACTAATATTTTATATAAAATAAATTCAAACTTACTGATTTTCCCAGTCAATTTTGATAATGGTTATAAAAGTAATTTGCTTGAAGTGAAGCCTATTTATTCTATGGGTTTTTTGATTAGTAAAGAATTAGAAAATTTAAAATTTATTTTTGGCTTTAATAATGCTTTTAAGATTGGTGGTTCAATCAAAGAAAAGCCTTGTTATGATAAATTTGACCGTGAATTTCATTGTGGAACTGGTCAACCATGGATAGATTATAAACATGGAAAAAAAATTCATAGCTTTTACGATGACGAATTAATTTTAAGATTGAATTATAGTTTTTAATTATAAATCTTTATTGGCATTGAGGTTTATTTAAATGACAGTACTGATATGGTAAATTAAATTGGGCATCCTTATATCCGTTATCAGCAGCCTTTTTCCACCAAATTTGTGCTGTATCAGTATTAACTTTAACGCCAAATCCATTCCAATACATATCACCAAGCTTATATTGAGCATATGTATTTCCATTTTTGGAGGCTTTCTCATACCATTGAAATGCTTTTTTGTAATTAACTTCTACACCCCATCCATTAAAATACATCCCAGCAATATCTGATTGAGCTCTTGCATCTCCTGAATTAGCAAGAGTTAAGAAAATTTGAAAAGCTTTATTATAATTTTTATTTTTATATTCATTTAAACCGTTTTCATAATCTAGAAAGTATTGTTTAACAATATCATGCCATTCCTCTTTATCAGAGTTATTAAATGCTAATAAATTAAATGGGTACAATATAAGTAAAACAACAGAAAGGTATTTAATTAAACTTAACATTTTTATAAGTTAAGAATAAAAAAAATATTTTCAATTAATAATTGTCTTTATTTACAAATAAAATATGGAATTAAATTTTATAACTTTTGGTTTTTTCACTGGGCTAAGTTTTATCCTTGTTATAGGTCCACAAAATCTTTTTGTAATAGAACAAGGATTAAAAAAGCAGTTTGTTTTTTTTGTATGTTTTTTTTGCTCATTATCTGATTTATTATTGATATTTGTAGGGATTTTGTTATTCCATTACTTTGAAACGTACTTCACTTACAATATTAATTTATTATTGAATTTTTTCTTAATTTTATTTTTAGCAAACTTTATTGGATTAAAATTAAAAGAAATTTTTTCTGATAATGTTATCGAATTTAATAATAAAAAGATAAATTTCAAAACTGTTCTTTTTAATTTAATTGGATTTACTTTTCTTAATCCTCACGTATATTCAGACACTGTTTTCATTTTTGGTAATTTGACTAAAAGTTTCACAATCTTTGAGAAAATTAACTTTGGTATTGGTGCTTCTATAAGCTCATTTTTATTTTTTTATACTATTGGATATTTATCAAAGTATTTTTCTAGGTATGTCAATAATTCAACAATATGGAAGTATTTAAATATTGTTATTATTATATTTATGATTTTTTTAATTTTATTTATTCTATCAAATATGTTTAATTTTTCTTAATAAAAATTTTGAGGTCAATTTATGAGTATTACAGACGAAGGTGAATATGGGAAAAAGCAAATTGATACTCTGGAAATGATATGGGGTGAGGGTTATTTATCTCCTGGAGGTGCTTCTGAAATTGATTTGATTTTAAATAATAAATCATTAAAAAATAAAAAAATTTTAGATATTGGGTGTGGTTGTGGTAGCGCTGCATTCCATTTTATCAAAAATCATTCACCAAATTATGTTTTGGGGGTTGACGTTGAGGAAATGGTTATAAAAAGAGCTAACGCGCTTAAATCAAATTTAATAGAAAAAAAGAAAGTTGATTTTGAGGTTATTCAACCAGGTGAACTGCCATTTGATGATCTTTCTTTTGATGTAATATTTAGTAAAGATACGTTTTTGCATATTCTTGATAAAGAGAGGTTAGTAGAGGATTTGTATAGAGTTTTAAAACCAGGTGGATTTTTATGTGTTGGTGACTGGATGCGAATAGACGATAATGCGCCTTCTAAATTAATGCAAGAATACATAAAATTAGAGGGACTAAGCATGAACATGTGTTCACTTCAGAGATATGGTAATGCCCTTAAAAATGCTGGATTTAAAAATATAAAACTTACTGACAGGAATAAATGGTATTTAAATTTAGCAAAAAAAGAATTAAATGATTTGTCAACTATTTATAAAGAAAAATTAATTAAAATACTTGGTAATGAGGATGCTGAAGGCACATTAAATATTTGGAAGAAAATGATTGAAGTTCTTGAGAAGGGTGAGCACAGACCAGGTCATTTTTATGCAGAAAAACGAACTTAAAAAACAAGTTCTTTTTGCCTTACAATGGACGATAGTATAAAATTATATGGTGTTTTAATATTCAATTCCTCCCCCATAATTCCTACCCTTCCATTAATAAAGTCTATTTCTGATTTTCTTTTTGATAAATGGTCTAAATACATAGATGGCTTAGCTTTAGGCATTTTTAAACCAAAATTTCTAACGTATTCAATTGGGGCATCAAATGAGAGAGGGATATTTTTCTTCATTGCAATTTCAAAGGCTTCAAGTGCACATCCAGAAGCAACTTTCCAATAATCATGATTATTAATTATTTCTCCTACAGAACACTCATATACAGTACAAGGAGCACTAAAGGTAACGTTACAGATAAATTTTTCCCAAATTAATTGATTTATATTATCATAAGCTAAAACATTAAATCCAGCTTTTGACCATAAATCGCAAATTAGATTTAATCTTTCTGTTACTTTATTATCTAATTCACCAAGTCTTATTAACTTCATTGCATTATGATGGATGTGGCCAGGTTTTACAATTGACGCTCCAAATCCGTCTGCAACACCAATAATAATATTATTTTTTGGTATATATAATTTTAAATCATCAGTCGATCCAATGCCATTTTGAATTGATATAATTATTGTTTTATTATTGGTATATTCTTTTATATCTTGAGCAGCTTTCTTTACACCACTCGCTTTAGTTGCAATTATTATCAAGTCAAATTTTATTTTTTTGGGAATTGAAAATGATGCATTTATATTTTTATAAATATAATTGCCACTAGCGCCCGCTATCTTTAAACCATTTTTTTTAATTTCTGATATATGTTCTTTCCAAGGGTCAACAACATATACTTTATTACTTGACCTCGATAGAAGAGAGGCGTAAATAGAGCCCATAGCTCCAATACCATAGACAAGAATATTCATAGAAACACAGATATCATATTTGTGTATTATTCAAAAATTAAAAGATAACCATAACTAACAATTATTGCTGGTACAGCACTATATAGAGTAGCAATTAACCCAACTTTTGGTGAAATTGCTAATACTGGGAAGAGAGCATCACCATCATTACTGATAGCATTTCCAATTTGAGCTGAGAGCGGTATTATTCCCATAAGATAGGTGCTAGTTATAATTATTTGAGGGCCACATCCAGGAATAAAGCCAATAAGGACAGCCATTAAAGGAGTTAAAAAAACGTAACTATTAAAAACACTTCTTAAGTCAAAAGCTGTATAATAAATAATTAACTCAAATAATAAAAATGCAATAACTACCCAAATTGTTACAAAGTTTGTATCTAAATATGTTCTCTCAAATGAAGAGCCTCCATCGAGTGATGTTTTTTTATGAAACTTGCCTTTACAAGCAACTAAATGAAAAATTATTAATGACAAGCCTGCTAAAAATCCAAATAAAGAAGCAATATTCTGTATTGAACCAATTTTAAAGTATTCATCCACATCAAATTGAAATGCCATCATTATTCCTATAATCAAACCTGGTACGATCAATACAGTCCAAATGATTTTGAAATTTGTACTTATCTCTTTTTCTCTTTTATTATTAACTGAAATATTTTTTTCTTTAGGGGTTAGATAATTTTTTGGATGTGTCAAATCTACAAACCAACCAGACATTACACCGACGACAAAACCGAGAATAATAATAAAAATCCCTGTCTTTGGCTTGCTTGCTATTAAAAGGAAAGCTGCATCACCCATTGTAGATGTTAATACAGCAACAACTGAACCAAAGCTTATGCCCCCTTTTGTGAATTGTGTAATAACAAGGATAGCCCCCCCACAGCCAGGTAAAGCTCCTAGTGCTGAAGCTACAGGCACTTGATAAATTCCACTATTTTGTAATTTCCTGTTAAGGTTTATGCCAAATAAACTTTCAAATCCGTAAAATATTAATAATACAGCTGCTACAAAAACAGATACTTGCAAATATGCATCAGAAATACTGTTTATTATAATTTCAATAAGCTCGAATTCTAAACTTATTAAAAAATTATTAAGCACAAAACCAACTACTAATAATAAAAATATTAATAAAATTGTTTTTAAGATTAAATCACTTTCTAGTTTTATCGAAAAATAATTCATTACTTGATTTAGCTAATATTAATTATATTAGGTTGATATTTAAAAATTAGTATATACTAAACTTTAAAACATTCAATTTCTTTTATTTGCATTTAAATGCTAATTCAGTAAAAATAATTTATGAAATTAACAAACAATGATGCTTTATATGTTTAAAATTCAAAGAATAGACGTCAATAATGAAAATGCAAAAAATGATTTTTTTACTTCATTCCAAAATACTGGTTTCGCTGTAATGGAAAATCATGGAATTTCATTCGAACTTATAGATAACGTATATGAAGAATGGAAGCAGTTTTTTAATTCTAAGGATAAATACGATTACAAATTCAATACAGACACACAAGACGGTTTTTTCCCATTTAGAAGTGAAAGTGCGAAAGATAATCCTGTTAAAGATTTAAAAGAATTCTTTCATGTATATCCAAATAGTAATTTACCCAACTATCTGTCTGCAAATACCAGAACATTATACACTCAATTGACTAATTTAGGAAATATGCTTTTAGGTTGGTTAGATGAACTAACACCAGAAAATATTCAAGAACTTTTTTCAGAATCGCTTTTTAATATGGTTAAAGGCAGTGATAGAAATTTACTTAGAGTATTGCATTATCCCCCAATAGAAGAAAAAATTGAAAAAGGCGCTATAAGGGCTGCTGCCCATGAAGATATAAATCTTATAACACTTTTGGTTTCTGGAAGCCAACCTGGTCTTGAAGCAATGGATAAAGATGGTAAATGGCATAAGGTTCCTGTAGATAAAGGTATGATCACAGTAAACGTAGGAGACATGTTGCAAATGGCCTCTGGAGGATACTTCCCATCCACAAGCCATAGAGTTGTGAATCCTGAAAGCTCAAATCAAAATGTATCTAGGTTTTCCCTTCCAATGTTTATGCATCCTAGAAATGAAGTAATTTTAAAGCCTGGAACAACTGCTCATGATTATTTGCAAGAAAGGTTAAAAGAAATCAATTTAAAATAAATGTTTTTTTTGCTTGACCTTTTACCAATAAAGTGAGCATAAAATCATTTTATTAAGGGGCTGTAGCTCAGTTGGGAGAGCGGTAGCTTTGCAAGCTTCAGGTCGTCGGTTCGATCCCGTCCAGCTCCACCAATTATATTGAAAGTAGAAATAATGAATAAAATCGTTTTAAAAATAATATTGTTATCTTTACCTATCATTATAAGTAGTTGTTCTTATATTCCTGATTGGATGCAACTTCCTCTATAATTAATATTTAAATTTAAGTAAGAGAGATATAAAAATGGCTGTTCCTAAAAGTAAAGTTTCATCATCCAAAAGAGGTATGCGAAGATCACATGATAGGCTGAAAAACAATGCTTACGTTGAAGATAAGGATACTGGAGAGTTACACAGACCTCATCATATCGATTTAAAGACCGGAATGTACCGAGGTAAGGAATTTCTTAAAGTTTCAGATAAAATATAAGACTGACTAAATGACTTCTAATACTATCGATAATATGGAAAATACTCATTTACAATCAGATGTATTGGTTGTTTCACCAGCTTTTAACATTGGCGATGTTGTAAAACATAGACTGTACAAATTTAGAGGTGTTATTGTGGATATAGACCCTGAATTTTCAAATACCGAAGAATGGTATCAGTCAATTCCTGAAGAAAGTCGTCCTAGAAAAGACCAGCCTTTTTATCATCTGCTTGCTGAAAACTCTGAAACTTTTTATTCAGCTTACGTTAGTCAGCAAAACCTTTTACCTGATTCTGAATCTGGTCCTATTCATCATCCTGATGTTGATGTACTTTTTAGTGATGTTTTAAATGGTCGTTACATACTAAAAAGCACCTCAGTTAATTAATATTTTATCAATTAAATTTATTAAACTTGAATTTTTTTAGAATTAATCTAAATTAATATAACTGAGTAATTAAAATGATTAAGCTTAATAAAATCACAGATTATGCCGTAGTTATATTAGGTCTGTTATCTAGTAGATACCCTAACAAATTTTCAACGTCAAAAATTTCGGAAGATACGGGTTTGCCTGTTCCTACAGTTGCTAAGGTTTGTAAACTTCTAAATAAAGCTAACTTAATACTTGCAGGTAGAGGAGCAAATGGAGGTTATTACTGCGAAATTGCGCCATCTGAGATAAATGTTGCAGAAATAGTTGAATCAATTGATGGTCCTATTGCGATTACTGCTTGTTTAGATGAATCGGATGATTTATGTAGTACTCAATCAATTTGTCTCTTAAGTGGAAATTGGAACAAGGCCAATAATGCTATTTTAGAAGCACTAAAGAGTGTATCATTAAGTGATTTGCTGAATCCCGAAGATTTTCTTAAAACCCAAAATACAGATACTTCTGTATTACATACTTAACTGGAGTATATAATTGCCAATTCAAGAAGAGACTATTGAACAGGTTAATCTGGCTACGTCTAAATATAAATATGGTTTTTCAACTGATTTAGAAGTCGATAAGGCTCCTAAAGGGTTAGATGAAAATATTATTAGATTAATATCTTCAAAAAAAAATGAGCCTGAGTGGATGCTAGATTGGAGACTTAAAGCTTTTGAAATCTGGAAAAAAATGAAAGAACCGGAATGGGCTAAAGTTAATTATCCAAAAATAGATTATCAAGACATTTATTATTATTCTGCTCCAAAAAATACAGAAAAACTGAAGAGTTTAGATGAGGTAGATCCTGAATTATTAAAAACATACGAAAAGCTTGGTATCCCCCTTAATGAGCAAAAAGCATTAGCTGGTGTCGCAGTTGATGCTGTATTTGACTCAGTTTCTGTGGTCACAACTTTTAGAAAACAACTGGAAGAGAAAGGTGTTATATTTTGTCCAATTAGTGAAGCTATTAAAACTCATCCAGAGTTAGTAAAAAAATATATTGGTTCTGTTATACCTCGGCACGATAATTATTTTTCCGCATTGAATAGTGCAGTTTTTACTGATGGTTCATTCGTTTACATACCAAAAGGTGTAAGATGTCCAATGGAATTATCAACTTATTTTAGAATAAATGAAAAGAATACTGGTCAATTTGAAAGAACATTAATTATTGCTGATGATGACTCTTACGTTTCATATTTAGAAGGTTGTACGGCGCCACAAAGAGATGAAAACCAGCTTCATGCAGCAGTTGTAGAGTTAATTACTCATGACAATGCTGAAATCAAGTATTCTACTGTCCAAAATTGGTTTCCTGGAGATGAGAATGGGAAAGGTGGAATTTTCAATTTTGTTACAAAAAGAGGGTCTTGCTTAGGAAAGAATTCTAAAATTAGCTGGACACAAGTCGAGACAGGGTCTGCAGTTACTTGGAAATATCCATCATGTATTTTACATGGTGATAACTCAGTTGGAGAATTTTATTCTGTAGCTATAACAAATAACTTTCAGCAAGCTGACACAGGAACAAAAATGATTCATCTTGGAAAAAATACAAAATCAACAATAATATCAAAGGGAATATCTGCAGGTAAATCACAAAACACATACAGAGGAAAGGTTTTGATGCAACCTGGTGCAAAAAATGCAAGAAATTTTACTCAATGTGACAGCTTATTAATTGGTGATAAATGTGGCGCACATACTATTCCCTACATTACGTCAAAAAACCCTTCAGCTAATATTGAGCATGAGGCTACAACAAGCAAGATAAGTGAGGATCAATTATTTTATTGTCTTTCTCGAGGTCTTTCAGAAGAGGAGGCAGTTTCATTGATTGTAAATGGCTTTTGTAAGGAAGTTATGAAAGAACTTCCTATGGAGTTTTCAGTAGAGGCACAAAAGTTAATAGGTATTAGTCTTGAAGGTAGTGTAGGCTAAATTAATAATTATTTTGAAAGTAATGAATAGAATATGAGTCTTTTAAAAATTGAAGATCTTTACGCATCAATTGGTGATGAAAAAATATTAAATGGTTTATCACTTCAGATAAATGCTGGAGAGACACACGCGATTATGGGGCCTAATGGTTCTGGAAAGTCAACCCTTTCCTATGTTTTGTCAGGTCGCGAGGATTATGATGTCAGTAAAGGCAGTGTATTTTTAGATAGTAAAGAGATACTAGATATTGAGGCTGATGAACGTTCTAGATTAGGATTATTTTTAGCTTTTCAATATCCAATAGAACTGCCTGGTGTAACAGGCATGACTTTTCTAAGAACAATCATTAATTCTTCAAGGGTTGCAAAAAATCTACCTGAATTAGAAGGTATTGAATTAGTTAAACTTATTAGAGAAAAAGCTGCTGAGTTAGAAATTTCACAGGACATGCTAAAAAGATTTGTTAATGTTGGATTTTCTGGTGGTGAAAAAAAGCGCTTTGAAATACTTCAAATGGCTTTGCTTGATCCAAAAATCGCTGTTCTTGACGAAACTGACTCTGGTTTAGATGTAGATGCTTTAAGAATTGTTGGTAAAGGGGTTACAAACCTAAAAAGTAAGGATAGGGGCATGCTTGTTATTACTCATTATCAGAGGTTGTTAGATCATATTATTCCAGATTTTGTTCATATAATGGTCAAGGGTAAGATTATTCAATCTGGTGGTCCAGATTTAGCTAAATTAGTTGAAAAAGAAGGCTATAAGAGTTTTCTAAATGGAAATTAATTCTCCTCCTTCAAATGAAGTTCTAGATTTTTGTAACTCTTTTAAGAAAAGTTTCAAAGAACATGGATGGCCTAATTCTAAGATTGAAACTTGGAAGATGACCCCTTTACAAAAATTTATAAAAGATTCCTCAAGTTTAAAACATAATTCAAAGTACCTATTATCAAATAATAAAAATAAATTTATTAAAAATGTTGATATTAACAATCTTGAATCCTTAAATTCAAAATATTTTCAAAAAAATGAAATGTCTCGTGTTATATTGTCACATATAAGTAACGCTTTTGAAATTTTAGTTCCTAAAAATACAAGCAAAAAAGAAACTATTGATATTAAATCAAGTATCGATGCAGGTATATGGTCGAGTTCATTAATTATTATTAAAGTTCCAGAAAATGTTGAATGCAACATTGCTTTAGAATTTTCTTTATCATCCAACTCACTTTGTACTCCTTTAATAGCAATTGATGTTGGGAAAGGATCAAATTTATCCTTTAGTTTGAGTGTAATAAACAGTTCAAAATCTTTAAACGCATCTAATTTTGTTTCATTAATTGAGGGTGATCTTTCTGAAAATTCAAATCTTGAAATGGTATTAACTCAGCAAGGTGTTACCTTATCAAGAAGCGATATTAATATAAACCTTAATCAAAACTATAGTAATTATGATTTGATAGGTGTTTATTTTGGAAGAGAAAAGCAACATCAAGATATTACAACATGTGTAAATCATCTTGCTGAAAACACCTCTTCAAATCAAATAATAAGAGGTATTTTAGATGATAACTCTGTAGGTGTTTACCAAGGTGGGGTAAAGGTTGCGCCTAATGCTCAAAAAACTGATGGCAGGCAAATGAGTAGAGCACTATTACTGTCAAACCTAGCCGAGTCAAATTCTAAACCCGAGCTTGAGATTTTTGCTGATGACGTTTCATGTGCTCATGGAGCTACTATTGGTGAGCTAGATAAAGATCAATTCTTTTATTTGTTGAGCAGGGGAGTTTCACACTCAGTGGCAAGGGAATTATTAATCAAAGCATATTTAAATGAAGTTGTAGAAGAAATACAAAATGATTACCTTTCTGATCAATTAGAAAAAGCAATAGATTTTTGGTTAAGTGAATTTAAAATGAAAGAAGTTGCATGAGTGGTCTTGGTCATAATTCAGATGAAATTGACTTCAAAAAGATAAGGTCAGAATTTCCAATATTGAATAAAAAAGTTAATAATAAAGATTTGGTTTATTTAGATAGTGCCGCGAGTGCTCAAAAACCAAAAGCAGTTATTGATGCATTAAATAGTGCATATTTAGAAACTTATTCAAATGTTCACCGAGGACTTCATTGGTTAAGCGAACAGTCAACTTTTAAATATGAAGAAGTGCGAAAAAAAGCTGCAAATTTTTTAGGAGCATCAAATAGTAATGAAATTATTTATGGTTCTGGGGCTACACATCTAATTAATCTTATCGCTAATTCTTGGGGAAGAAAGTTTTTAAAACCTGATGATGAAATTATAATTACTATAGCAGATCACCACGCAAATATAGTTCCATGGCAATTGTTGTCTCAACAAACTGGATCAAAAATTCAGGCAGTTCCAGTTGATAAAGACGGAAATTTTGATATCAAAGATATGGAAAAATTAATTAATAAAAGAACAAAAATAATTTCTGTCCCTCATGTATCCAACGTTTTAGGAACTGTATTTCCAGTAAAAGAAATTTCAAAATTAGCTCATGAAGTTAATGCTATTTGCATTGTTGATGGTTGTCAGGGTGCTATTCACTTGCCAGTTGATGTTAAAGATATTGATTGTGATTTTTATACTTTTAGCTCACATAAGCTCTATGGTCCGTCTGGCGTTGGAGTTTTATGGGGAAGACTTTCAATTTTACACGAAATGCCTCCCTTTTTAGGTGGTGGTGACATGATTGATAATGTTGATATAGAAAATTCTTCTTACGCAGATCCACCTCACAGGTTTGAAGCAGGAACGCCACCAATTGCGGAAGTTATTGGATTTGGTGCGGCTATAGATTTTGTACAGCAAATTGGTATGAAAAACATAAGAGATCATGAGCAAAAAATTTTAAAACACTTTACTAAGAAACTTAATGAAGTAAAGGAATTAAGCATAATTGGTAACTCAAGCAATAAATCAGGTGTGATATCTTTTCTTTTTAATGGTGCGCACCCTCATGATATTGCAACAATTTTGGATCAGAAAGGGATTGCTATTAGAGCTGGACATCACTGCGCCCAACCTCTCATGAAACATTTTAACATCTCTTCAACTGCAAGAGCTTCGATTGGTGTTTATTCAAAAGAAGATGAAGTTGATGTTTTAATTGAAGGTTTGAAAACTGTAAAAAAACTTTTAGGCTAGATATGACCAAAGATCTATCATTGAATGATTTTATGCCATCTTCCCTAAACATAGGTGAGGGTGCAATTTTTAAATCAGGAAAACCTTTATCTGACGATAAATATAGAGTTGATAAAGGCAAAGTAGTAGAGATTTTAAAAAGCATATTTGATCCTGAATTACCTGTCAGTATTTATGATTTGGGTTTGATATATAAAATTGATTGTAGCGAAAGAGGTAATGTGCAAATTGAGATGTCGCTTACAGCCCCTGCATGTCCTGTGGCTGGGGAACTCCCAAAAGAGGTATCTGAAAAAGTATCAACTCTTGACAAAGTTGGTGAAGTTACAGTTAAATTAGTTTGGGATCCATCTTGGTCAAAAGATATGATGAGTGATGATGCTAAATTGCTTTTGGATATGTAATGAATAAAGTATGAGTTCAATGTTTTCTGATAAAAATATTATAAGTGTCACAGATAAAGCAGCCGAAAGAGTTAAATACCTGATTAACAAAGGCGATGAAAATGTAAAAGGCCTTAGAATTGGAGTAAAATCTTCTGGTTGTTCGGGCTTTAAGTATAATGTTGAGTATGCAACTGCAGCCAAAGACTTTGAAGAGACAATATCTACAAAAGGTATTACTATTTTTATTGACCCTGCAGCTGTAATGTTTCTTGTTGGAGCTGAGATGGATTGGAGTGAAAATAAATTTAGCTCTGGTTTTGATTTTAAAAATCCTAATGAAGTTGCTCGTTGTGGCTGTGGTGAAAGTTTCTCAGTATCATCACAATAATATTTAATGCAAAAGATTAGTGTCTATAAAAAGACTTTTTGGTTAAAATTTGAAATTTCTAAAATTAGATGTTCAGTATATTTAAACGAAAAATCTAAAAAGCCTATTAAGGCTGATATTTTAATAATACCAGGATTAAGCGAATTTATAGAGAGGTATGATTTTATTGCAGAAAAGTTTGCAAAAGAAAATTTTCGTGTAGCGATAATTGACTTGCCCGGACAAGGTCTTTCATCAAGATTTGGTAATCCTTCAACTGTAATTCATGTTTCAGATTTTGAGCTCTATTTTAAAGCAATGAACTTTTTAATGAAGTCGCTTAAATTTGGTTTCAATAGAAAAACAATATTTTTTGGACATTCTTTAGGTGGGTTATTAATTTTATATTATCAAATTTATTCAAAAAAGATTGATAATTTTTTTATTCAGCCATCAATGTTTATAGTAATGGCTCCAATGATGGGGTTGCCAATTTCAAATTTATTGGCAGGTCTTACAGTTTTAATTAATAAATTTCTTATTCCTTTAAATTTATCAAATATTGGAATAAATACGAATTTGGCATCTATTGCATCATTTATTGGTTTGGCAGGTAAAAATGTAAAAAATAGCGTGTCTAAGGCCTCTGATTATTGGAAGAAAGAAGAAAATATAAACTATTATGGTAAAGAAACTTCAGAAGAAGCACTTAGTTATTTTGAGGAGAATAAATTATTAGAAACTGAAGGTCCAAGTTGGAATTGGGTTTCAAATGCTATATTTTATTGTGATAAATTTTTTAAAAAATTCACAAAAAAAAATATTAATCAACCAGTTCTTCTTTTCTTGGCTGAAGATGAGAAAGTAACAGATGCGAGTTCACAAAAAAAATTAGTTCAAAAACTCAGTAACGTTGAAGAAATAAACTTACCATCATGCAGACATGATATAATTCATGAAAAAGAAGAAGTTAAAGTTATATTTTGGAGAGCAATTGATAATTTTGTTAAAAAAAATTTATGTTAAAAACTGCTCTTTCATAATTCTTTCATCAAGACTATGATCTGAATCATGAAGAATAGTTAGTTTTTTTGTTTTATCAGTCGATATTTCAATATATTTTATATCTCTAGCCTCTACGTTATCTGCTGTCGCACTAACTGGTCTTGTGTCAAAGTTAAGTACTTCTATTCTAATTTTTACTCTTTGAGGTAGTAATGCTCCTCTCCACCTTCTGGGTCTAAATGAGCTAATTGGAGTTAAAGCTAATATGTTGGCATTTAATGGAATAATTGGTCCTCTTGCTGATAAATTATAAGCTGTACTCCCTATAGGTGTTGAAACAAGAATGCCATCACAAACCAATTCATTTAACCTTTCTTTTTTATCTACAGTAATTTTCAAATGTGCAGCCTGGTGAGTTTGTCTCAATATTGATACTTCGTTCACTGCTAATTCAGTAAAAATATTACCATTTATTTTATGTGCACTCATAAAAAGAGGGTGCATTTTAACTTTTCTTGCTGTTTGAATTCTATTTTCTAAATTATCAAAAGATAGTTCATTCATAAGAAAGCCAACATTGCCTTTATTCAGGCCAAAAACGGGCTTATTTTTTTCTATACTATTTCTTAAAGCTTTAAGAAGCATACCGTCACCTCCAATGGCAATAATAACATCGGATAACTCTAATTTCGTTTGATTGTATCTCTTTATTAGAACTTTAAGGGCCTCTTTAGCTTCAGGGTTTTCTGATGCGATAAAATGAAATTTCATAAATCAGTAATTAGCTATTTTTTAAAAATTTTTCATTTACAATTTTGCGTTTATAATTGTCAGTGTTAATTATACATTATGACTGATAAAATAATCAATGAAACAAATTTGTTAAATCCTCTAAAATTAAAACCCAATATTGATGATATGAACCTCACAAAAAATGTTGTTGGTTTAAATGAACTTAATGAGAAAATTGAAGTTGATGTAGTCACTGAAAAACCCTTCACTATATTTCTAAATTCCCAAGAAATTGTAACAACTATGTCTTTAGGCGATATGCCAAAAGAGTTGGCTGTAGGATATCTTCTTAATCAAAATATGTTAAATAAAAAAGATGTAATTGAAGAAATCGATTATGATGATGAGTTAGATGTTGTTGTAATTCGTACAAAAAGAAAAACCAACTATGAAAAAAAACTTACAAAAAAAATAAGAACAAGTGGTTGTGCAGTAGGTACTGTTTACGGCGATATGATGGAAACATTTTATGACGTAAAATTAAATGATGATAATTTCATTAAGACCAGTTGGATGATTAATATTTCAAAAAAAATTACTGAAATTCCAAGTTTATATATTAAAGCTGGTGCAATTCACGGTTGTGCACTTTGTTATAAAGAAAATATTCTAGCATACGTTGAAGATGTGGGCAGGCATAATGCTGTTGATAAAATAGCTGGATGGATGTTTTTAAATGATATAAATGGTAGGGATAAAATTTTTTATACTACAGGAAGACTTACTTCTGAAATGGTGATTAAAACAGTTCAAATGGAAATACCAATACTACTATCTCGTTCTGGCTTTACTGAAAGTGGTGTTTCACTTGCTAATGAAGCAAAACTATCTCTAATTGGCAGAATGAAAGGAAAAAGATTTATTTTACTCTCAGGAAATCATCGTGTTATTTATGATTAAAAAAAATTATATAGGCGAATATTTATGATTGGGTGTGTTCTTTTAGCTGGTGGCAAGTCATCTAGAATGAACGGCATTGATAAAGCTTTGGTAAGGATCAATAACAAAACTCTTCTTCAGTTAATTCTAGATAAATTAAAAATAGAAAATAATAAAATTGTATTAAATACAAATCGAGATGCAAATAATTTTAAAGATTATGATTTGAATATTATTAACGATACTATTCCAAATTTTCAAGGTCCATTAGCTGGTATTTTGTCGGGGTTGGAATGGTTTTATAAACAAGATAATAATATTGAATGGGTTGTAAGTTTACCAATTGATACACCATTCTTTCCTGAAAACCTAGTTGATAAATTATTTGAAAGTGTAAATAAAAACAATAGGTTAGTTGGCGTAGCAAATTCTAATGGAAGAAACCACCCAGTTTTTGCTATTTGGCATATTTCACTAAAAAATGATTTGAAAAATTCTCTAAAAAATAATATTCGAAAAATTGATATATTTACTCAAAAATATACTCCTATAGAGGTACATTTCACATCAAGTTTTGATCAATTTTTTAATGTTAATACACCCGATGACCTAAAATTAGCAAAAGATATGTTTAGCAAAGGTATAAAATGAAGCAGGCTTCATATAAAAACATTCTTAAAGATCTTTGTTCTTCTTATAAAGATGCTATAGACAGGTTTGTCCATAATTCAAACATTGAGTTTGATAAAGCTGTTGAATTAATATTAAATTCAAAAGGTCATGTCGTTGTAAGTGGAATTGGCAAATCAGGCCATGTTGGTAGAAAGATTTCAGCAACATTAGCTTCCACAGGCACTCCTAGCTTGTTTCTTCATCCAGCTGAAGCAATTCATGGTGATTTAGGAATGATAAAATCAGAAGATGTAATTATTTTGATTTCATATTCTGGTGAAACTGAAGAAGTTTTAAAATTGTTACCATCCTTAAAAAAAATAGGAAACGATATTATTTCTCTGACAGGTAAGAAAGATAGTTCTCTCGCAAATTTTGCTACGGCAAATATTGATGTTTCTATTGACAGAGAAGCATGCCCACTAAATTTAGCTCCAACTACCTCTGCAATGCTAACAATGACTGCAGGAGATGCTTTGTCAGTATCAGTTATGAATGCTAGAGGTTTTGCAGAAGAGGATTTTGCTTTAACTCATCCAGGTGGTAGTTTAGGAAAGGGACTAACTCAAACAGTAGCTGATAATATGATTTCTACTAAGCTACCTTTGATGAACAATGATCAATTTATTAGTGATGCAATAATTGTAATGACAGAAAGTAAATTGGGTCTGGCAATTATTCATAAAAATAATTACTTACAAGGTATAATAACAGATGGTGATTTAAGAAGGTTGCTTCTAGAAAATCAAAATTTATCATCTGTTAAAGCTGAAAATATAATGACTACTAATCCTCTTACTATTACTAAAGATAAATTGATGATTGATGCAAAAAATAAGATGTTAGAAGCAAAAGTCCAGGCATTAGTTGTTACTGATGAAAATAATTATATCCAAGGCGTAATTCAAATATATTAAAATGAAAATATCTGATTTTGATTTTGAATTGCCTTCTAATTTGATTGCACAAAAACCTATTTCACCTAGAGATAATTCAAAATTACTTTTAATAAATAAAAATAAATTTATTGATAGAAAATTTTTTGACTTACCTGATTTATTAAAAAAAAATGATTTAATTATATGCAACAATACTAAAGTATTAGCCTCAAAATTATTTGGAAAAAGAAACACGACATCAATTCAAATAACCTTACATAAAAACAATTCTGATAAAAGCTGGTTAGCATTTTCAAAGCCAGCAAAAAAAATAAATGTGGGAGATGTAATTGAATTTGAAAACTTCAAAGCAAAGATTTTAGAAAAATTAGACTATGGCGAAATACGCATAATGTTTGACTGTAATAATGAGGAACTAATAGAAAGAATATCTAAAGTAGGAAGAATGCCTTTGCCCCCTTACATAAAAAGAAGTAAAGAGGAAAAAAATTTAGATAGAATAAATTATCAAACAATTTTTGCTAATAAGATTGGTGCCGTTGCAGCTCCAACAGCAGGCCTTCATTTTACTGAAAGTATTATTAATAAAATAAAAAGTGCTCAAATTGATTTAGATTATATTACCTTGCATGTAGGCGCAGGGACATTTCTTCCTATAAAAGAAGAAATTGCGACACACAAAATGCATGCTGAATGGGGTGAGGTTTCAAATAGAGTGGTTGAAAAAATTAAAAAATGTAAAGCAAGTGGTGGAAGAGTGATATCTATTGGAACAACAACCTTGAGAATTCTTGAAACCGCCTTTAATAAAAAAGAAAATTCCTTAAAACCATTTTCTGGAAATACAGATATTTTTATTAAACCAGGTTATAAATTTAATGTAATAGATATGCTTCTCACAAACTTTCATTTGCCTAAGTCTACTTTAATGATGTTAGTTTCTGCATTCGGAGGATACAAAAATATTAAATTAGCATATCAATACGCAATTAAAAATAACTACAGGTTTTTGTCTTATGGTGATTGTTGCTTAATTAAGGCTTTAAATGAATAAATTTGAATATAAACTTATTAAAAATGATGTAAATGCTCGGCTTGGCAAAATAATAACAGCTCATGGTGAAATAGATACTCCTGTATTTATGCCAGTTGGAACAGTTGCAACTGTTAAAGCATTAAGAGTTGATGATATTAAGAAGAGTAATTCACAAATTATCTTAGCAAACACTTATCATTTAATGCTTCGTCCTGGAGAAAATATTATAAGTCAACTTGGTGGTGTAAGAAAATTTATGAATTGGGATGGACCATTGTTAACTGACTCTGGTGGTTTTCAAGTAATGTCTCTAGGGAATTTAAGAACAATCAATGAAGAAGGAGTTATTTTTAAATCTCAACTAGATGGCTCAAAGTTTTTCTTAACTCCTGAAAAAAGTATCCAAATACAACATTTATTAGGTTCAACGATTACAATGTGTTTTGATGAGTGTATCCAATTGCCTGCATCATTTGAAAATACAAAAAGCTCTATGGAATTATCAATGAGGTGGGCGGATAGATCATTAAGTGCTTATAAAGAAAGAGAAGGATATGCAATTTTTGGAATTATTCAAGGTGGTACATACAAAGAATTGAGGGAACTCTCTGCTACCTATTTACGTAATTTAAATTTTCCAGGATACGCTATTGGTGGTTTAGCTGTTGGTGAAGGGCAAGAAAAAATGTTTAAAACTATTGAATACACCGAGCCATTTATGGATACAAACAAACCAAGATATTTAATGGGTGTTGGCAAACCAGAGGATATTATAGGAGCTGTTAAAAGAGGTATAGACATGTTTGATTGTGTTTTACCAACTCGGTCAGGAAGAAATGGTCAAGCTTTTACATCCAGAGGTGAAATAAATATAAAAAATGCTAGGCATACTAAAGATCCAAGGCCACTTGACGAAGCATGTGACTGTAACACTTGTAAAAACTATAGCAGAGCGTATTTACATCACTTATTTAAAGCTAATGAAATATTAGGCCTCATGCTCTTATCTGATCATAATATAAACTTTTACCAAAATATGATGATGGGTATAAGGAAATCTATTAAAAATGGGAATTTTAAAAACTTTTCAGAGAATTTTTTATTAAAAAGGGCCGGTGGTGATATTTTAGAATCTTGACATAAAACTTATGAAAAATATAAAAAATTACGAATTCTTTACAAATTTGGCAGATAAATTTGGTTTTAATGTTGTTGGTATAACACCAGCACAAACCACTAATTTTAATCAAAAAGGGTTAGATGAATTTATACAAAAAAAATATCATGGAAGTTTAACTTGGATTGAAGAAAAAAAAGATTTAAGAAAATCACCTAAGAATTTATGGCCAGAAGCAAAATCTGCAATTGTTTTTGGATTTAATTACGGGCCACAAAATAATCCACTTTTAGAATTGAATGAAAATAGTAATGCCTATGTTGCTGTTTACGCTAGAAGAAAAGACTATCATAAAGTTTTAAAGGGTCGTCTTAAACAAATTGCCAGTAAAATTGTCTCTGAATTAAAAGCAAAAGTTAAAGTATTTGTAGATACGGCTCCAATAATGGAAAAACCACTTGCACATTCAGCAGGAATTGGTTGGCAGGGTAAGCATACAAATTTAGTAAGTAGAAAATATGGATCTTGGTTACTCTTAGGTGTTATCCTAATTGACAAGCATTTAGATTACCAATCAACTCATAACGACAATTGTGGCACTTGTAGTAAGTGTATTAAAATTTGTCCGACAGATGCTATAATTGAGCCTTATAAACTTGACGCTAGAAAATGTATTTCCTATCTAACTATTGAGCATAAAGAACAAATTCCTACCGAGTTTAGAAAAGCCATTGGGAATAGAATTTTTGGATGTGACGACTGTCTAGCAATCTGCCCCTGGAACAATTTTGCAGTTACTGTAAATGATATTAAGCTTAATGAAGATAATAAAATTAATTTGATTTCACTTAAAGAATGGCTTTCACTAGATGAAAAAAGTTTTCGAAAATTAACATCAGGCACAACAATTAAAAGAACTGGCTATACGAGAATAATGAGAAATTGTCTTATAGCAGCAGGTAATTCGGGTGATAAGACACTAATTAAAAATGTAAAAAAATTTATTAAATCTGAAAATACTCTATTACGAGGCGCTTCAATTTGGTCCCTTCGTCAATTATTGACTGCTGATGAATTTGCTATTTTAAAAAATAAAAACATTGCTTTAGAGAAAGAAAGTGATGTTAAAAAAGAGTGGATTTAAAAAATTTATAATAATAGAAAATATAATTTCAAAATTAGTAATTTTGTAATACTAATTATTTGAGAGGAAATAATTATGACAATACAGCAACCATATGTATTATTTTTAGGTGACGCTCCAGATCCTTTGGCAGCAAAAGTAGCGCAAGGGATAAAGGATTGGAGACCAGGTATATCTGTTGGACAAATTACTTTACAAGGATGTAAAGCAGATATGGGACTAAAAAACATCTCTGTAAAAGAGGCTGTGTCTCTTGGTGCAAAAACCCTAGTAATTGGAGTAGCTAATAGAGGAGGGCTAATTTCAATCAAATGGATGGAAGTTCTAAAAGAGGCAATTGTATCTGGTTTAGATATAGCTTCAGGACTTCATAACTTACTGAGAGATGAAAAAGAATTAGTTGACCTGTCCAAATCTAATAATACACAACTCATAGATGTAAGAGTTCCAACGATTAATTACCCAATAGCAAATGGCAAAAAAAGAATGGGCATGAGATGTTTAGCAGTAGGTACTGATTGTTCAATTGGTAAAATGTATACAGCTATAGCTCTTGAAAAAGAAATGTCAAATATGGGCTTAAATGCCTCTTTTAGAGCTACAGGGCAAACTGGTATTTTAATAACTGGAAATGGTGTCCCTTTAGATGCTGTAATTGCAGATTTTATGGCTGGTTCTATAGAATACCTTACTCCAGATAATGATGATGATCATTGGGATATTATAGAAGGTCAAGGTAGTTTATTTCATCCCTCTTATTCAGGTGTTACAATGGCTTTAATCCATGGTGGACAACCAGATGCGCTAATTTTATGCCATGAGCCTACTCGAGAACATATGAGGGGTCTCCCAGAGTACTCTTTACCAAGTTTAAAGGAATTAGAAAATATGGCTCTAAAAATGGCTAAAGTTGTAAATAATAATGCAAGGGTAGTTGGTGTCTCCATAAATACTTCAAGTATGAAAAAAGATGAAGCTATGGAGTATTTAAGTAAAGTTGAAAAAGAGATGAAATTGCCAACTGTTGACCCGGTTTTAACTGGAACAAAAAGACTTGCCGATGAATTAGCTAACTTTTAGCTTATGTTAATTGATGTAAAAGCAGAAGTTTTTCCACTTAAGAAGGTTTTTACTATTTCTAGAGGTTCTAGATCTTTTGCAGAAGTAGTCACTGTAAAAATTACTAAAGATGGTTTTTCTGGATTTGGAGAATGTGTACCCTATCAAAGATATAATGAAACGGTTCAAAGTGTTATCAATCAGATAAATAAAGTTAATGATTTTTCTAAATTAATAGAAATTGATAAGCACCTTCCTGCTGGCGCTGCAAGAAACGCAATTGATTGTGCTTTCTGGGACTGGCAAGCAAAAATTAAATCAACAACAGTAGCTCAACTTACAAATATTAATATTGCACCAGTTACAACATCTTTTACTTTATCTCTGGACACAGCAGAAAGAATGGCAGAGGAGGCTAGAAATAATTCTCATCTACCAGTTTTAAAAATTAAGTTAGGTGGTGGCGAAGAAGATCTTAATAGAATTAGTCTGATAAGAAAAGCAGCTCCTGAAGCTAAAATAATTATTGATGCTAATGAGGGGTGGTCATTAGAAGATTATAAAAAACTAATACCTCATTTTGTTAATGCTGAAATTAAAATGATAGAACAGCCTTTTGCATCTTCAAAAGATGATTATTTAATGAATGTAGAAAGACCTATTCCAATTTGCGCAGATGAAAGTTGTCATGACAGTTCTGATTTAGAAAAATGTATTGGAAAATATGATGTTATAAATATCAAACTCGATAAAACAGGGGGTTTAACAGAAGCATTGAAACTTAAAGAAAAAGCCAAAACAAAAAAGTTTGATATCATGGTAGGTTGCATGGTAGGAACTTCTCTAGCTATGGCTCCAGCATTAATTTTAGCACAAAATGTAAAATGGGTTGATTTGGACGGGCCTTTGCTTATGTCTAAAGACAGGAAGCACAATCTAATTTACAAAAATAGTGAAATTCAACCAGCTTCAACTGAATTATGGGGTTAATTAAATGAAAAAAAGAGTTGTATATGTTAATGGTAGTTTTGTAGATGAAGACAAGGCAAAGGTTTCTGTTTTTGACCGTGGTTTTCTTTTTGCAGATGCTGTTTATGAAGTAACTGCTGTTATTGATGGAAAAATTTTAGAGTGGGATGGCCATGTTAAAAGGCTTGAAAGATCTCTAAAAGAACTTGATATGAAATTTCCTATTTCTGAAACTGAATTATTGGATATTCATTTTGATTTAATTAAGAAAAATAAACTTGAAGAAGGTTTAATTTATCTTCAAGTCACAAGAGGTGAAGATGATCGAAGCTTTGATTATCCTGATGAGAGTGTGAAACCAACTTTGGTTTTATTTACGCAAGTTAAATCTTTAGCAGAATCTAATATTGCAAAAACTGGTTTAAAAGTTATCTCTGTTCCAGATATGCGTTGGGGAAGAAGAGACATTAAAACAGTCCAATTATTAGCCCCTTCAATGTGTAAAATGATGGCTAAGAAAAAAAATAAAGATGATGCTTGGATGATACAAGATGGTTTTATAACTGAAGGTACATCTAATAACGCATATATTATTACAAAGGATAATGTGTTAATTACAAGAAATTTATCAAATAATATTTTAGCTGGAGTAACTAGAAGATCAATTTTAAGGTATGCTAAAGAAGCTCAAATTAAAATTGAACAAAGACCCTTTACAATTGACGAGGCGAAGAAAGCTGCAGAGGCTTTTGTATCTTCTGCAACTACGTTTATTGGGCCTGTGGTTGAGATTGACAATCAAAAAATTGGAGACGGTAGACCAGGAAAACAGTCTCTAAGGTTGAGAGAGATTTACATTAATGAAAGCTTGAAAAATGCTTTACACGCTTGATAACAATGATTGCAAATGAAGTTTAACTGATTCAGTTAAAGCATCTAAATTATAACCTCCTTCTAAAATGCTAACTATTCTTCCATCACAATTTTGATTAGCAAACTTACAAATCATTTCAGTTAAGTCTAAATAATCCTCACTTTTTAAATTTATTGATGAAATTGTATCGTCTATGTGTGCATCAAATCCAGCTGACAAAATTAATAACTCAGGATTGTAATATTCTATTTTAGGCAATATTTTGTTTTGCCAAATTTTTAGAAAAGATTTACCATCTAATGAAGGTGCAATTGGCTCATTTATAATATTGCCTAATCCGGTCTCCTCTTTGTAACCAGTGCCAGGGAACAAAGGCATTTCATGTGTAGAGGCAAAAATTAGATTTTTTTGATTTTTTTCAAAAAAACTTTGTGTTCCATTTCCGTGATGTACATCAAAATCAAGAACTGCAACCTTTTTTAGTCTGTATGTATCAAGAGCATATTTTGCTCCAATAGCTGTATTTGAAAATATGCAAAAACCCATAGCTTTATCAGGCTCTGCATGGTGACCAGGAGGGCGAGAGCAAACAAATGATTTTGAATTATTTGTTTTCATAACGAAGTCAACTGCTTGAATAATTCCACAAACAGCAGTTTCTGCAGCCTTCAATGAATTTAAAGAAACATAAGTATCTACATCGATTTGTAAAATATCATTTTCTGGCTTCAGGCTTAAAAGATTTTTAATGTATTCTTTTGTGTGGACCTTTAATATATTTTTAATTACTTTTTGTGATTTAATTTTTTGTAACTGATTTGGAAAAAGGTTTTTAATTAGTTTATTCAAATTAATAATTCTATCTGGCCTTTCTGGATGACCAATTGGCACTAAATGCTTTTCAAAAATATCGTGGTAAAAAATTTTAAATTCCATTACTTTAACCTTATAATATTAAGGTTATTTTTTTATGACAATAAAGGCAATATTATTTGATAAAGATGGAACTTTATTTCATTTTAATGAAACATGGGGGCCATGGTTTTATGATGTTCTATTTGAATTATCATATGGAAAATATGATCTTCTAGTGGAATTAGCTAATTTATTAAATTATGATTATAAATCAAAAACTTTTAATAAAAACAGTCCCTTTATTGCTGGTACTGAGGGCGAGACAATTAGAATTATGCTTTCATTGCTTCCTAACTATAAAGAGGAAAATCTTATTAAGTGGCTTTCAAAAAAATCAATGTCGGTTGATGGAAAGCCTGTAGATAATCTATTAGAAACTTTGGAACAAATTCAAGAAAAGAATATTATAATGGGTGTTGCCACAAATGATAGTGTATCAAGTGCTCTTAATCAATTAGTAGTAAATAATATAAAGTGTTTCTTTAGTTACATATATGGTTTTGATAGTGGTTTTGGTTTTAAACCTGGTACTGGTATGCAAAAAGAATTTTTGAGAGAAACAAGCTTATTAGCTAATGAAGTCATTATGGTCGGTGACAGTATGGCAGACATTGAGTCAGGAAATAAAATTGGAATGACTACTGTAGCTGTTTTAACTGGTCCTTTGGGAAGATCAGAGCTTGAGAAAAAAGCAGATATTGTTTTAAATTCGATTTCAGAGATACCAAGTCTGTTGCAAAAATTATGAGTTAATGGACTTTAAAATTTCTTCTGGGGTAGCAGGCGCATTAAGTTTGACAATATTATCTCCTCTATAATTAGAAATAGCATCTCGAATTGCGAGCCATGTAGATATCGCTAGCATGAGAGGTGGTTCACCAACTGCTTTAGATCTGAATATTGTTTTTTCTATATTTGGCGAGTTCTCAAGAAGTTCTACATTTAGTTTATTTGGTATATCACGGCTTCCAGGAATTTTGTAAGTTGATGGACCGATTGTCATTAGCCTGCCTTTGTCATTCCAATAAAGCTCTTCACAAGTGAGCCATCCAAGTCCTTGAATGAAGGCTCCTTCAATCTGTCCAATATCGATTGAAGGGTTTAAAGATGTTCCACAATCTTGAACAATATTTGCACTTAAAATGTTGCTCTCGCCTGTAAAGGCATCAATAACAACCTCAGAAATAGAAGCGCCCCAAGTGAAATAAAAAAATGGATTACCTTGCATGGTATTTTGATCCCAGTGTATCTTTGGAGTTTTATAAAAGCCAGTTGAAGATAATGACACTCTTTTACTCCATGTTAGTTGGGCTAATTCAGAAAAAGATATAGTTTTGTTCCTACACTTTATTAATTCATCTTCAAAATATATTTCTTTGATTGGTGCTTCAAAGTGTTGTGATGCAACTTTTGCCATTCTTTTTTTAATCTTAATTGCTGCATCATAAGCTGCCATACCATTTATGTCCGAACCCGACGAAGCAGCGGTCGCCGAAGTGTTTGGTACTTCAGATGTTGTGGTAGTTGCTAGTTCTATCCTGTCTATTGATACTGAAAATACGTCTGCTACTACTTGAGCAATTTTTATAAATAGACCTTGGCCCATCTCGGTTCCACCATGACCAAGTCTTATACTTCCATCTGTATATACATGTACTAAAGCGCCAGCTTGATTTAACTCAGTTTTATTGAATGATATCCCAAATTTGATTAATGTTGACGATACTCCTTTTCTCAAAGGCGACCCAACTTCCTTTTGTTGAAGATTATACTCTTCGACATTTTTTTTAATTTTTTGCAAATTGGAAATTTCACAAACACGATCCCAAACTTTATTGTAACGATCACTATCATTTACAATTTGCCCGTAAGGAGTTTTAAGGCCATTATCTTTTGAATATAAATTAATATTTCTTATTTCTTCAATTGGCCTAGTAAGTTTTCGAGCAATGCTATCAATAATTGTTTCAATAGTTATTATACCTTGGGGGCCACCAAAACCTCTAAATGCTGTATTTGACACAGTATTAGTTTTGCAGCAGTAACCATTAATTGTTACATTTTTTAAAGAATAGCAATTATCAATGTGTGTCATTGCTCTTGTCATAACTGGACCAGACAAGTCAGCAACATTACCAGCTCTGCTTAAAAGATTAACCTCAAGACCTTGTATTCTTCCATCTGAATTAAATCCAACTTTATAAAGAGATAAAAAATCATGTCTTTTGCCAGTAGCAAGCATGTCATCGTGTCTAGTTAGTCTTAATTTAGCTGGCTTCCCAAAATACCAGGAACATAATGCTGTAATACTTGCAATTATACTTGCTTGACTTTCTTTGCCTCCAAAGCCACCTCCTAAGCGTCTAACTTTTGATGTAACTTTTGCTTGAGAAATACCTAGTACATTTGCTACACAGTGTTGAACCTCTGTAGGATGTTGTGTAGAAGACCAAACTGTAAATTTATTATCTTCATCTGGAATGACAAGTGATATTTGGCCCTCTAGATAGAAATGATCTTGACCTCCAATTGTGATTTCGTCCTCAATTACATATTCTGAATTATTTATCTTTTTTAATGAGTTTCCCTTTTTTAAAAGCATTTTAGGCATTACGAGTGAGTTTCTTTTCGTTGCAATTTTTAAATCAAATATTGGCTCTTCATCATCTAAAATATCAATATTAACTAATTTTGCAGCTTTTTGTGCAGTATTATGATCTTTAGCAATTACAACTGCAATTGGTTGGCCTATATGTTCAACTCTGTTTTGAGCTAAGGCGGGTTCATTATTGATTATTGGACCAATTTGATTTTTGCCCGGTATGTCCTCAGAAGTCAGAATTTTATAAACACCATCAATTGCCATTGCTTTTTCAATATTGAGGCTTTTAATCTTGCCTGTAGCACTTTTACTCAAAACAAGTGCTAAGTGGAGTGTATCTTTTGGTATTGATATGTCGTCAATATATTTAGCCTCTCCAGTTGCTTGTCTTAATGAGCTATCATGATGTATTGATTTTCCTAAAATACTAATATTTGAAATTTTATTCATTTTATTGAACTTTTGTTACTTCTAAATTCAATTTTTGATTTGAAAGGCTTAATAGAAGTCTTTTTACTAGACCAACTGCTAAATCAGCTCTGTAATCAGAGCTCCCTCTTAAATCTGATAATGGTTTGATAGTCTTTTTAGTTACTCTTTCGGCTTCATCCATAGCAAAATTAATATCTTTCCCTATTAAAGTATCTTCAAGTTTTCTGTTTCTTAATGGAGTAGCAGATAGGCCGCCAAAGCAAATTCTACATGATTGGATAACTTTGTTTTTATTTATATTTACTAAAGCTCCAATGGATGTTGTGGATATATCTTGATCATGTCTTTTAGATACCTTCCAAGCATAATAAAATTTTTCTTTTTCTGGAAGAGGTATTATTATTGATGTAATTATATCGTTTGGATTTAGAACTGTTTTTCTGTAATCTGTAAATAAGTCTTCAACAGCTAAATATTTAAATTTTTTATTTGAAAATATTTCAACTGAAGCACCTAAGGCCATTAATGAAGGCGCTGTATCTCCAATTGGTGATGCTGTGCAAAGATTTCCAGCAATTGTAGCTTGTGAACGAATTTGCGAAGAGCCAAACCTTCTAATAATTTCTGCAAAAGGAGGAAAAAATTTTTCAAAATAAGGTAAAGTATCTTCTAAAGTAACTGACGCACCGATATGAATTTCATTGTTTTTTTCTTGCACTTTATTTAAACTTGGTATCCTGTTAAGTAGTATATAGTTAGGCTTTATGCTTGGAGAAATCTCACTAAGATTTAAATCAGTTCCACCTGACAAATAAAAGGTATTATCATACTTATAAGACAGTTCATATGCTTCTTCAACTGATGCAGGATAGAAAAAGCTCCCGGTTTCACTTATTGAATTCATGCATTTTGACCACTTAGAGTATTCTGGTAAATGAATATTACCATCAATTTTTTCAATAGCCTCTACAATAGGTCTGTAACCAGTGCATCTGCATAAATTACCCGCTAAAGCATCGTGTATATCTATCTCAGTTGGTTTTTCTTTATGGTTTAATAAACTAGTAATAGCAATTACAAAACCAGGTGTACAAAAACCACATTGGCTGCCACCAAATTTTGTCAATGATTTTTGTATAGGTGAGGGTAATTTCTTAGATCCTAATCCTTCAACTGTATATACAGTAGATCCTGCAACTTGCCCTAATTTTAATAAGCATGAATTCGCGGGTCTTAGTTTTCCTCCATAGACAGGTGATAAAAGTATACTGCAAGCACCACAATCTCCCTCAGCGCATCCCTCTTTTGTTCCATTGAGTTGTTTTTCAAGTCTAATCCAATCTAATAAGGAAGAGTTTGGGTCTGATTTTGATATATCAATTTCATTATCGTTTAATTTAATATGATTTTTTTTCATATGAGTAATTTAGTATTTAATTACAATATCATCAAACCAAAATTCGGTAAGATTTTCTTTTTCAATATTGTCTCTGTCAACAACTAAAAAATCTTGTTTTTTTTTGAGTGTTATAAGTGGATGATGCCAAGTTCCTGGATAGTAATTAACACCATGACGAGTATCTGCAATAAAGCATTTCAAATTATCTAAATTGGGCTTTTTAGAGTTGCCCTTAGAGACAATTATTAGCCATTCCCCATTTTGTAAAGGCATGAATGATTGACTTGCAATAGGATGGCATTCCAACATATTTATAATCAATGGACTTGGCCTTTGAAGGCCCTGAAAAATAGAAATAGAAATATTATTATTAATCTCTTTTTCATTTGTGATAAATTTACTTAAATCATATCTATTGGTATACCCATTATTTATTTTTTTATAGGTATAATTGTCTTCAAGTGACAAGATATCTCCAAACTCTTGAAATTTTGCCTTTGTAAGTTTTTCAATTGTAATTTCCAATTTTTAACCTTGATTTAATTAAATATGACCAAAAATTCTCAATCTTGACACACCACCATCAGGAAATATATTTAATTTTACATGACTAAATTCAGTGCTATGAAATTTCGCTTTAATTGAAAATTTGTGTACTTTATCAGCATATAAAATTGATTTTGGAATTATAGTTATCCAATTTTTATCTTTAACTTTGCTTATATCATCGGTATTGATGGCTTCAATAGAGCAACTTTCTGGATAGTTACCTTTAAAAAAAGCCGTATCAACTTCCGCTTTTGTTAAAAAACCCTTTTTCCCTAATTTAATTATTAACCAGTCATTTCCTGGCTCTCTTCTTCTTCTTGTTTCCCATCCGTCTCCCATATTTTTGCCTCTGCCATAAGAAAGAATTGCGGAAACGTCTCCATAATGTGCATTATTATATGATATAATTTTTCCACCATTATTTAAGGCTGACAGTTCTAATATCTGTTTTTTTGATATATTATCCCAATCAACAAAAACATCACCCCATAATCTCAGTCTTGCCACACCTCCATCAGGAAAAATTTTTAACTTTACCCAATTAAAAATATTTTCATTTTCAGCATTAAAATTATTAACGGCGTCACCTTTAATGCTTCTTTTTTTCAAAATAGTTTTCCAGTTTTCATCATTCTCATCAGGTTGTTCTTCTGAATAAATACCTTCAATTTCAGCGTAAGGAGGATAATTTCCAGTAAAAAACTTTGTATTGATTTCAATTTTATTTATTATTCCTGGGCAACCTAATTTTATTAAACACCAGTCGTAACCTGGTGTTCTTCTTCTTCTTGTTTCCCATCCATCCATCCATTTACCATGATTATCATATTTGTCAGGTATAAATATGGGATCAGTTTCTGATAGCATTCTTTCTAAAGGAGCAAAAAACTCATCATTGGCATAAACACCATGTGAGCCAATTTTTGGTGAAATTAAATTAACTAATGTTGAAATCTTATCACTCAATTATTTTCTCCATCGTAAGGAAAGTTTTTGATCCAGTATTTAGCTATATCTATTCTTTTTGTTATCCATATATTGTCAAAATTAATTATATGTTCAATAAATTTCTTTAAACTCTGAAACCTACCTGGTCTTCCAATAAGTCTGCAATGTAAACCAATTGACATCATTTTTGGGTGAGTGCTTCCCTCATTATAAAGGGTATTAAATGTATCCATTAAGTAATTAAAAAAATGATCAGATGTATTAAATCCTTGATGAGTGGCAAACCTCATATCATTTACGTCTAAAGTATAAGGAATTATTAAATGAGGCTTGCTTTCTACTTTGCTCCAGAAAGGAAGATCATCACTGTAATCATCTGAGTCATATAAAAAACCCCCTTCTTCAGCTACTAATTTTCTTGTGTTTTCAGATGTTCGTCCAGTATACCAACCTAGAGGGCGGGAACCACACATTTTTCTTTGAAGTTCTATTGCCTCTTGCATATGAATTCTTTCAATATCTTTTGGGATCCCATGATAGTTGATCCATTTTAGTCCATGGCAACAAACTTCATGGTTATCCTTTTGGATTTGTTCACAAAAGTGCGGATTTTGTTCAAGTGCCTTTGCTACTCCAAAAACAGTGATAGGTATATTATTTATTCTAAATAAATCTAATATTCTCCATACTCCAGCCCTTGAGCCGTATTCGTAAATAGATTCCATAGACATATGCCTTGCATTTTCATATGCGGGAGCTCCAATAATCTCTGATAAAAATGTTTCAGATGAATTATCACCATTTAATATACAATTTTCCGCACCTTCTTCATAATTTAATACAAATTGTACTGCCAATTTTGCATTATTTGGCCACTTAAAAACAGGGTAATTATTTCCGTAACCTACAAAATCTCTTTGAACTGTTGCCATAAACTAGATGTATTCCTATTTTTTAAAATTTCTTGATATAACAGTTTAATAGTTTCACGTTCGCTATATTCCATCCATGTAATGTTCCCTGGCGGCATTGCATTTGATAAAACAACCTGCTGATATAAGCTGTCTATATTCAAAATTATGTCGTCTTTATTGGCTAAAATTAAACCTTTAGGTGGTCTGCTCATTCTTTCCCATGAAGGATATTTAGCATGACACATTGCACAATGAACCTCAACAACATTGATAGCATTTAACAAAATTTCGTGATTAATATCTTTCTGCAAACTGACTAATTTTTGGTCATCAGATATATCTGGTTTACCTACATTTGATAAATATATAATGAAAACTGTTAATATTGTTGATAAAACCCAAGTCCACCATGGTGTTTTTTTCTTGGCATGCCTTGAATTAAAGAAATGTCTAATTAGAGCTCCAATTACGATTACAATAGCCAAAATCAACCAACTAAATTTTGTAGCAAAGACCATTGGATAATGGCCAGCAAGCATTACAAATATTACCGGTAGAGTTAGATAATTATTATGTAGAGATCTTTGTTTTGCTCTAATACCATGAATTGGATCAGGTTTGTTTCCTTTAATTAATGCATTTACTACTTTTTTTTGACCGGGAATAATTACCATTGCAACATTTGCTACCATAATTGTCCCAATCATTACTCCTAACTGAGTAAATGCTCCTCTACCACTGAATATTTCACTATAAAAATAAGCACACAAAACAATGAAAATATAAACAACCGCAGATAAAGTTATTGTATTTTCACCAATTTTAGAACGGCAAATAAAGTCATAAATTAACCATCCAACAACAATCCCAAATAGTGAAATACAAATTGCCTGAAATTCATTTATTTCTAGTTTAAAAGTATCGATTAAGTATAATTGAGAATGTGAGTAATATACTAAAATGAGCAAAAAGAAGCCTGAGATCCATGTAGTATATGCTTCCCATTTAAACCAGGTAAGTTCATCTGGTAAATTTTTTGGTGCAACAAGATACTTTACTAAATGATAGAAACCACCTCCATGCACTTGCCAAGCTTCACCAAAAGCCTTTGGTGGTAGTTTGTTTTTATCGTTAAGGCTGTAATCAAGAGCAATAAAATAAAATGAACTGCCAATCCAAGCTATACCAGCAACAACATGAAGCCACCTAACTAAAACTTCTGCCCATAGAAAAAGTATATCCATTAACTGCCTCTATAGGTCGAATATCCATAGGGAGATATTAAAAGAGGAACATGGTAATGTGTATTGTCTGAAATACCAAACCTTATTGTAATTTCATCTAAAAATTTAATTTTTGTTAACTTTAAATTTTCTTTATTAAAATAATCGCCTGCAAAGAAACGTAGCTCATAAGTACCAATATTATTTTCAGATTTTAAAAGCTTTTGATCAACTCGGCCATCCTTGTTTGTAATTACTTCAGCTATTTGAAAAGATTTTTTATCCTCAATTTTAAATAACTGTACTTTCATTCCTTCAGCTGGCTTTCCTTGTGACGTGTCTAGTACATGTGTGGTCAAATTAGACATTACTTTTCCGTTAAATTAATTTTTTGTTTTATACGAATTTCGGCAATTTTATGAACTTGAAAAATAGCTTCATTTAACTCTTCAAGATAATTATTTGAAACTCGTATTCTGAATTGTTCTAGTATTTTTGTCACATTAAGTCCAGTAACAGCAATAATAAATGGGAATTTAAATTTTTTATTATAAGAGGCGTTTAGTGAGTGAAGTTCTTCAAATTCCTCTTGGGAACAATTTTGTAAGCCAACTGAATTTTGTTCATTAAATGATTCTTTTGTTAAATTTTTAATAGAGATTTTTCCAGTTAATTGAGGGTGTGACTTAAGCAATAATATTTTTTTTTCAGTAGTTGAATTGCTTACTGTGCTTATAAGCTCATCTTTAAATTCATCAATATTCTGAAATTCTTTGCATCTTTTGTATGTTTCAGAAACTATCCAGTCAGATTTCTCATAAATTCCAAAAAAAAATTCCTTTTTGTAACCTAACATAGATAAATTTATATACTCTTTCTTTACACTAATAAAGAAAGAACGTATTCATTGAGTATCAATTTTTAGAGTTTTCAGAATGCCGCATACCGAAGTTTTATTATCTGGTGAAAATATAACAAAAATTTTTGGTGATTTTAAAGCTAATGATAATGTTAACTTTTCAATTTCTAAAGGTGAAATACATGCTTTATTAGGGGAAAATGGAGCTGGCAAATCAACATTTGTAAAGATTATTTACGGTTTGTTAAAGCCAGATAGCGGCAACGTTATTTGGAAAAATGAAATAATTGAAATCAATGGACCAAAGCATGCTAGGGAGTTGGGTATTGGAATGGTTTTTCAACACTTTTCATTGTTTGAAGCATTAACTGTATTGGAAAACATATCTCTTGCACTTCCTGAAAAAAACCAATCTGATGATTTAGAGAAAAGAATTGAAGAAATTTCTAATGAGTATGGACTGCAAATTGACCCTAAATCAAGGGTTTTTAATCTCTCAGTAGGAGAGCAGCAAAGGGTCGAGATCATCAGATGCTTACTCCAAAATCCTGAGTTATTAATAATGGATGAGCCAACATCAGTATTGACGCCACAGGAAATCTCTAAATTATTTGAAGTTTTGGAGAAGTTGTCAAAAAGTGGGTGTTCAATCTTATTCATTACTCACAAGCTTGAGGAGGTTAGGTCGCTTACTTCAAGAGCTACTATACTTAGAAGAGGTAAAAATGTATCAACAGTGGCAACAAAAGACCATACAGCTAAATCTTTTTCTCAAATGATGGTTGGACATGAAATAAACACCAATAAATATAAAAAAATCAAAATTGAAAACGAAAACTTATTGAAAATTAATAATCTATCCCGCCCTGCACAAAACCAATTTTCTGTAGAGTTAAAAGATATAAATTTTAGTGTGAGGGGTGGTGAAATATTAGGTATTGCAGGAATTGCAGGTAATGGTCAAAGTGAATTAATGGAGGCATTAACTGGCGAATATCTATCTATTGAAGCGGATAAAATTGTGTTTAATGGATTTGATATTTCAAATTTAAAGCCAAATGAAAGAAGAAAACATGGTATATCATTTATTCCAGAAGAAAGAATAGGTCATGCTACAGTTTCTAGTTTTAATTTATCAGAGAATTTTTACTTAACAGATTATATTAATGATAATAGTTCAAATTATGGAATTATTAATACTTCATTTAATTACGAGAATGCTTCAAATATTGTAAATGAATACGATGTAAGAGTGCCTCACAATAATCCTTTAGCAAGCTCGCTTTCAGGAGGCAACCTTCAAAAATTTATTGTTGGTAGAGAAATTTCTAGAAAGCCCAAACTTTTAGTCGCGTCTCAGCCTACATGGGGTGTTGATGTAGGCGCGGCTCTAGAAATTAGAAGTCAGATAATTAAGATTGCTGAGCAGGGTGCAATTGTGATTATAATATCGCAAGATTTAGACGAAATATTCTTACTTTCTGATTTAATATCAGTAATTTATAATGGTAAGTTAAGTAAACAATTTGACAAAGAAAAAGTAAATTTAGAAAAAATTGGCTTACTTATGGGTGGGAGTAGTTGAGGTATTTGGAATGATAACACTTTCACCTAGATCAAATATATCATTTTCATTGACACTATTAACTCCGATAATAGCAATTTTTTTTACATTAGTTATGGGATTAATAATTTTCTCTTTTTTAGGGTATGATCCTTTAAAGTCCTTATATTATTTTTTTATAGCCCCTGTATCAAGGCCTGATCAAGTTGCAGCGTTAGCTGTAAAAGCTTGTCCATTAATCTTAATAGCAAGTGGTTTAGTTTTTTGTTATCGGTCTAATATTTGGAATATTGGAGCAGAGGGACAATTGGTTTTTGGAGCAATTTTCTCTGGTTGGTTGGCTCTAAACTTTCTAGAAAGTAATTCATTTTTATTGCTGCCTTGTATGATGTTGGTAGCAATTCTAGGTGGTATGTTTTGGGCATTAATTCCAGCAATTTTAAAAATCAGATTTAATACAAATGAAATTTTAGTTTCGTTAATGCTAACTTATGTAGCAAGTTTGTTTATAGACTTTCTTGTAAGAGGTCCTTGGAGAGATCCAATGTCATTTGGCTTTCCGTTAACACCAACATACAGTGACGCTGCATTGATAGATAGGGTTTATATTCCATTTGTAGGGTATATTGGTCAATTGCATTATGGTGTATTTGTAGCATTATTTGTAAGTGTTATTTTATGGTTTGTATTAATGAAAATGCTTCCTGGATTTAAAATTCGTGTTACCGGAGAAAGCTCTTCTGCTGCAATTTTTGCAGGTTTTAACCCTTCTCATGTAACTATAATGGTTATGTGTATTTCTGGAGGAACTGCTGGATTGGCGGGCATGATAGAAGTTTCTGCAAATATTGGTCAACTTCAGCCAAATATATCCTTTGGTTATGGGTTTACAGCTATCATTGTAGCATTTTTGGCCAGGTTAAATCCACTTGCAGCAATCCCTGCAGGTCTGATTGTAGCTCTTGCTGAGTTGGGAGGGGATTCCGTTCAAATATCAATGGGGATGCCAAAAGTTGTTACTGGGGTTTTTAAAGGGCTGTTATTGCTTTCTCTTTTAGCCGGAGAAACATTTAACCGTTACCACATAAAGTTTGATTTTAAAAAAGGGAATAAATAATGTTAGAGTTAATAATCGCTGTAATTCTATCTTCTATCCCTATAATGCTTGCAGCTACAGGAGAGCTAGTAGTTGAAAGAAGTGGTGTACTCAATTTAGGTGTTGAAGGTATGATGCTTATGGGTGCTGTTATTGCTTCTATAACTGTGATAACAACTGGTAGTCTATTCCTGGCTGTAATTTTTGGTGCATTGTCTGGTCTTCTCACCTCAATAGTTTTTGGTTTTTTCGCTCTAGTATTAGCAACCAACCAAGTTGCAACTGGCTTGGCTTTAACTATTTTTGGAACAGGACTATCTGGCCTTATAGGTGCGGAATATGTAGGAAAAGCCATCCAAAGATTAGAGGCATTTAATATTCCAATTTTGAGCAATATACCATATTTGGGACCAGTGTTATTTTCACATAATATTTTGGTTTATTTTTCATTTATAATTGTATTCATTGTGGGTTGGTTTCTTCTCAAAACAAAATCAGGTTTAGTTTTGAGAGCTGTAGGCAATAATCATGATAGTGCTCATGCACTAGGGTATTCAGTTGTGTTTATACGTTTTTGCTCAGTGATGTTTGGAGGTCTAATGGCTGGACTTGGAGGAGCATTTTTGCCTCTTGTCTTAACTCCTCATTGGGCAGAGGGCATGACAGCTGGAAAAGGGTGGATAGCTTTAGCCCTTGTTGTTTTTGCTTCTTGGAGGCCGCTAAGAATACCAATTGGGGCGCTTTTATTTAGTGGTATTACTGTTATGCAACTAGTTGGTCAAGCAAGAGGGTGGGCTATGCCTTCACAATTTCTGTCCATGTTACCCTACTTAGCTACAATAGCTGTTTTAGTCATCATTTCGAGGAATAAAGAATTTTCAATCATTAACGCACCAGCTTCGTTAGGTAAATTATTTATAGCTGGAAAATAACAAATTTATGTCATAATAGATATAATCAAAAAGAATATATGTTATATTGATTAGTGCTACTATATATTGTATTAATTTGTTAAAATTTTATTATATTTTGTAAATAATAATAATTAAAGGAGGAATATTCTATGAAAAAATTGTATACAATACTTTTAATCTCAATTTCCTCTCTTTTTATTGCATTTTCATCCTTTGCAGCGCCACTTAAGGTTGGGTTTGTTTATTTGACAACCCCAGGTGATCACGGATGGACATATGCACATGAAAGAGCGCGTGTAATTCTCGAGGAAAAGTTTGGAGATAAGATTGAAACCACATATGTTGAAAATGTTCCAGAGGGGCCAGACGCAACAAGAGTGATAAGAGAACTTGCAAATCAGGGAAATCAATTAATTTTTACTACTTCTTTTGGGTATATGGACCCTACTATAAAGGTCGCAAAAGAATTTCCAGACAAGCATTTTGTGCATGTAACAGGATACAAAAGATCTGATAATGTTGCGACATCAAATATTAGGTTTCACGAGGGAAGGTACATCCAAGGTGTGGCTGCTGGTTTGATGACAAAAAGCAATAAAATTGGTTATATTGCCTCATTTCCTATTCCAGAAGTTATTATGGGGATCAATGCATTTACTCAGGGTCTAAAGTCAGTAAACAGTGACGCAACTGTTTCTGTTATTTGGGCGATGACTTGGTATGATCCAGGAAAAGAAGCTGATGCCGCTAAAGTACATATTGCTGAAGGTGCAGACGTGTTAGCACAGCATACTGATACTCCTGCCATGCTTCAAACAGCTGAAGAAAAGGGCGCGTATGGTTTTGGTCAAGGATCTGATATGGAATCATTTGCTCCGAAAGCTCAATTATTCGCATCTGTTAACCATTGGGACATCTCTTATATAGAACACATCGAGGCTGCTTTAGATGGCACATGGGCTGCAAAAGCTGCAGGCGGAAACTGGGATACATGGTGTAGTATGAAAGACAACTGTTTATCTGTAACAGAATTAAAGAATATGCCTGCTGATGCAACTGCAAAAGTTCAAGCAGTAGCTGATAGTATTTCATCAGGTTCATTTGATGTTTTCCAAGGTCCAATAATAACTAATGAAGGTAAAGTTGTTGCTGGCGGTGCAACTCTGAATGATGGTGATTTATGGGGAATGAATTATTACGTCCAAGGTGTTATTGGTAAAATTCCTAATTAATCTTACAAATATTTTATAAACAGGCAGCACATTTTTGTGTTGCCTTTTTATTTTACAACTTTGCCTATATAGGGTAGATTCCTATTTCTTTGATCATAGTCAATTCCATACCCAACAACAAATTCATCAGGAATTTCAAAGCCTATCCAGTCTGCTTTAATATTTGAAATCCTCCTTGATTGTTTGTTCAAAAGAGCGCAAACCTTAATTGAATTTGGGACTCTTGTTTCAAGCATTTCTATAACTGCTTCGAGTGTTTTCCCAGTATCTACAATGTCTTCAACTAATAATACATCATGTCCATTAATATCACCGTCTAAATCTTTTAAAATTTTAACGTTACCACTTGAAAACATTTCACTGTCGTACGATGAAACTGTTATAAAGTCTACTTCTACAGGAATATCTAAGCACCTAACTAAATCTGCAATAAACATGAACGATCCTCTAAGTAACCCAACGACTATTAATTTATTTGTATCTGAATAAGATGCAGATATAATTTTCCCAAGTTCATTGACCCTTTGAGTAATGTCCTTGTCGCTTATTAAGATATCAACTTTATAATTCTCCATAGAATAGCCTATATATATATATCAATTTATTGCTTGTTTATATTAATTTTAAAAATTAATACTTAATTATAAAGTATTGAAAAATAATAATATTAATAATATATTAAAGAGTTTTTTTTATAATCAATACAAGTTATAATAAACCGTTTAGTTATAGAAATACAATATTTATTAAATTATGAAAAAATTATTAATTAAAAATGCTAAATGCATTGCGACTATGGACGGTCTACATTCCTTTTCAACAGGCAATGAGTTTAAGAATTACTCCATTTATTGCGAAAATGGGATTATAAAAGATATTTTTTCTGAAAAAAAAAATATATATTCAGATATAGAAATTGATGCTTCTAATCATATTGTTTTGCCCGGACTTATAAATACTCATCATCATTTATTCCAAACTTTAACAAAAGCAATTATTAAAGCTCAAAATGCAAGTTTATTTGACTGGCTTAAAATACTTTATCCTATTTGGTCAAGAATAACATCTGTAGAATTAAAATCAGCTGTCAAAATTGGACTTTCAGAATTAATGACTTCTGGTTGCACGACAACATCAGATCATCTTTATATTTTTCCTAACGGAATTAAACTAGAAGATGAGATAGAAGTAGCGCAAACTCTAGGTATCAGGTTTCATTCTACACGTGGATCGATGAGTATTGGAGAGAGTAATGGTGGTTTGCCACCTGACTATTTAGTAGAAGATGAAAGTTTCATAATTAAAGATTCTCAAGATATTATAAATAAATGGCATGATCCTAGTCATGGGTCGATGATAAGAATTGCTCTTGCGCCATGCTCGCCATTTTCTGTCTCAAAGGAATTAATGCGAGATACTGCTATTCTTGCAAGAGAATATAATGTAGGTCTGCATACTCATTTAGCTGAAAATAGTGATGATGTTGAATATTCCAAAAGAATGTTTGGTTTGACACCAGGGCAATACATTGAGGAGCTTGGGTGGATTGGAAAGGATGTTTGGCACGCGCATTGTGTGAAACTCAATAACGAAGAAATTGATTTATTTTCAAGAACCGGTACAAGTGTTTCCCATTGTCCTTGCTCTAATATGAGGCTTGGTTCAGGAATTTTACCATTAAATAAAATGTTAGATAAAGGAGTAAATGTTGGTTTGGGAGTTGATGGTTCAGCTTCTAATGACAGTGGAAATCTTTTAAATGAGGCAAGGCAAGCTCTTTATCTTCAAAGAGTTAATGAAACTAATAATTTTTACTTAAATGTTAGAAATGCCTTATGGCTTGCTACTGCTGGGGGAGCTATTGCATTAAATAGAGATGATATAGGTAGTATTAAAGTTGGAAATTGTGCTGATTTTGCAATATATGACAGTACTAGTTTAGAATTAGCAGGTTCTGTTGAAGATCCTATAGGTGGATTAATATTTTGTGGTCCTTTAAAAACTAGATGGACAATCTGTAATGGAAAGATAATTTCAGAAAATAATAATATTAAAAATATAAATATTGAAGATACAATCATTCAACATAATTCTTTATCAAGAAAACTAATAAATAGTTAACTTAATCTCTTGAAAATACATTTTTTGTTCTTAAATTTACATAAGTTTAATTAAGTTAGGATGTGTTATGAGTGTCGAAAAACATAATTTTGAAGCCGAGACAGGTAAAGTTTTAAACATTGTAATTAATTCACTATACAGTAATAAAGACATATTTTTACGTGAGTTAATTTCAAATTCATCAGACGCTTGTGACAAAAGAAGGTATAAAAGTCTAACTGATAAGTCATTTGCTTCAACTATAGACCTTAATATAAATATAAACGTTGATCCAAAAGCAAAAACTTTGAAAATTTCTGATAATGGCATTGGAATGTCTAAAGACGAACTAATATCTAGCTTAGGAACTATTGCTAAATCAGGTACAAAAGCATTTCTTGAAGGTATTACTAAACAGAAAAATAAAGATGATAATTTATCATTAATTGGTCAGTTTGGGGTTGGCTTTTATTCTGCATTTATGGTTGCAGACAAAGTAGAAGTGATTTCAAAAGGTATTGGAACTAAAAAATCTCATCATTGGACTTCAGATGGTCAATCATCATTTACGATAAGTGAAAGTGATAAGGATGTTGATGGCACTGAAATCACTTTGCATATTAAAAAAGATGAAAAAGACTATTTAGATACTTTTAGAATAGAAAACATAGTAAAAAAATATTCAGATCATATCCCATATCCAGTTAAATTAATTGAAGATGGTAAAGAAAACGAAGTTAAGTCACTAAATTCCGCATCTGCTCTTTGGATGCGAAATAAAAAAGATATAAAATCTGAACAATATGAAGAGTTTTATAATCATTTAGGCGGAATTGGTAAGCCGTGGAAAACGATACACAATACAACTGAAGGTATAGTTAGTTTCACTAATTTATTATTTATACCCGAGATGAAGCCTTTTGATCTTTTCAACCCTGACAGAAAAACTTCAGTAAAATTATATACAAATAGGGTGTTTATTACAGATGAATGTGAGGATTTATTACCTTCATATTTAAGGTTTATTAAGGGTGTTGTCGACAGTGAAGATATCGATTTAAATGTAAGTAGGGAAATGATGCAGAGCAACGCTGCACTCAACAAAATCAGCAAGGCCCTAGTTAACAAAATTTTAAGTGAACTAAAAAAAGATTTTGAAAAGAATAGGGATGACTATGAAAAATTCTTTAACGAATTTGGAGCAGCTTTTAAAGAGGGTATCTATGAAGATTTTGAAAGAAAAAAATCATTAATTGATATTTCATTATTTAAATCTTCAAATGGTGAACAATTAACTTCATTAAATGAATACATTTCAAGAATGAAAAAAGATCAAAATGAAATTTTTTATATTTCTGGAGAAAATATTGAGCAAATATTAACTAGTCCACAAATAGAAGGGTTTAAGTCAAGAGGGTTAGAAGTAATTTACATGACTGACCCAATTGATGAATTTTGGCTTCCTTCAATGAATGAATATGAAGGTAAACCATTTAAGTCTATTACAAAAGGGGCTATTGATTTATCGAAATTCGATATTCAAAAAGACAAAGACAGTAAAAGTAAAAAACCGGCTACAAAAAAAGATATTGATAAATTAATTTCAGAAATGAAAACTCATTTAGGTGATAAAGTTAAGGATATTAAATCGTCACAAATGCTTACAGACAGCCCAGTTTGCCTAACTGCTGATGAAGCAGCAATGGATATCCATTTAGAGAAATTAATGAGGCAACACAAAAGGCTTGACAAGGAGAGTACAAAAATTCTTGAGATTAATCCATCACATGATTTAATAAAATCACTAGGAAAGATAGTTCAGAATTCTAAAGACAAGTCAGTCGTGAGTGACGTTAGTCATCTATTACTTGATCAAGCTAGAATTGTAGAAGGTGAAATGCCTCTCGATACAAAAGGTTTTACTGAAAAGCTATCATCAATAATCACAAAAAGTTTGTCAGGTTAATAGCCCTAGTATCCAAGGGCTATGCCATCCTTTCTTGGGTCTGATGCTCCAATAAGTTTCCCTTCCTTCCAGTCGATTGAAACTATTTGCCCTCCACCATGAGGGTGTTCTGTCTTTATGATATTGTGATTTTTTGATTTTAAGTTTTTAATTATTTCAAATGAAACGCCTTCTTCAACTTCTACATTTTTATTAATTGGTAAAAATCTAGGTTTGTCCAATGACGATTGAAAATTTAGTCTGTGATCTAAGACGCAACTTAAAACATCAGAATGACCCATTGGCTGGAAGTCACCGCCCATTACACCATACGACATAAAAAGTTTGTCTTTATTAAAAACCATTGCGGGTATTATTGTGTGCATTGGTCTTTTTGACGGGGCTAAATGATTAGGATGAGCTTCTTCTAGAGTAAAACTCTTGCCTCTATTTTGTAGCAAGATCCCTAAACCTGGCACTGATATGCCAGTTCCGAAACTCTCGTAAAGAGAGTTTATAAAACTGACTGAATTTAAATCTTTGTCAATAACACTTAAGTAAACCGTATCAGAACCTAAATTTGGTATTGGAGGAATGCTAGTATTAGACTGTTTTAAGTTTATGTCAGATGCTAGTTTGGAAATTAAATCATAATTATTTAAAATATTTATTATTTTTTCACTTGAATTGAGGTCTCCAAGAAGTTCATTCCTGTAAAAGTAAGCAATTTTGGCAGCTTCGATTAAGATGTGTATTCTCTCCGGGTCATTGAATTTTAATTTTGATAATTTAAAATGTTCTAATATTTTTAAAATTATAAGAGAAATAATTCCTTGCGTATTAGGTGGTAATTGAAAAACAGTTTTCCCTCTGTAGTCAGTATTTATTGGTGAAACAAACTCACCTTTGGCGTTGGCGAAATCTTCAAGTGTATGTTGACCACCTATGCTTTTTAGGTAAGAAACCATTTTATTAGCAATTTCACCTTCGTAAAAACCTTTTCTGCCTAATTTTGATATAGTTTTTAAAGTTTCTGCCAACAGAACATTTTTCATTTTTTGTCCTGGAGGAGGGGCTTCACCTTGAATTGAAAATAAAGACTTTGCCTCAGTATTTTGAAGGCGATTTAAATTATTTTGCCAAGTGTAAGAAAGTCTTTCATGGACAAAGTAACCATTTTCTGCAAAATTAATTGCTGGTTTAAATAATGCCTCAAAGTCTAAGTTACAATAATGTTTATGTAATTGATACCATGCATCGACAGCTCCAGGGATAGTGACAGCGTGCGGACTGTGGTCTGAAATTGTCTTTAAGTTAAATTCCCTTAATTTATTAATAGAAATATTTGCTGGTGACTTACCTGAACCATTAAAGGCAATTGGCTTAGATTTTGATCCCTTGCTAAATAAAGCAAAGCAATCACCTCCAATTCCTGTATCAGTTGGTTCTATTACTGCTAATACCGCTGCCGCTGAAATTGCAGCATCCATTGCGTTTCCGCCTTGCTTCAAAATGCTTATAGCAGTTTCTGACGCAAGCGGCTGTGATGTAGCAACCATTGCATTGCTTGAGTAAACTTCTGATCGTCCAGGAAAGTGAAAATTTCGCATATCAATTAGATTTTTTTTAAGGAAATGTTAATATATAAAATCTTAAATACTAAATAGGATTAAGATTATATTGTCACCATTTTTAATTGAAAATCAACTTTTTCAAATAGATTATACTATTTTAATTTTAGTGTTTTCTCTGGGCACAATAGCTGGGTCTTTCTCTCATGCTTTTGCCGATGGAATAATTCATGGAAGAAAAATCCTTAGAAGATCGGAATGTAATCACTGTAAAAAAACTATTTTATGGGCTCATTTGATACCAATTTTTAGTTATATATATTTAAAAGGAAAATGTTCTCATTGTAATAAAAAAATTCATTTTGAAATACTAATTTTTGAAGTTTATTTTGCTTGTTTATATGTTGTATTCTTTCTTTACTTAGATTTATGGTATTTTCTGAAATTTGCACTCATTTCAATATTTTTAGCTGTAATTTTTGAAACAGACAGAAAAAAACTATTTATTGATCTAAAATGCCTAATAATGATTTTGATAATAAGTATTGTGTTTAATACCTGGCCATATATTAATTATAAAATTTTTTTAGATAAGCTTCTTTTATTTTCTTTTGGCTGGTTACTAATATTTATAATTTCATATTTGTATTTCTTATTTAAGGGTATTCAGGGTTTTGGTTCTGGTGACAAATGGCTTCTTGGGATAATCTCCACAATATTTACATATCAGGACGTAATATATATTTTTTTATCATCATGTATTATTGGTTCTTTAATTGGAATTATTACCCTTATTTATAATAAATCGATTGCAAACTTAAAGTTACCTTTTGGATCATTCCTTTGTTTTGTTTCAACAATTTATCCAATCTTATAAAAAAAATGCCCGGCATAACCGGGCATTCCTTAAATTGTAAACTTGTCTATTGTTCTACACCATGAACAACAGATACTGACTCAACAGTTGGCCTGCTTGACCAAACGTATTGAGGTAGTGTCTTTGATGTATGTGCTGGTATAGCAGATGTTGCAAAATCAAAAGTCATACTATCGCACGCTGTACTAGTGCCATGTTTTGCAAGCATTTTACCTGTTCCAGTTGCCTTTACAACATATCCTTTTGATGAATTATCTGCATCAACCATCTGTGTTCCACTTTTTGGGTTAATAAGTTTTAACCAATTATTATCAGTTCTTCTTTCTGGCAATCCTTGAAGATTACCAGCGCCTTCATATTCAAGCAGAAAAACCTTTCCATTGAACTGTGAAGGATAAGTGGTTGAACTAACATTATCATACCCTAGTCCATTCCTGATACCTCCAGTTGTGGTTGGTACCTTTTCAACATACGCAAAAGTAGTGGTTGAATCAGGGAAACTCACATGATTTTGATCATCTGCAGATGCGAAAGTGTATTTGAGCTTAACTGGACTTTCAACAGTTACATTAGATCCATTGTCATATTTAGCATAATAATACTGATCCCATCTCTCAACACCAGATCGCCATTCAAAAACCCCATTTGAGCAATTCCAAATATTATTTGTAGCTGTTGGATCCTCTACAGCAGCACATGTTCCTCCTATATCAGATGTAAAAATATAGTTACCGCCACCAACTCCATAATGTCTGCCAAATGTAGCGTCAGCTTTTGTCATTGGAGCACTGCCGTCTGCTTTATAAGGTATAACTAGGCCTGAACTTCTAGACATTGTAAGAGGTGATGTTCCATCACTGCTACTTTTAAAAGTATAATTACATCCAGCTTGACCAGTATTTCCTTCTCCATCTTTGTTATCAGCATTAAAAGGTGCTTGGCAAAAATTTTGAGCTTGATAATTTTCAATTTCAGTTTTTGTTGGAGCTCCTATTGGACACCAACCAACACATGTGAGACTTAAGTCAGATGCCACACTTGGGGAAGTTGATGCTGGACCAATGTCAGTTCTTTCAAACATTGTGGCAGCAGGTAAATTGCCAAGTAACACTTCAGATCTAGTCATTTCTGACCATAGTCTGTCACCAGCTCCTATTGCAACAGCACCTCTCCAATAACTGGCAGGAAAAGCATATCCATTTCCTACGCTTCCACTTAGGTCTTTACATGATCCAAGTTCAGTTGTGAAATTATTCGTGCAGGAACTTCTGTAATATACGTCAACATTACCATTACCTTGCCAAACTTTAAATTTTTCACCCTCAGCTATTGTAATATTAGATTTAGTGATCTTAGTTAGTCTTCCAGGTGCCGCATGAAGTGTCATGGCAGCATTAGTGTCTCTTTGTGTTATCGCAACAGTAGATGTTCCAGAAGGATAATCGGCATTGCCTCCATCCATGTGCACGCCCCAGTGGCCCATATAACCTCTTTTAGTACCACTTGAATAAGTAAAACCAAAAGAGCCTGAAATTTTGACTTCAGCACCTGTTACATTGTCATATAAATTATAATCCCATGTATTATTCCATTCTTTTGATCTGTCAAAACATTGCGTATCTAGAGCTGTAACTCCATCTCCAGCAAGAATTCTTCTTCTGTATTTAGTTTCGTCAGTTACACCTTGATAAAATACTTTCGTCCCAGAACCATCACCCATTTCATAGTCCAAATTACTTGAAATAAATTTTGTAACTTTATTATCTGGACCATAAGTCACAGCTGCTACGCCACTAGAAAACTCTGGGTCTCCACCACCAGCAGGCATATATTCAGTATGTCTTATAATTGTATCAGTATTTCCATCAGAATTATTGTCACCAGCACTTATCTCTGACCAACCATTCGATGTATTAGAATGTGTTCCTTGGACAGAGGCACCAGTAGATTGATACCATCTGAAATCCATTACAAATCCAAACCTACTATCGGTGCTTGAATTAAGTGACATGCTTGCAACATAATTTTCACCACTTGCTGACGCAAAGTAAGCTTTCATTTCTTGAGGAGAAACGTCGGTCGCTCGTGTAGATACCATAGTTGCTTCAGCATATGAAACTGCTCCACCACCGCCTTCTGCATCTGGTTGAGCTAATTCGCATGTGATTTCATCTATTAATGCTTTCCAAGTTGTATTAGGTCGCGTACCCCCGTTGGACGCTCTTACAATACATACAAAAGCATTAACCATTTTAAGCCCATCGCCTGCTCTGTCTTGCACCCAAGTATCTGATCCTTGGTTTGAGTATTCAGTGCCAGCATCATTAAAAGCAGCAAAAGCATTAGAACTAAATATTAAAATTAATGTAATAATTCCTATAAAAAAGCCTTTAATTTTCAAAAGAATATCTCCTATTTAGTGGATAAAATATTAAATTTATTATTGTTTATTATTGTGTTTATCTTTAATTACAGCAAATCCAATCTTTGGTTGCCGAGATCCATACCTCTTGAAGCTGTAGAATTTGATCCTGTGCATCCACTAACTGAACAAATTAGTAAAACTGCAAATAAGCTATAAATTATTTTTTTCATAGTCACTCCAGTAGTTTATAATAAAACCTAGCATATTAACTACAACTTCCCAAGAATTAATTTTAACTCATTTTTTTCAAAATTAATTTTAAGATTTTCAATTTCTGCATTTGTCAAAGATAAGACCTTATTTAGGTATTTAGACAAATGAAAATTGTTGCTGTAATAAACTAAAATTTGCATATTTCCATCTATCAATTTAATTTTAGACTGTGACGAATTACCTTCATCTAACCATATTTGAGTTTCCATCAAATCTTTATCATTTAAATTTTCAAAACTTTTTTTTGCAAATATAACTAATGGTTTTGGGTATTTTGATAATTTTTCAATTAGTTCATATGCTCTTTTATTTTTTTGTGAAAAGGATAGTTCATAATTAATTGATAAATTAATTATTATACTTATCAAACCTGCAATGATTGAGGTTA